>NZ_RZTG01000014.1:0-233717 GCF_003997175.1 Mesorhizobium sp. Primo-A
CTACTCCCCTACTCCCCTACTCCCCTACTATCTTACTATCTTACTATCTTACCACCCTCACCACCGTCCGGTCCGACAGCAGCGGCAGCAGCCGCGCCATGGTTTGCGCCGTGACAGCCACGCAGCCTTGCGTCGGCGTGAAGCCGGGGCGCGCCAGATGGAAGAAGATGGCGCTGCCGCGCCCGCGCCGGCGCGGCGACAGGTTCCAGTCGAGCACCAGGCAGGCATCGTAGAGCCTGTCGTCGCGCCGCATGCGTTCGTGGCTGGCGCCATAGGGAATCCTGACCGGCCTGTTGTAGTTGCGGTCGTCAGGCACTTCGCACCAGCCCAGATCGGGCCCGATCGGCGTCATCGCCAGCCGGGTCCTGCGGCCGCTGGAGAACTGATCCCCCCGGAAATACCCCGACAGGATCCGCATCGCGGCCAGCGGCGTGGCGCCGTCGCCTTCGCGCTTGTCGGCCGAGATGCCGCCGCGCCCCAGCGCACAGGCAAACACCGTTTTCCCGGCCTGCAGCAGGCCCTGGCTTGGATGCCCAGGCCTCGCCCGCACGGTCAGCACACGCAGCCCTTTTCGCAAAATTGCGCCGGCTGCATTGCGATCGTGTTTTTTCTTGTATGATCGTGCCACGGAACAAATCACTGTGAACGGCTGTTACGCCGGTCAGCTTCCGCATAAACAGGCAGCGGTCAACTGAATTTTCTTTTCAAAACAACGGATTGATCCATGACTTCACGCACCATACTGATCGTCGACGACGATGACGACCTGCGCGGCACGCTGGTCGAGCAATTATCCCTTTACGAGGAATTCGACGTGCTGCAGGAATCGACTGCGGCAAAAGGTGTCGCCGCAGCGCGCGGCGGCCTCATCGATCTGCTCATCATGGATGTCGGGCTGCCCGACATGGATGGCCGCGAAGCGGTGAAGATCCTGCGCAAGGGCGGCTACAAGGCGCCCATCATCATGCTGACCGGTCACGACACCGATTCGGATACGATTCTTGGTCTCGAGGCCGGCGCCAACGACTATGTGACGAAGCCGTTCCGCTTCGCCGTGCTGCTGGCGCGCATTCGGGCGCAGTTGCGCCAGCATGAGCAGAGCGAGGATGCCACCTTCTCGGTCGGGCCCTATACTTTCAAGCCCAGCCAGAAACTGCTGCTCGACCCGCGCGGCGGCAAGGTGCGGCTGACGGAGAAGGAGGCCTCGATCATCAAATATCTCTATCGCGCCGACCAGAAGGTGGTGACGCGCGACGTGCTGCTCGAGGAGGTGTGGGGCTACAATTCCGGCGTCACCACGCACACGCTGGAAACCCATGTCTACCGGCTGCGCCAGAAGATCGAGCGCGATCCTTCCAATGCGGAAATTCTTGTGACAGAAAGCGGCGGCTACAAGCTGGTTCCTTAAACATTTTCATTATCCAATGAGCGGCCGGGCGGGGCCGCTTTCGGGTACGATCCAGTTGGAGGGTGGTTTGGATCGAACTCGCAGAGGAGGAGTCGGACTGTCGGTTCGGGGACATAGCTAGATGGCGCTGGATGACGACATCCGCGTTCTGTCCGCCGTGAGGCTCTTCGAGGGCTTCACGCAGGAACAACTGCGCCTGCTCGCCTTTGGCGCCGAGAACACCAGGCTGATTGCCAACCACAAGCTCTATCGCGAGGACGACGAGGCCGATTCCGCCTATATCGTTGTCAGCGGGCGCATCGTGCTCTACCGGGAGCAGAATGGTGAACGCATCCCGATTGGCACGGCAGACCCCGGCACGATCCTGAGCGAACTGGCATTGATCGCCGACACCAACCGGTTGACCAGCGCCTCGGCCGAGATCGATTCGGAAGTGATGCGCCTCAGCCGCAAGATGTTCCGCCGCATCCTGGAGGAATATCCCGAGATCGCGGTCAAGCTGCACCAGCGCATCTCGGAGGAATTTCAGGCGATGATCCGCCGCATCGAGGAACTGGCGCCGCGCTTCTCCGGCTAAATCTAGCGTACCCACGAAGCTGCTGGCTTCGCAGCCGAAGGGAGAAGTGTTTTCAACGACAGCGATGAACTGGTCGTGGCGCACTGCGGCCGTCCGGACGCCCGGATCCAGCGGCAAGGCTCCGTTGACAGGCAAGAGGTGAAATCCTAAAGCACCTCGAAGGCGGCCGGCGCAGCAGGCGCCATCACCACCAGGCTCCTGGGGGGAGCGAGCCATGCCATCAGGGCGGTACGAGACCATTATCTTGTATTCCCGCAATGACGCGTTCGGCGACGGACTGATCCGGATTCCGGCATTGCGCGCCGCCAGAACGGCATTCCCCGATAGTTTCATCGTCTACGGAACCACCCGGTCGTCATCCCTTGAACATAGCCTCAATCGCCATGCCGGCCATTTGGTCGATGCGATCAATGTGCGGACGCCGCTGGCGCGCCTGATCGCCGGTCACAGCAAGGGCAAGGGGCGATTGGCCGTCGTCGATTTCCGCATCTCGGCGCGTTGGCTGCTTCAGGCCTCGGCATCACTGCTCGGCCGCGGCATTGCCTATGAGGCAAACTTTCCGGCTTTCGCCCTTTCCTGGCGCCTGGGCCAAAGGCCTGAAGCACGACCCGGGCACAATGCCTGGCGCTACCATCGCCTCATCGAACGCCTTGCCGGCAAGCGGCTGCCTTTCGATCATCGGCTGGAGCCTAGCCCGGCCGCACGAGCGGCGGCCAGGAGCCTTGCGGACGGCAAGCATGCTCCCTTGATCATTATCGCGGCGCATGGCAGCGCCAGCAAGCGCATGTCGGCGGATCAGGTTGCCGCAATCGCCGACAGCCTGATCGCCGACGGGGTGAACCTTCTCTATGTGAAAACCCCCGGCGACGGTCCCGATATGGCTGAGCTGGCTCAGCGCGTGCCGAAGCTGCGGCTTGTCGATTCCGCCGCGATCGGAGGTGTCGATATCGGTGACATCTTGCTGGCGCTCGGCGAGTTTGCCGATCTTTACATCGGCGCCGAAGGCGGTACCGCACATCTCATGGCAACGGTGATGACGCCGATGGTTATCCTCAATGGCGGCGCCAACATGGCCCGTTGGAGGCCGCTTTCGAACTGCGTGGACGTGATCGCGACCCGCCATGCCAGCCCGACCGGCCTGGTCGCCGATGTCCCGGCGCCGACAATCATCGAAGCGGCGCAACGGATGCTGGCGACACGCCGCCGCGACCATCCCCATCTACCGGATCTCGCAGGCCTGTCAGCGCAGCAGCCCTGGGGCAACGACATGCGTGAAGACGTGAAGCGCGCCGTTTGAGTTCGAATTTATTTGGACGCGCTTCGAAGCGTGCTGGGATTCAGGTCGGGCATTTGCAGGCCGGCCTCCCCTGAACATCGGCGCCATGGTACAATGGGTTCGGTGGAGCGAAGCGCTGCAACCGTTCGATGCTGACCACCGGCACAATGCAGGCGGAGTTCTCGGCGCGGCAGAACTGGCAGCCATCGTAATGGATTAGGCATAGGTCAGCACTTCTTGATCTTTGATTCCAATGGAGTTCCTCTCAGTCCTCAATGAGAATAGCTAATGCCAGAGAACAGCGCGCCGAACACAAAGCATGGCGGCGAATGGACAATAGCCTGGCGCTTGGTCGTGGTGGCGGCGGCGGCGATTAACGTTGCGATGCTCTTGGCCGCGCTGTCCGTCGCGCAAATTCGTGGTCTGGACGCGTGGATCTTTTATCGAGATCCATCCGCAGCCGCCGGAGTCGGTTTCTATACGGGGTGGATTTCGTCCCTGGGTGCTTCGCTATGGATCGGCTCCGGCGCCGCAACCCTGTTTGCTGGCCTGCTCACGCGCCGATGGGATTGCACGTTTCTCGGCGGCCTTACCCTCCTCTTGGGCCTCGATGACCTGTTGTTGATCCATGAGGACGTGCTGCCCATTGTTGGGATACCGGAGATCGTTCCGATGATTGCCTACGCCGCCGCCGGGTTGTTCTGGTTCTTCCGGCTGCGACGGAAAACATTCGACGGCACGATCATCTTTGTGGCCGCAGGCTTCCTGCTGGCGATGTCAGCATCGATCGACCAGCTCGGAGAGCTGTTTCCTACCCCCGGTTCTGCGGCCGCCATCGCCGAGGACGTCGTCAAAGAGCTTGGCATCTTCCTCTGGGCGGCAGGTGCCGTTGGGTACGCGGCGATGGTGACACGATTGGGCCGCCCGTGGGTGGATCCAGCCGGTCCCAACTCTACAGACTGACTGCCGCACGCGGGCATTTTCGACCAGACTAGTCCAGATCGAACCGCGCGATGACAGGCACATGGTCCGACGGGCGCTCCCAGCCGCGCGCCAGACGCAGGATCTCGTAGCCGGAAAAGCTGGGCACAAGGTTCGGCGACGACCAGACGTGGTCGAGGCGGCGGCCGCGATTGGACAGCTCCCAATCCTGCGCGCGATAGCTCCACCAGGTGTAGAGCTTCTGCTCATCCGGCACGTTGAGCCGCATCAGGTCGGCCCAGTTGCCGGCGCGACGCATCGCCTCGAAATTTTCCGTCTCGACCGGCGTGTGGCTGACCACGTTGAGCAATTGCTTGTGCGACCAGACGTCATGTTCGAGCGGGGCGATGTTGAGGTCGCCGACCAGCACCGAGCCGGACACCTCGTCATGTTCTGCCCGGATGGCATTCATCTCGGCAACGAAATCGAGCTTGTGCTTGAACTTCCTGTTGATGACGGGATCCGGTTCGTCGCCGCCCGCCGGGACGTAGAAATTATGCAGCAGGATCGCCTTGCCGCCGGCCCGCACCGTCACCGAGAGGTGCCGGCTGTCCTCGATTTCGCAAAAGCGTCGCTTTTCGACCAATTCGATCGGCCGCCGCGCCACGGTTGCTACGCCGTGGTAGCCCTTCTGGCCATGGAAGGCGATGTGCTCGTAGCCGAGCTTGCGGAAAGCCTTCTCGGGGAACAGTTCGTCGGGAACCTTGGTTTCCTGCAGGCACAGCACGTCGGGCGCATGCTCGACGAGCAGGCGCTCGACGATCGGCATGCGAAGGCGAACGGAGTTGATGTTCCAGGTGGCGATGGAGAAGGGCATTTGGCAATCCAGGACAGCGTGCAACCGGCCAGAACCGATGGGTCCCGGCGGGGAAGACGCCTTTTGACGGAGTCGGTCCGGGAAATTGCCAGCCGCAAGCCGCAAAGACAAGCCGGGCAACGCTCGACGAGGCGCGGCCCGGTGCTTTCCACAGCTATTGGAGCGTTTGAAGCTAGCGCGCCTTGTTGGTGTTGAGCTCGCGGTTCGCCGTGTAGTCGATGGCGAAAGTATCCGGCGCGAAGCTGACGCCTTCCTTGGTGTTGAAGATCATCACCGTCGTATCCTTGCCCTGCGCGTCGGTGATCGTCCACTGCCGCAAGTCGAAGGTTTTCGGATCGAACATCATGGTGATCTTCGAATTGCCGAACACCGATTTGTCGGCGAGCTGGATGGTTGTGAGGTCGTCCTCCTGCTTGACGCTTTTGACGCGGTCGCCGGAGAGGTCGATCCTGTTGTCGAGCAGCAGCTTCAAGGGTGTCTTCGACAGCGGATAGAGATCGGACGTGTTGAGCCTCTTGTTCAGGATGACCACCGACTGGCCGTCTGAAATCACCCGGAAGTTCGAAGAGCCGTCGTAGTTGAAGCGGATCTTGCCCGGCCGTTCGAGGAAGAACTTGCCGCCGGTCTGCTCGCCCTTGGGGCCGAACTGCACGAATTCGCCGCTCATCGATTTGACCGAGGAAAAGTGGTCGGCGATCTTCTGCGCAGCGGCCGGCACAGCCGCCTGCGCCGAGGCCAGCACCTGGAAGCCGGGCACCGCGTTGAAGGCTGCCGCCCCTGCAAACGCCAGACCGAGGCCCAGCAACTGACGCCGGGATGGAGCAAATGTGCTGAGCGCTGAAAGATCGTTTTTCATGTCGGTCACTCTCGTCTGATTCCTGAGTTGTTCTGTGCTTGGACCCCCAGTTGGGCTGAAATTTGGCGGGTCGGGCGTCCCTTGGTCGCTTCAACGCCTTGAAAGGTTCAAGGTTGCCGGATGTCGCAAGGGTCAGGCTTTCTGGTCAGAACTTGTCCTCTTCGGTCGGCACCAGGATCTCGCGCTTGCCGGCATGGTTGGCCGGGCCGACGATACCTTCCTTCTCCATCTTCTCGATGATCGAGGCAGCGCGGTTATAGCCGATGCCCAGCCGGCGCTGGATATAGCTGGTCGAGGCCTTGCCATCGCGCAGCACCACGGAGACCGCTTGATCGTAAGGATCGTCGGAATCCTCGAAATTGCTGTTGCCGCCACCGCCGCTCGCTCCACCCTTGCCTGACGGCTCGTCGTCATCCTCGCCATCATCCTCGGTGATGGCGTCGAGATACTCCGGCACGCCCTGCAGCTTCAGATGCGCGACGATCTTCTCGACCTCTTCATCGGCGACGAACGGGCCGTGCACGCGCTGGATACGGCCGCCGCCGGCCATGTAGAGCATGTCGCCCATGCCGAGCAGCTGCTCGGCGCCCTGCTCGCCCAGAATGGTGCGGCTGTCGATCTTCGACGTCACCTGGAAGGAGATGCGGGTCGGGAAATTGGCCTTGATGGTGCCGGTGATGACGTCGACCGACGGCCGCTGCGTTGCCATGATGACATGGATGCCGGCGGCGCGCGCCATCTGCGCCAGGCGCTGCACGGCACCTTCGATGTCCTTGCCGGCGACCATCATCAGGTCGGCCATCTCGTCGATGATGACGACGATATAAGGCATCGGCTCGAGATCGAGGTTCTCGGTCTCGTAGATCGCCTCGCCGGTCTGGCGGTCGAAGCCGGTCTGAACGGTGCGCGAGATCTTCTCACCCTTCTTGTCCGCCTGGCTGACACGGGCGTTGAAGCCGTCGATGTTGCGCACGCCGACCTTGGACATTTTGCGGTAGCGGTCCTCCATCTCGCGCACGGTCCATTTCAGCGCCACCACCGCCTTCTTCGGATCGGTGACGACGGGCGTCAGCAGATGCGGGATGCCGTCATAGACCGAGAGTTCCAGCATCTTCGGATCGATCATGATCAGCCGGCAATCCTGCGGCGTCAGCCGGTAGAGCAGCGACAGGATCATGGTGTTGATGGCGACCGACTTGCCCGAGCCGGTGGTGCCGGCGACCAGCACGTGCGGCATCTTGGCGATGTCGACGATGACCGCCTCGCCATTGATGGTCTTGCCCAGCGCCAGTGCCAGCTTGGCCTTCGTCGTCTCGAAGTCGCGGCTGGCCAGGATCTCCCTGAGATAGACGGTTTCGCGCTTGGCGTTCGGCAGTTCGATGCCGATGGCGTTGCGGCCGGGCACCACCGCGACGCGGCAGGCGATGGCGCTCATCGAGCGGGCGATGTCGTCGGACAGGCCGATGACGCGCGACGATTTGATGCCGGGCGCCGGTTCGAGCTCATAGAGCGTGACGACCGGACCCGGACGGACGGCGATGATCTCGCCCTTGACGCCGAAATCCTCCAGCACGCCTTCGAGCAGGCGCGCGTTCTGTTCCAGCGCGTCCTTGGACAGGCTGGCGTCGCGCACCACGTTCTTCGGCTCGGAGAGGAAGTGCAGCGACGGCATTTCGAATTTTTCAGAGCCGATCAGCGATGTCTGCGCCTCGCGCTGCACACGGGCGCCGGGCACGGGGCGCGCCGCCGGCGCCTCGACGCGCGTGGCGGCATCGGAACGGAACGGCTGTACCTTGGCGGTCGGCGCGCCTCGGCGTTGCACGACAGGCTCATCGTCGAAATCGGCATCCTCGCCCGCATTGTCGAAGCGGTCGTCGAAGATATCGGCATCGTCGGGGTCGAGCGAGGCGCTGCGGTCGTTGACCATGGCGGCGAAGAATTCCGGCTCGACGCGGGCGCGGCCATCCTGGCTCATCCGCTGCTCGGCGAACTCGGCCGATTCGACCCGTTCGGCGGCGCGGCGCCAGGCGGTGGAGCGCTGCTCCATCTCCGGCTCGTACTCGTCCCGCTCCTGCCTGCGGCGCACGGCGCGGCGGTGCATCCACGCGCGCAGCGACAGCCACCAATGGGTGATGGCGCCGAGCGCCAGGATGCCCTCGTCGCCTTCGTCCTCGTCATTGTCGAACAAAAGGTCGTCCTCGCGCGGATCGACGGCGGGCTCGTCCTCCATCACGGCAAAGCCGTTCTTGCGTCCGATCAGCGCCGAGCCATGGGCGAAGAGCCACAGTGCGGGCGCCGACAGCAGGATGGCGATGATGCTGGCGATCAGCCCGGTCGGATAGCCGCCGATGACGACACCGGGGATCTTCAGCACCATGTCGCCGAACACGCCGCCGAGGCCGGTGGGCAGCGGCCAGGTCTTGGGCGGCACCACGCAGCCGACCATCGCCGCGGCCAGCAGCGCGAAGCCGAACCAGGACAACCCGCGCTTGGGCAGCCTGTCGACACCGCGCGCGGAAAACAGCAGGAAGCCCCAGATGACCGTCGGAACCAGGGCGGCGACGGCGGCGAGGCCGAAGAACTGCATGGCGAGGTCGGAGAACACGGCACCCGCATAGCCCATGGCGTTGGTGACGGAGTTGTTCGTCGCGTGGGAAAAACTCGGATCGGCGACATTCCAGGTGGCAAGGCTGGCAACGCCAAAGGCGGCCAGCGCGAACAGGCCGACGCCAACCAGCCGCCCGACCTGACGCCGCGCGAACGCCTGGATGCCGTGCCCCGTATCGGCCAGCGCGAGCGGTGCTGAAGCCCCTGAACGCATGCTCTTCCCCGTCTGTCGTGGACTCGCCGGGTGCGTGGCGCACTCCGGCAGATTCGGGTCTCAGACTATCGGTGGGAAGGTTAAGGGCGCATTAACTATAAGAGGTTGAGACGCTCAAACCTCATTACCGCCGGTTGAGCCGTATGAGGCAATGATGGACGACGGACCGATGGAGCTCCATCGAACGAAACAATGGCGGGCTGCCGGCCCGCCATTGGTCGTCTGAACGGAGATCGGGCCTCGGCCCGATCGCGGCAAATCAGTTGGCGCCGCCGAGCGCCTGCACATTGGCGCAGAATTCCGCATGCGGCTTGCTCATCGCCGCATCCTGGCATTCCTTCTTCATCGCTTCCTGCTTTTCCATCGGCATGGCCATGAAAGCTGTCTTGAAGCCCGCCATCGGCTTCATGGTTTTCATGCCGGAATCCGTGAAGAACGGCGCCATGTTGTCGGGCTCGTCCAGAGCACCGGCAAACGCCACGCCGCCGATCATGGAAAGAGCAAGCGCTCCGAGACAGATGTTCTTGAGGTTCATGAGATGGTTTCCTTCCCTGTTGTTTGGCACGAGCGTCAGAACGACGATCGTCCCCACGGTTCGGAACCAGAGCGGTCGTTGTTTCCTCAAAAAACATGATCACGCGAACGTGATTGCGTGAAGCCGGGCATTGCCGGAATGGCTTGCCAAAAAAAGAGGCCCGGATGCGATCCGGGCCTCAATGCGTGAACTCCTTTCGGGAGCGTCA
Source organism: Mesorhizobium sp. Primo-A (assembly GCF_003997175.1). Taxonomy (NCBI): domain Bacteria; kingdom Pseudomonadati; phylum Pseudomonadota; class Alphaproteobacteria; order Hyphomicrobiales; family Phyllobacteriaceae; genus Mesorhizobium; species Mesorhizobium sp. Primo-A. The sequence continues at coordinate 9,480 of NZ_RZTG01000014.1, forward strand.
CGACGGGATCTTTCAAAGCAATTCCAGGAGAACTGTGCAGCGCTTTCCATTCGGAATTGCGTGGAGATATGGGGCCGGCGGGAGGAGGGTTCCGCCCTTACGGCACCACTTCGCCATGCTGGGAGATGTCGAGGCCTTCGACCTCTTCCTGGGTCGTCGGGCGCAGGCCGACAAGCGCCTTGACGATGTAGAGGAGCACGAAGGTGGCAATGCCGGTCCACACGATGGTGACGGCAACGCCGTAGATCTGCTTGCCGAGCGAAGCACCTGCGCCGAGGCTGTTGATCGCCGGGTCGGCGAGCACGCCGGTGAGCAGAGCGCCGACCACACCGCCGACGCCATGCACGCCGAAGGCGTCGAGCGAGTCGTCATAGCCGAACATGTGCTTGACCTTGACCGCCGAGAGGTAGCAGACGACGCCTGCGACGATGCCGACGATGAAGGCACCGGTCGGGTTGACGAAGCCGGAAGCCGGCGTCACCGCGACCAGGCCGGCAACCGCACCCGAGATGATGCCGAGCACGGAAGGCTTCTTGGCGACGATCCATTCGGCGAACATCCAGGCCAGTGCCGCCGCGGCGGTGGCAACCTGGGTGTTGAGCATGGCAGCGCCGGCAAGACCGTCGGCTGCCAGTTCCGAACCGGCGTTGAAGCCGAACCAGCCAACCCACAGCAGTGAAGCGCCGATCACCGAATAGACCAGGTTATGCGGCGCCATGTTGGTGGTGCCATAGCCTTCGCGCTTGCCGAGAACCAGCGCACAGACCAGACCGGCGACACCGGCGTTGATGTGAACGACCGTACCGCCGGCAAAGTCGAGCACGCCCGCCGATCCGAGGAAGCCGCCACCCCAGACCCAATGCGCGATCGGCACGTAGACGACCAGCAGCCACAACGCCATGAAGATCAGCAGCGCCGAGAACTTCATGCGTTCGGCGAAGGCGCCGGCAATGAGCGCCGGCGTGATGATGGCGAATGTCATCTGGAACATCGAGAACACGAATTCAGGAATGTTGGCGACGCCCGGCAGCCACAGCGAGGCCGTGGTGATGCCGTGATGGAAGAACTTCGAGGTGCCGCCGATATAGCTGTTCACGCCGCCGCCGTCCGAGAAGGCCAGCGAATAGCCGAACATGAACCACAGCACCGTCACCAGGCAGGTGATGGCGAAGCTCTGCATGACGGTGGCGAGCACGTTCTTCTTGCGCACCATGCCGCCGTAGAACAGCGCCAGGCCCGGAATGGTCATCATCAGCACCAGCGCCGTCGAGGTCAGCATCCAGGCGGTGTTGCCGGTGTCGAGCACCGGGGTCGGGGCAGCAGCCGGCGCGGCCGCGGCTGCGGCCGGTGCCGCTTCCTGTGCGAAGGCGGCAACCGTGCCCAATGCTGCGAGAGTAAGCGAACCCAAAAGGGCAGCTCGTCCCGTCGTCTTCAAGGTGGAAGGAATATTCATTGAACTCTCCATTGGAATACGTGATCGCCGCTCAGAGCGCGTCGGTGTCTGTTTCGCCGGTGCGGATGCGCACCGCCTGATCGATGCCGAAAACGAAGATCTTGCCGTCGCCGATCTGGCCGGTCTTGGCGGCTGCGGTGATGGCTTCGACGGCCTTGTCGACCATGTCGGCACTGACCGCGACTTCGATCTTGATCTTCGGCAGGAAGCTGACCGCGTATTCCGCCCCGCGATAGATCTCCGTATGCCCTTTCTGACGCCCGTAGCCTTTGACTTCGGTGACGGTCAGGCCCTGGATGCCGACGGCGGTGAGCGCTTCGCGTACCTCGTCGAGCTTGAACGGCTTGATGATTGCCATCACGATTTTCATAAGGTTTCACCCTTTGCTGTTGCGGTCCCCCGCGTTTGTACACCTTCACCGATCCCAAAGAGCCGGAGAGTGCCCACAAGGATTCAAGCTCCGTGCCAAGTGCGGAAGCAGGGTGTTAACCCACTGTAAACAAAGAGATTAGGGAGTGCGCCGACGCAACCTGCCCACAGCTGCGGCGATACGCCTGCTTAAAAATTGGGCAAATTTCGAAAAATGCCTACTCTGCAGGCGATCGCTTGAGCCGGATCAGCCCTTCCTGCGCAACCGAGGCAATCAGCGTACCGTCGCGGGCAAACAGCGAGCCGCGTGTAAAGCCGCGCGAGCCCTGCGTCGACGGGCTGTCCTGCGTGTAGAGCATCCAGTCGTCGAGCGCATGGCTGCGGTGGAACCACATGGCGTGGTCGAGGCTCGCCGCCTGGATATCGCGATCGAAAATGGCGCGGCCATGCGCGAAGGTCGATGTGTCGAGCAGCGTCATGTCGGAGAGATAGGCGAGCACCGCTGCCTGGATGGCGCGGTCCGCCGGCACCGGACCGGTGGTGCGGATCCAGATGTTCTGCTTTGGCTCCAGCTTTTCGCGGCTGGTGTAATGCTTCAGCATCACCGGCTTCATCTCGATCGGCCGGTCGCGCTCCCAGTAGCGTTTGATCCCATCGGGCACCGCCTCGCCGAATTTGCCCAGCAATTCGCGTTGCGACAGCAATGTGTCCGGCCCCGGAACGTCCTGCGGCATCGGCACCTGGTGCTCCAGGCCGACCTCATCCTGCTGGAACGAGGCTTCGAGCGAAAAGATCGCCTGGCCGTGCTGGACCGCCACCACGCGCCGCGTGGTGAAGGAGCCGCCGTCGCGAATGCGGTCGACCTCGTAGACGATCGGCACCTTGGTGTCGCCGGGCCGCATGAAATAGCCGTGCAGCGAATGCACGTACCGATCGGGATCCACTGTCCGCTGCGCCGCCACCAGCGCCTGGGCGATGGTCTGGCCGCCGAACACGCGCTGCCAGTCGAGCAGCGGGCTGCGACCACGATACAGATTGTGTTCCAGCTTCTCGAGGTCGAGAATGCCGAGAAGCTCGTCCATGGCTGCCGTCATATTTCGCGCCCTCGCCGCAGAAGTGTTATGGCGGTTTCCGACAGGACGGACAGGCAGTCAAGGGCGCAAGACCCGGCCGGCGCAGGAGCGAAGATGATGGAACGCAAGGCGGACACGAAAAACAGATCCGGGCTCGATGTCCTGGTCGCCGGCGCCGGCTATGTCGGCCTGGCCGCCGCCGTATCGCTGAAACAGGCGCGACCGGGCCTCGCCATCGCTCTCGTCGATGCGGCACCTGCTGGCGCCTGGCAAAGGGATGGCCGCGCCTCGGCCATTGCCGCTGCCGCCTGCCGCATGCTCGACCAGCTCGGCGTGTGGGCCGAGATCGCACCCCAGGCGCAGGCGATCACTGAGATGATCATCACCGATTCGCGCACCGCCGATCCGGTGCGTCCGGTCTTCCTGACCTTCGGCGGCGAAGTGGCGCCGGGCGAGCCCTTTGCGCATATGGTCGCCAACAAGGTGCTGAACGGCGCCTTGCGGGCCAGCGCCGAAAGGCTCGGCATCGATATCATCGAAGGCGTCGCGGTGCAGGGCTTCGAGACCAACGGCAGTGGCATCACCGTGCATCTCGCCGACGGCGCAGCGCTGAAGGCGCGGCTGCTGGTCGCCGCCGACGGCGTCAACTCGAAGCTGCGCGACATGGCCGGCATCAAGACGGTGAAGTGGGAATATGGCCAGTCCGGCATCGTCTGCACGGTAGCGCATGAACGCCCGCACAATGGTCGCGCCGAAGAGCATTTCCTGCCGGCCGGGCCTTTCGCCACATTGCCGCTCAAACCCGGTGAGGACGGCACCAACCGCTCGTCGATCGTCTGGGTCGAGCGTACGCCCGATGCCGAGAAGCTGGTGGCCGGTGACGATCTCCTGTTCGAACACGAACTCGAGCAGCGTTTTGGCCTGAAGCTTGGCGAGATCCGCGTTACTGATGCGCCGCGCGCCTGGCCGCTCGGCTTGACCATTGCGCGTGCTTTCGTCGCGCCCCGCATCGCACTCGCCGGCGATGCCGCCCACGGCATCCACCCGATCGCCGGCCAGGGCCTCAATCTCGGCTTCAAGGATGTCGCGGCCCTTGCCGAGGTGATCGTCGAGGCCGACCGGCTCGGCCAGGACATCGGCGCGCTCGACGTCCTCGAACGCTACCAGCAGTGGCGCCGCTTCGACACGGTGCAGATGGGCATCACCACGGACGCGCTGAATCGGCTGTTTTCCAACGATATCGGCCCGCTGCGAACCGTCCGCGACATCGGCCTCGGCCTTGTCGAACGCATGCCGCGCCTGAAGGATTTTTTTATCCGGCAGGCGTCGGGGTTGTCCGCCAGCACGCCGCGATTGTTGAAGGGCGAGGCGATCTGAGCGCTATCGCTCAGTTGACCTCGAAACCCAGCTTCTGCCGCAGCCGCAATATCCTCTGGTCGGATATTTCGAGGCGTTTTTCCCCGCCCTGGGCGGCGCGGTTGACCATCTGCAGCAGATCGTTCCGCTCGGCGACATCGAGGCGTTCGCGCAGGAACGGCGCCAGCTTGTCGATGACGACGGTGGTGTCGTCGACCTGCGCCGCCGCCCATTTGGCGTAGATCACCGCCTCGTCGGTCTTCTTCTTGTCGGCGATCTCGGAAATCACCGCGCGGATGACAGCCTCGCGCTGCGGCAGGATGGGCCCATCCTCGGAGACGATTGATGTGATCAGCGTAGCCGCCGCTACGACCGGATCATCGATCGCCGTCAGAGGCGACAGAGCCGCCTGCTTGCGCAGCTTCTTGCGACGGATGTTGCCCTGCACGCGCCCGACAACGTCCGCAACCTCGCGAGCCGCGTCGTTCATCGCCTTCATCCGGTACCACCAGAACGCCGCCGCGCCCATCACGCCAAGGATAGCAATCAGGAAAGGCATGTCGAAATCCCCAAGAACCCCGGCGACGATAGGAGAACTCTCGCCTTGCTTCAACACGCAAAAGTTGCGCACCAAATGAACCGGGACGATCGTTCAATCGAACGCCTTGGTTTCCGCGTGGCTGTAGCACATGGCGGGGGCTATGACCCCGGCACACTGTAGATCGCCCGCACCTCGATGGTGCCGATTTCGGCCAGCGGGATCTCGCCGGCGATCTCCAGCGCCTGGTCGAGATTGTCGGCCTCGATCATGACGAAGCCAAGCAACTGCTCCTTGGTTTCGGCGAACGGGCCGTCGGTGATCAGCCGCTTGCCCTGGCGTCGCCGCACCGTCTTCGACGTTTTCACCGATTGCAGCGCCTGCGCGACGATCAGCACCCCACGATGATCCAATGACCGGTCATGAGCCATCGAATCGGCATCGAGCTTGGCCAGACGCTCCGGCGTCATGGCATGGAGGTCGTTTTCCTCGCCATAGACCAGACAGACATATTTCATTTCCAGCTCCCTTGCTGTGACGAACCATAGGCGATCACGGTATCGGTTGAGTTCTTGCCGGCAGCGACATGGTCGAGAAGGCTGACCGCAATGCCGATGATTGCAACTGCCGCAAGCAGCCGGCCGAAGCCGGAGGGCGGCACATGCAGCGGGCCGCTTTTCCCTGGATCAGCCGTTCGGCAGGTGCTTGTCCAATGGGCAGAAAACAGATTGTTCATGCGAACCTCCATCCGCCACGAGAATCTGTGGCCGCCCGCAGGACGCTCGGGGCCGATGCAAGTCGACATTTTGCACGCACATTTTTTTCAAAAAAGATTCGGTGGGGCTCGCCGGTGCTGCATGCGCGCGCAAACAGCGCGGTGGCCTTCCCTCGCGCCCGCGCTATAGTTGGGAGGAACGCCGCCTGGCCGGCGCCACCGCTGTAATAAGGAGGAATTCATGGACCGCACCGCAAACGCCGTCTGGAAAGGCAATCTGAAAGAGGGCACGGGCACGCTCGACACCCAGAGCGGAACCCTGAAGGGCACGCCCTATTCGTTCAAAGCGCGCTTCGAGGACGAGAGCGGCAAATCCGGCACCAACCCTGAAGAGCTGATCGCGGCGGCGCACGCCGGCTGCTTTGCCATGCAGTTTTCGCATTTCCTGGCCGAGAACGGCACCCCCGCCACCGAACTCGACGCCAAGGCCGTGGTGACGCTGGTTCCCGGCACCGGGATCACCGGCAGCGCCCTCACAGTGGTCGGCAAGGTCCCGGGCATCGACGCGGCGAAGTTCAAGGAATTGGCCGAAAGGGCCAAGGCCGGCTGTCCGGTCTCGAAGGCGCTCGGCGCCATAAACGTATCGCTCGACGCCAAGCTCGGCTGAAGGCCCGAACGGCAAATTCATCCAGAAACCGCTGGCCCTTGGGCCGGCGTTTTCGTTTGCGGTCAGCCCTTCAACGCGGCCGCCCGCACATCCGATGGCGTCGCGCCGTAGCGCCGCCGGAACGCCCGGTTGAAATAGGAGAGGTCGTTGAAGCCTGCCTCGAAGGCGATCGCCGTGATGCTGCGTCCGGCATGACGAGGATTGCTGAGCATCCGATGCGCGCGCAACAGGCGCTGGCACAGCATGAAATCCGACAGCGACGTGCCTTCGCTCTCGAACAGTTTTCTGATGTAGCGGGCCGAAAGGCGGTGACGGCGGGCGATGTCTTCGGCCGACAGGTCGCCGCCATGGGCTGTTATTTCGGCCTTGATGGCACGCAGCCGCGCCACGCGCACGCCTCGGCCCCGGGCGATTTCTGCCGCGTCTCGGGTGGCACCCATGGCCAGAGCGACGAGATCGAAAATATGCGTCGTCGCCAGATGCCAGGCCTCCGGGGTCAGCACGTCGCCGGCATCCTGGATCGACCTGACATAGTCGAGCAGCAGCCGCATCGCCCCGCCGGAGGTTGGCAGCGGCTGCATCAGCGCCGGCGCCGGGTCGCCGATCAGCGGTGACAGTGCCTTGAGCGAGAAGCTCATATTGACGAAGCGAAGACCGCCTGGCTGGATGACATTGAGGCCGACCTCCTCGCCGCTCATCATCAGCGCCTGGCCGTTGCCGACCGGCTCCTCGCGGCCGCGATGCTTCATCACGCTTGCGCCATCGAGGGCGACCAGGAGGACGAGATCGTCGCTGTCGATCAGCGACGTCGAATGATGGACGCGGAATTCCGAACACGTGCCCGTGGCGATGCCGAGGCCAGGCAACGCGCGCACCTGCATATCGACATGCGTCGGGCCGAGTGGATCGAGATCGACCTTGAGCACCGTGCGGCCATAGACCTCGCGCATGACCTCGACGCGATCCCGCTCCGGAAGCGCGTCCGTCATCAGTCGGAACGAGGCGGTTGGCCCCATCGTCGCCGTCACCGGCATCCCCCATGCCTCAGGTCAATCAGAAGCGGCGTGATATGCGCCGCGCCTCCGAAAACGTCAATACAGGGCCGTTTGGGCCGTTTTTAGGGCCGCTGCGTCCAAGCTGCCCGCTTTTGCCGGACCTAGTTTGCAGCGCGTTTCCGATCAGGAAGCGCATCGCAAACAGCCACAAGGGGGTTCGATGTATCATTTGCAATTGTTCAGGACACTGTCGGGGCTCGCCTCGGCAGGCTTCAATCCACGCGTCTATCTGTTGTCCATCGCTCTCGGCGGAACCGTCGCCGACCATCGCGATCCGAAGCGGCCGTGTGGGGAGCGTCGGCCATGAGCGTCCGGCATACAGTCCTGGCGGCACCGGTCCTGTGCCTCGGCCTATCGGGCTGCGTCGGCATCAACCCGGTTTCTGCGGTCGTCGGCATGGCCGGCATGGCGGCGGCCAACTCCGCCGGCATGGCGCAATCGAGCGTCATCAGCCCGCAGGAGCAGGCGAAGTACGCCTCGATGTCCTGTGCGGATCTGCGGCAATTGATGGCAGGTTACGAAGAGGCGAAGAATCATGGGCCGTCGGTCAAGAAATACGGCGGCATGGCGCCGGCCGGCAAGACGGCGATCGTCAACAATGTCATCGGCACGCGGCTTGTCTATCTCCGGCAGCTTGTTGCGAGCAAAGGATGTTGAGGGCCTCGTCACACCACGCCTGCCGGGCGGCACTTGTCGGGCTTGCCGGCTGGCTGGCCTTCAGCGCCGGCGGCGCTTACGGCCAGGGCAAGGGACCGACGACACGCTCGCGCCTCGGTGCGATGCCGGGAGCGCTCGTCGGCAAGTGGGGTTTTGCAGTTGCCAGCGGCAATTATTGCGACACATTCAGCAACTGCGATCCAGGCAGCGGCGGCAGCGTCACCTTTACCTTCGGGGCTGACGGGCGCACCTATTACGCGCTGTTCCAATCGTCTCTGGTCGACGGCTGCGGTCAGGTCCGGTCGCTGACCCTGAAAACCGGCAAGGCCTCCGTGCGCGGTTCGACCCTGGTTTTCACGCCGACGGCAGGAACCTACAAATCCGTCAATGGTTGCCGGCCCGACCTTACGGGCCTCTGGAAATTCAAGCCCGGTGACCTGAAGCCGGTCTCCTTGCGTTGGCAACTGGACGGCAACCAGTTGCGGCTGATCGACCCCGACGGCGAAGCGAGCGGCGTTTACTCGAGGAGGTGAACCTAGCGCTCGCCGGTCAGCGCGTCGATGCGGGCGCGTAACATTGCAATCTCCTCCTCGAGGGCGCTGACGCGCTCCTCGAGGCCGGAGGCAGATGAAGCAGCCGACGCAGCCTGCATGGCGATGGGGGCGATCTGCGGAATCCCGCTCAGCAGATGGACGTAACGCTCCTCGCGCTGGCCCGGTCCGCGTGGGATTTCCTGGATGAGTGGCGGTCGGCGGCCGATCAGCATGTCGAGCTCGGCGCGCAAATCTTCGATCGACGAAAACCGTGCCATGCGCTCGGTGCGCGCCGACAATTCATGGGCCGTCTGCGGCCCGCGCAGCAACAGCAAGCCGATCAAGGCGGTCTGCGGTGTGGTCAGCGAGAAGCGCTGCGCCATCTGGTGCTCGTAGCGCTCGACACGCGAACCGAACATCTGCCGCACCAGCCCCTTTTGTTCGAGCAGCTTCAGCCCCCGGTGCACCTCGCTCTGCTCCAGCGCCATCACCGGCTCGCGCGCCGTCTTCTGGTTGGCGGCGGCCAGTGCCGCGTTGAGCGTCAGCGGATAGACATCCGGCGTCAGCTCCTTCTTCTCGATCAGGCAGCCGAGAATGCGAGCTTCCACAGGGGAAAGGATGGGAAGGTCATCGCTCATTGGATTACTCTCGCCGGCAACCAACCAACCGCCTAAACCCTTCTCTCCACCATCATCTTCTTGATCTCCGCGATCGCCTTGGCCGGGTTGAGGCCTTTGGGGCAGGTCTGCGCGCAGTTCATGATGGTGTGGCAGCGATAGAGCCGGAACGGGTCTTCGAGATTGTCGAGCCGCTCGCCGGTGGCCTCGTCGCGGCTATCGATCAGCCAGCGATAGGCCTGCAGAAGCGTTGCCGGGCCGAGATAGCGGTCGCCGTTCCACCAATAGCTCGGGCACGAGGTCGAGCAGCAGGCGCACAATATGCATTCATAGAGCCCGTCGAGCTTCTCGCGGTCCTCATGGCTCTGCAGCCACTCCTTGGCCGGCTCCGGCGACACCGTCTTCAGCCAAGGCTGGATCGACGCGTGCTGGGCGTAGAAATTGGTGAGGTCGGGCACCAGATCCTTGACCACCTGCATATGCGGCAGCGGGTAGACTTTTACCGCGCCCGAAATGTCGTCGCAGCCCTTGGTGCAGGCGAGCGTGTTGGAACCGTCGATGTTCATGGCGCAGGAGCCGCAAATGCCTTCGCGGCAGGAACGCCGCAAGGTCAGCGTCGGGTCGATCTTGTTCTTGATCCACAGCAGCGCGTCGAGCACCATCGGCCCGCAGTCGTCCATGTCGACGAAATAGGTATCGATGCGCGGGTTCTCGTCGTCGTCCGGCGACCAGCGATAGATGCGGTATTCCCGCAGATTGGTGGCGCCCTCCGGCTTCGGCCAGGTCTTGCCCGGCTTGATCTGCGAATTCTTGGGGAGCGTGAGTTCAACCATGTTCGATCCTCAATACACTCTGGCCTTGGGCGCGATCTTGGCGAGGCTGATGCCGCCGTCCTTTTCAGCCAGCTGCGGCTCGGTGTGCACCGGCCGGTAGGAGAGTGCCACCTCGCCGTCTTCGCTCAGCCTGGCCAGCGTATGCTTGCGCCAGACCGCGTCGTCGCGCGCCGAAAAGTCCTCGCGTGCGTGCGCGCCACGGCTCTCCTTGCGCGCCTCGGCGCTGTAGACCGTGGTGATGGCATTGGCCATCAGGTTTTCCAGCTCCAGCGTTTCGACCAGATCGGAGTTCCAGATCATCGAGCGGTCGGACACTTTGATGTCCTTCAACTCGCCCCAGATCTGCGAAATGCGCTTACAGCCATTTTCGAGCGACTCCTGCGTGCGGAATACGGCCGCGTCTTCCTGCATCGCCTTCTGCATCTTTTCACGCAGCACCGCCGTCGGTGTCGAGCCGTTGGCGTAACGCAGCCGGTCGAAGCGGTCCATGATCTTTTCGACCGAGGCTTCGTTGGGCGAAGGGATCGCCGACTTGCGGTCGATGACCTGGCCGGCGCGGATCGCCGCCGCGCGGCCGAACACCACAAGATCGATCAACGAATTCGAACCGAGCCTGTTGGCGCCGTGCACGGAGGCGCAGCCGGCTTCGCCGACAGCCATCAATCCGGGCGACACCTGGTCTGGATTGAGCGCCGTCGGATTGAGCACCTCGCCCCAGTAATTGGTCGGCACGCCGCCCATATTGTAGTGGACCGTGGGCAGCACCGGGATCGGCTCCTTGGTCAGGTCGACACCGGCAAAGATCTTGGCCGATTCCGAAATGCCCGGCAGCCGCTCATGCAGGACGGCGGGATCGAGATGGTCGAGATGCAGGAAGATGTGGTCCTTGTTCTTGCCGACGCCGCGGCCTTCGCGGATCTCCAGCGTCATGCAGCGCGAGACGACGTCGCGCGAGGCAAGGTCCTTGGCTGACGGCGCGTAGCGCTCCATGAAGCGCTCGCCCTCGGAATTGACGAGATAGCCGCCCTCGCCGCGCGCACCCTCGGTGATCAGGCAGCCGGCGCCATAGATGCCGGTCGGGTGGAATTGCACGAACTCCATGTCCTGCAGCGGAAAGCCGGCACGCGCGGCCATGCCGCCGCCGTCGCCGGTGCAGGTGTGCGCCGAGGTGGCCGAGAAATAGGCGCGGCCATAGCCGCCGGTCGCCAGCACCACCATCTTGGCCGAGAAGCGGTGGATGGTGCCGTCATCCAGGTTCCAGGCGACGACACCGGTGCAGGTGCCGTCCGGCTCCATGATCAGGTCGAGCGCGAAATACTCGATGAAGAACTGCGCATTGTTCTTCAGCGACTGGCCGTAAAGCGTATGCAGGATGGCATGCCCGGTGCGGTCGGCGGCGGCACAGGTGCGCTGCACGGGGGGACCTTCGCCATAGTTCATCATGTGGCCGCCGAACGGCCGCTGGTAGATCTTGCCCTCTTCGGTGCGCGAAAACGGCACGCCGTAATGTTCGAGCTCGTAGACCGCGGCCGGCGCCTCGCGCACCAGATATTCCATGGCGTCGACATCGCCCAGCCAGTCCGAGCCCTTGACGGTGTCGTACATGTGCCATTGCCAGGAATCGGGACCCATGTTGGACAGCGAGGCGGCAATGCCGCCTTGCGCCGCCACCGTGTGCGAGCGGGTCGGGAACACCTTGCTGATGCAGGCGGTGCGCAGCCCCTGTTCGGCCATGCCGAGCGTGGCGCGCAGGCCGGCGCCGCCGGCGCCAACGACCACCACGTCGAACTTGTGGTCGACAAGGGTATAGCCTGCCGTGTTGGCTTGTTTCGCGTCCTTGGCCAACTCAGCCTCCGAATGCCAGCTTGAGCAGGGCGAAGATCGAGGCGACGCCGACCGCTATGGTGAAAAATGTATTGAGCGCGATCAGCGCCAGCTTCATGCCTTCGCCATGCACGTAATCCTCAATGATCACCTGCATGCCGATCCGCATATGGGTGAGACCGGAGATGAGCACCAGGGCCATCACCAGCGCCACGAACGGGTTGGCAAGGGCTGCCCGCACATGCTCGTGGTCGGCGCCGTTGAGCGCGATCAGGAAACCGACGAAGAACAGGATCAGCGGGATGTTGGCGATCGCGGTCAGGCGCTGGCGCCAGAAATGCCCGGTGCCCTCGCGGGCGGAGCCGAGGCCGCGGACCCTCGCCAGCGGCGTGCGCATGTCGGTGTTTTTGCCGCTCATCATCAAGCTCCCCGCGCCATGGTGCCGGCGATCCAGATCAGCAGCGTGAGCAGGATCGAGCCGGCCAGCGTCGCCCAGGCGATCTTCGAGGCGGTATGCTTTTCCAGGCCCGCGCCCGTGTCCCAGATGAGGTGCCGTACGCCGCCCAGCATATGATGCATCAGCGCCCAGGTGTAGCCGAACAGGATGATCCGGCCGAGCCAGGTGCCGAAGGCCGAATTGGCCCAATCGAAGGTCGCCTGCGAGCTTGCCGCCGCCATCAGCCACAGGGCGACCAGCAGCGTGCCGAAATACAGCGCGCCGCCGGTGATGCGGTGAATGATCGACATCGTCATGGTGATCGGCGGCCGGTACACGGTGAGGTGCGGCGAAATCGGCCGTTCACGTCTGGCAAATTCGCGGGTGGCTGGTGATTTGCTCATGGCTCCCCCAGTTCGGCGTCTCTCTGGAGCCTCAGGTGGAAATGCGGCATTGCCGCTTCCGGTTGCGACTTCGGACAGCCGGTTTCTAATGCTCTTTTTGCACCGCGTCAAAGCCAGAAAACCGTTTCGAAAACGTAATTTAGTCTGACTAAAAGGCGGGCTTTGGCTTCAATCGATTAGGCTGGGAAGGCCTGAAGCCGGCTCGATATCGCTGCAGTGCAACATATCTGGCTCCAGGGCCCAGCGGTGGTGAGACTGGCGTCAGCGTTTGCAGGTCTGCGGCGTCGATCCCTTCTTCATCACCAGCGCCTCGCGCCCGTCGATCACGATTGCGTCATGCGTGGCCGCCTGGTAGCGGCTGCTCTGGTTGGCAGGCGACGCCGCAAACTCCTCGGTCGCGCCGTCGGACCCGACCACACGCAACGACGTGCCTAGATTTTGGATGAAAATCATACCGTTGTTGCCGCATCTATAGGTGGCCGTGCCTATGCCTGGTCGCGGCGCGGTAAGGTCGGTGATGATCTTGGGTGCAGCTGCCGGAGGCACCGCGGCTGCGACGGACTGCTGGGCCGGCGCAGGTGAGACGACGACGGTATTGGCTGCCTTCGGCGCGCTGTCTTGCGGCACACAGGCAGCGACGACACCGAGCAACGGGAAAACGGACACCCAAATCGGCCGGCGTAGCGCCATATGCTGTCCTCCCGCGCGGCAAGCGGCCACGATGCTTTGTCCAGATCACGATCGTCCCGACGCCAAGGCGGACGCCGCCGCGATGGTGCGGCCAAGCATGGCCGAATGATGGCCACCGGGTTTTCCATCCAGTCGGATATTAACGGATATTAACCATGTTTACCGAGACATCGCCGCCAAACGCGCCGGCCTCTTAACAAAGGTTAAGAAACCGTTAATTTCTGATTCGAGGAGGCTTTCCCTCAAGACACGGAGGACGCCATGCGTTCGAATTCGGGCAAATCGCGCCTTGCGGCGCTCGTCGTAGCAGCCTCGGTCGCCGGCCTTGCAGCGCCAGCGCTTGCCGGCGCACGGCATCAGGATCGCGTCTACGCCGATTCCTTCGGCAACCTCGTCGTCGACAGCGCCGCCGGCTACAAGCGCATCATCGTCGGCCAAGGCAGGCTGGCCAAGCAGCTCTCCGACTACACCAGCGCCGGCCAGCCCAAGGTGATCTACGAGAACGAAGCCGACGAAATCGGCGGTTATAGCGATTGCTACCGGCCGCCGGTGCTGGTGAAGGGCCGCTCCTATATGTACGGCCTCTCCGACGGCGAGATGCCCGAACTCAGCCCCTGCCGTTAGCTTCCGTTCCGGCTGACGACCAGTTGCCGGCAGGCCCGACGGAGACGCGCACGCAATCGCGCCCGGCATTCTTCGCCTGATAGAGCGCCTGGTCGGCCCGCCGCATCAGATCGGCAAAGTCTTCGCTCGCATGGAGTTCGGCGACGCCGAAGCTCGCGGTGCAGCGGTTGTCAGCCGGCAGTCCGTCTATGGGCAGCGCGCCGAAGGCGCTGCGCGTCCCCTCGGCGAACAGCCGCGCCGCGGCAAGGTTGGTTCCCGGCAGGATGATGGCGAACTCCTCGCCGCCAATGCGGCCGGCAACGTGATGCGCGGCGGCGGCTTCACGCAGGAAGCCTGCAAAAGTCTCGATCACCCGGTCGCCGGACGCATGGCCGAAGCTGTCGTTGACGCTCTTGAAATGATCGAGATCGGCTATGACCAGCGCGACCGGCACGCCTTGCCGCAGGGCGCCAAGCACCGCCAGTTCGGCATGGCGGGTGAAGCCGCCGCGATTGAGCAGGCGCGAAAGCGTGTCCGTCTCCGACTTCGACGTCACTTCGGCAAGCACGTCGCGAACCAGGATGGCCAGCATCAGCAGCGCCAGCGCCAGCGCAAAGACAGTGCCGAGCGATTGCGACACCAGCGCGTAGTTGCTTTGCAGATAGGCTTGCGGATTGGCGCCCCAGCCGCCGAGCGCATGGGCGATGAATGGCTTGGAGGCAAACTGCAGGCCGCTCGCCGCCAGCACGGCCATCAATATGCGATCGAGACGGGCAAGCTTTTGCCTCGATGACCAGACGATGGCCAGCCCGATGAACTGCATGACCGCATAGGGAAGCTGGTAAGCCATGATGCGGATCAGCGACTGGCGGGGCAGGTCCTGTACGAAATACACAGCTATGGTGGTGGCCAACAGGAAAAACAGCATCGCCTTCCAGGGCGGCGCCACGCCGTATTTGCGGGCAAGCCCGCCATTGAACGCAATGGTGGCGGCAAGGAAGACCGCGAAGGCGGCAACGACCGGGAGCCGCGCGTCGGCAAAAGCGGGAATGGAGAATTCGATGGCCGAATAGGCCATGCCCAGCAGATAGCCAAATGCCAGCCAGCGCGCCGGCGCCCGGCCGACATCGTGGAAGGCGACCGCCATGAAGCAGGCCGCCAGCAGGCCGGCAACCGACAGATTGATCAACAGGATGAAGTTGGCGCCGCTCATGTTCTCCCGCACCCGCGCCGACAGCTAATCATCGACGGGCGAAGAAGACGTTAACGTCCTGGCCGGCCAGGATTCAGCCGGTCTTGAGCGGCTCCGGCAGGAACGCCGTTTCCGGCCGCTCATAGGACAGGCGTACACTGTCGCGGCCGTTCTTCTTGGCCTTGTAGAGCGCATCGTCGGCACGGCGCATCAGCGGCTCCAGCGCCTCGTCACCGCTGCGGGCCGCCACGCCGAAGCTTGCCGTCACCTTCGTTCCCTGGGGAAGCCCGTCGACATGGCCGGCCGAATAGACCGTGCGCACCGCTTCGGCGAACAGCCGTGCCGCGGCAAGATCGCTGAGTGGCAGCAGCACGGCGAATTCCTCGCCGCCGATACGCCCGGCAACACCGCGCGCGCCGGCCGCCGACCGAAGCTTGGCGGCGAAATCGGCAATCACGCGATCGCCCGCCCCATGCCCATGCACATCGTTGAGCGCCTTGAAATGATCGAGGTCGGCCAGCACCAACGCGACCGGGAACCGCGCCGAGGCGCAGTGCCGCAAGAGCAGCATGCCGCGCTCCTCGAAGCCACGCCGGTTGAGCAGGCCCGACAGGGGGTCGGTAAAGGTCTCGGTCTTCAACGCCTTCAACACGTCGAGTGCCGCGGCGGAAAACAGGCACAGCGCGATAAGCAGCGACAGCAGCGCGTGCGACAGCAGCGCCGTCGTCCAGTAGGACGAGCCATAGAACCCGTCATAGCTCGTGAAGGGCCCGTGCGCGATGACGACGATAAGGGTGCGCACGAAGAAGTTGACGCCCGACAGCAGCGACAGCACGAACAGGATTTTCTCGGTCGGGCCGTTGTTGCGCACCGGGCGCAGTTCGGCGGCAACCAGAAGGCTGATACCGCCGAAAGCGAAGTTCATCGCCAGGATGCGCCAGGTGAGATCCGGCGCGATGAACAGGAACCAGCAGAACGACGCCAGTCCCCCGCAGGCCAGCGCGCCGATCCCCACATAGGGCACCTTGCGGCCATAGCGGTGGACGATGGCGCCGGCCAGGCAGCAGCCGGCGATGCTGAAGCAGATGTTCGACACCAGCTTGGTCAGCGGCATGCCGATCGGCAAGGTGAAATACTGAAGCAGGAAGCCCACCGCCGAGAGACTGTAGCTGAGCGCCAGCACGGCCAGATAGGGGCGGTGGCGCTGATAGGACCATAGCACGAGGAACGCCGCGCCGAGCGCCAGCGCGATCGTCGGGTTAAGCAGCGCTATGAGCAGACCCGTGTCCAAACGACTATGACTTCCCCTCGCTTACGTCGGGGAAGAGCTTAGAGGGCAAGCCCAAACAAGCGGTTAAGCCTCGCCGCAAGCAGGACCGCCATCTCAAAATAATGTCAGGGAACCGCCGTCTCCGGTCAGCGTTCCTTCGTTGACAATCTGGAGCGACCGATGGCCGACACAATCACACTGACCGACCACGATGCGATCCGCTCGTGGGCTGCCGGGCGCGCCGGCTTTCCCGCAATCGTCGACATCTCGCCCGAAGCGGGGACGCAGCCCATGTTGAGGCTGGTCTTCGGCCAGCACGCCTATCAGGATCAGGACCAGCCTGAACGGCCGCTCAATGCGGGGGGCTATGAACTCGTCGAATGGGACGAATGGTTCAAGCTCTTCGAAGAACAACAGCTTGCGCTTGTGGTCGCGGCCGAACAGCCCGGACGCCGCGAGGAGTTCCACGAACTCGTCCGCCGCGACGGGAAGCGTTGACCCGAGCCGGGTGCGGCTCGGGTCCGTTCAAGTCTGGACTACTTCCACTCGCGAATGTCGACGAAGTGGCCGGCGATCGCCGCCGCGGCCGCCATCGCCGGCGACACCAGATGGGTGCGGCCCTTGAAGCCTTGCCGGCCCTCGAAATTGCGGTTCGAAGTCGAGGCGCAGCGTTCATGCGGCTTCAGCCGGTCGTCGTTCATGGCCAGGCACATCGAGCAGCCCGGCTCGCGCCAATCGAAACCGGCGGCGACAAAGATCTTGTCGAGGCCTTCGGCTTCCGCCTGTTCCTTGACCAGGCCGGAGCCCGGCACGATCATCGCATCGACATGCGGGCTGACCGTCTTGCCTTCGACCACCTTGGCGACGGCGCGCAGATCCTCGATGCGGCCATTGGTGCAGGAACCGATGAAGACGCGGTCGAGCGTGATGTCGGTGATCCTGGTGCCCGGCGTCAGACCCATATAGTCGAGCGCGCGCTGCTTGGAGGTGCGCTTGTTCTCATCGGTGATGTCGTCCGGGTTCGGCACGATGCCTTGCACCGACACGACGTCCTCGGGCGAAGAGCCCCAGGAGACGATCGGCGGCAGCTTGGCCGCGTCGAGCACGATCACCTTGTCGAAATGCGCGCCCTCGTCGGACTGTAGCGTCTTCCAGTATTCGAGTGCCGCATCCCAGGCCGCGCCCTTCGGCGCGCGGGGCTTGTCCTTGACATAGGCGAAGGTCGTCTCGTCCGCGGCGATCAGGCCGGCGCGCGCGCCGCCTTCGATCGACATGTTGCAGATCGTCATGCGGCCCTCCATCGACAGCGCACGGATCGCCTCGCCGGCATATTCGATGACATAGCCGGTGCCACCGGCAGTGCCGATCTCGCCGATGATGGCCAGGATGATGTCCTTGGCGGTGACACCTTCCGGCAATTGGCCGTCGACACGCACCAGCATGTTCTTGGCCTTGCGCTGGATCAGCGTCTGCGTCGCCAGAACATGCTCGACCTCGGATGTGCCGATGCCATGCGCCAGCGCGCCGAAAGCGCCGTGCGTCGAGGTGTGGCTGTCGCCGCAGACGATGGTCATGCCGGGCAGTGTAAAGCCCTGCTCCGGACCGATGATGTGGACGATGCCCTGGCGGATATCGTTCTCGGAATAATATTCGACGCCGAAATCCCTGGCGTTCTTGGCCAGCGCCTCGACCTGGATGCGGCTTTCCTCGTTCTTGATGCCGAACTTGCGCTCGGGCGAAGTCGAGACATTGTGATCGACCACGGCCAGCGTCTTTTCCGGATGCCGGACTTTACGGCCGGTCATGCGCAGGCCTTCGAAGGCCTGCGGACTGGTCACTTCATGGACCAGGTGGCGGTCGATGTAGAGCAGGCAGGTGCCGTCTTCCTGGCGATCGACGACATGGTCGTCGAAAATCTTGTCGTAGAGGGTGCGCGGTGCGCTCATGTGCGTAAATCCGTCGATATGAGAATGGGAAAGAGCAGGTGCCGGACCTCCGGCCCGGCGAAACGACCCCGATGGGTCGGCCTAGGGTAGTCGGCTGGTCAGCGCCCCGGACACGCGCGCGGAGAAGCGCGACGGCAGGCGTTTTCTGTCCTGCAGCACGAACCCCTTGTAGGCCGGATCGCCAAAAAGCTCTTCCATGGCGTGGCTCATATCAATGTTTTGGGTTTTCGGCAATTGGAAGCTGCCTTCGCAGAACTCGGGTTCCTCGTCCTCACTTCCACACCTTCAGGGGGAGAGGAAGGAAGCCAAGATCGGAGAACGCGCCGCTCAGATCACTTCAAACACAAAAGTCTTCACCAGCGCATCCGGCTCGGCGATCGCATAGCAGCGGAACCACGGGCTTTCCTCGACCGGCCGCCATTTCCCAGTCTGCTCCAACTCATCGAACACCGCCTGGAAGCCGCCGCTCTCGAACACCCGGTCGCGCACGGTGAAGATCGCATGGCCGCCCTTGCGGGTGATGCGCACCAGTTCGTGCAGGCCTGTCGCCGGCGCATGGCTGATGGTGAACACGCCTGTCGAGAAGAAGGCGCGGAAATACCCGTCCGGCCACGGCAGCGGACCGCCCAGCATTGCCTGCTTCAGTTCGCTGTAGGCATTGCGGCTGCCGGCGATCTTCAGCATATCGTCCGAGAGGTCGAGCCCCGCAATGTCGCGGTAGCCGAGCGCATTCAGCGACGGTCCCGACAGGCCGGTGCCGCAGCCGGCATCGAGCAACGGGCCATCGCCCGCCGGCACATGGCGCGCCACCCAGGCGGTGATCAGGAAAGGCAGGAGGTAGCCGAGCGAGGCGGTCTCGCTGTCATAGGTCCCGGCCCATGCGGCATAGGCCTCTTCAAGCGCTTCCGGCGTGTCGGCCGTATAGACGGAATCCAGCGCCGCATTGGCTTTGTCGACGATCATGGGACCTCCTCAACGGGAATGCTCGGGGATCGTAGCGCTGCCTTGGCCGAAAAACTATTCCTCGTGCTGGCGGCGCAGCCGCCGTTCCAGCGCCCTGAGCGCCAGCGACAGGCCGACGGTCAGGATGAGGTAGATGTAGGCTGTTATCGAATAGGTCTCGAAGAAGCGAAAGGAGCCGGCGGCGTAGACCTTGCCCATCTGCGTGATGTCGGCAACGCCGAGCACCGAGACCAGCGAGGAATCCTTGACCAGTGCGACGAAATCATTGCCGAGGGGCGGCAGGATGGTGCGGATCGCCTGTGGAAACACGATGAGCCGGAAACGCTGCGCGCGGGTCAGCCCGAGCGCCTTCGCCGCTTCGATCTGGCCCTTCTCCACCGCCTGGATGCCGGCCCGGAAAACCTCCGAGATGAAAGCCGAATAGCCGATGGTCAGCGCCATGATGGCGCGCCACAACAGCGACACGTCGCGCACCAAAAGCTCGCCGAACAGGCCGGCGCTTTGCAGCGGCGCGGTCAGCGCGTTCCAGGCCGCGACGAAGGCCGGCGCGCCGGCAAAGGCGATCCAGAACAACAGCACCAGGATCGGCACGCCGCGGATGATCTCGACATAGAAGCGCGCGATCTGGCGCAGCCAGCGCGAACCCGACATTCCCATCAGCGCGATGCCGAGCCCAATGGCCGACGCCAGCACGAAGGCAATCACGGTGACGAAGATGGTGACGCCGATGCCCTTGGCGACCGTGGCGAACACCTGGGCATAGAGATTGCTGGTGGCGACGAAGACGGCCACCGCGATCGCGATGGTCACGGCCACGACGAGCCACCAGGGGAAGTCGGCTTTGGAGGAAGAGGCGGGAGGCATCAAAAGGATTGCGCCAAGGCAGCCCCCTCTGGCCTGCCGGCCATCTCCCCCTCAAGGGGGGAGATTGGCAGCTTCGTCGACGGCACTCTTTTTACAACTTTGGTGATTGGTGAAAGCGGAAAAAACAGCCAATCTCCCCCCTTGAGGGGGAGATGCCCGGCAAGGCAGAGGGGGGCGTTCAAGCGCGAAGTCAGTGCGAAATCACTGCCCCATCTTGTAATCAAGAAACCACTTCTTGTTCAGCGCATCGAACGTCCCGTCCGCCTTCAACGCCGCAATCGCCGCATTGACCGGCTTCACCAGGTCGGAACCCTTCGGGAAGATGAAGCCGAAATCCTCGGTGCCGAGCGGTCCGCCGATCAGCTTCAGCTTGCCCTCGGAGGCGTCGACATAGCCCTTCCCCGCGGTGCCGTCGGTCAAGACGACGTCAACGTCGCCGGATTTCAGTGCCTGCACCGTGGCGCCGAAGGTCTCGAACAGCTTGATGCGCGGGTTCTGCTCATTGCCGTCGAGCACGCTGTAGACGGCGGTGTAGAAGGGCGTGGTACCGGCCTGCGCGCCGATCAGCCCATCCTTGAAGGCGCCGAAGGTCTTGGCGTCGGTGAAACGGCTTTCATCGCCGCGCACCAGCATGAACTGTTCCGAGCGCATATAGGGGTCGGAGAAATCGACCTTCTCCTTGCGGTCGTCCTTGATGGTGATGCCGGTCATGCCGATGTTGTACTGGTTGTCGGAAACCGCCTGGATCATCGCGTCCCAGGATGTGTTCTGGTACTCGACGGCGAAATTCAGCCGCTTGGCGATCTCGTTCATCGCATCATATTCCCAGCCGATCTGCTTGCCGGTCTTGGCATCGATGAACTGCAGCGGCGGATAGGCGTTTTCGGTCACAACCACCACCTTTTTGCCGCCGAGGTCGGGCAGCGCCTGCGCAAAGGCGGCAACGGGTACCAGGACGAGGGCAAGCAGGCCTGCCAGCAGCAGTTTCGATTTGGTCATGACACACTCCCCGGAAATTGAAGGACCCGGGCACGGCCGGGCTTGTAGGAAAATCCGGCGCCGACTTTAGCTTTCCGCAAGCGTCATGCAAGACGGTCCGCTGCGTCAGCGCGCGCGAAAAGGGATTCCGATGCCTTCATTTCCGGGATTCAGGAATGAACGGTGTCGCGGCAGCGATCAGCTCCGCTTCACGATGCCGGCATCCGCCTTGCGCAAGCCGGAGACGAACCGTGTCAGCGTGCGGTGCAGGGATTTCAACTCGTCGGCATCCAGCGGCAGGTTGCAAAGCATCGCCGCCGGCACGCTTTTGGCCTGCTCACGCAACGCTTGTCCCTTCGCTGTCGGCTCGACCAGAACCCGGCGCTCGTCGGCGGGGTCGCGCCGGCGTGTGACCAGGCCACCGGCCTCCAGCCGCTTGAGCAGCGGCGTCAGCGTCGCCGAATCCAGCCCGAGCGCTTCGCCAAGCTCGCCGACCGTGCTTGGAGCCCGTTCCCAGAGCGCCAACATGGCCAGATATTGCGGATAGGTCAGGCCGAGCGGATCGAGCAGCGGGCGGTAGAGCTTCGTCATCAGCCCGCTTGCCGAATAGAGCGCGAAGCAGAGCTGTTGGTCGAGCCGCGGAACGTGAAACGTCCCGGTGGCCTCCGCCGGGACGTCCCTGGTGCTCTTTGTCGTCTTTTCCGTCATGCCGCCTTTACCGAAAGCGCTACGTCGACATTGCCCCTGATGGCGTTGGAATAGGGGCAGATCTTGTGCGCCTCCGATACAAGCGCTTCCGCCGCCGCCTGATCAAGGCCTTTCGTTTCCGCCGCGAGCGCGACACCGAGCTTAAAGCCTTCGCCATCGGGAAGCAGGCTGACGGTGGAGGTTACCCCGGCATCCGTCAGCGACAGCTTCTGTTTGCGCGCGACAAAGCGGATGGCGCTTTCGAAGCAGGCGGCATAGCCGATAGCGAACAGTTGCTCGGGATTGGTGGCGCCCCCCGGCCCGCCGAGTTCTTTGGGCATTGCCAGATCGACCTTGAGCAGACCGTCGCTGGTCTCGCCATGGCCGGCGCGGCCGCCGGTGACGTGAGCCTGTGTGGTGTAGAGTGCCATATCAAATCTCCAATTACTTTGTGCGCGATTATTTAGTTCACAAAGTAATGCGCCGTCAACAGCCGGATCCTGTGTCTGGCGCTGAAAGCGTTCACAGTCTGGTGAAACGAAAAAAGGCGGCCGAAGCCGCCTTTTTGAATGGGATTTCCGAAAACCTTATTCGGCAGGGGTCGCTTCTGCGGCGGCCTTGGCTGCTGCTTCGGCCTCGGCGGCGGCCTTCTTCTCGGCGGCGTCCTGGGCGGCCTTCTCGACGGCCAGGGCCTCGGCTGCTGCCACCTTCTCGGCTTCGATACGGGCCTTCTCGGCGTTCAGCGCATCGCGCTCCTCATCGTTCAGCTTGCGGGCGCGCACGCCGGTGTTTTCAGAAATACGGGCCGATTTGCCGCGACGATCGCGCAGGTAG
The DNA here is from genome assembly GCF_003997175.1 of Mesorhizobium sp. Primo-A. Classification (NCBI taxonomy): domain Bacteria; kingdom Pseudomonadati; phylum Pseudomonadota; class Alphaproteobacteria; order Hyphomicrobiales; family Phyllobacteriaceae; genus Mesorhizobium; species Mesorhizobium sp. Primo-A. Next base: position 32,037 of record NZ_RZTG01000014.1, read on the forward strand.
TAGAGCTTGGCGCGACGCACCTTGCCGCGGCGAACGATCTCGACGCCTTCAACCATCGGCGAGTAGACCGGGAACACGCGCTCGACACCTTCGCCGTAGGAAATCTTGCGAACCGTGAAGTTCTCCTGGAAGCCGGCGCCGGCGCGGGCGATGACGACGCCCTCATAGGCCTGGACGCGGGTGCGGGTGCCTTCGGTCACGCGGACCTGGACGCGCACGGTGTCGCCGGGCTGGAATTCGGGAAGCTTGCGCTTGGCTTCGATCTTGGCGGCCTGTTCGGCCTCGAGCTGACGGAGAATATCCATCTCAAAAGTCCACTTCTTGTTCTTCCGACAGTCAGAGCGTCCGACACTCGCCTTGCAGTTCCATTGACCGCTTGGCTATGCCTTTTGTCTCCAAGACATTTGTCTTTGAAACATCAGGCAGGGGCGACTACACCGTCATTGTTGACGGGTCCGGCAGATTCTTTCTGGCCGGTACGGGCGGGCACATACAGCTATTTCGCCGCTTTGTCACGCCTTGGGCGCGCATTTTCTGCTCGCATGGCACCATCGTAATCCTGCCGTGCCGGGTTGCGCCGGTCGTTCAGGCTTTCTAAAGCCTGAAATAACACAGTTTTGAGCGGCCGCAATTCATGTCTGTCTTCGATGCCATCGTGCTGTTTCTAGCGGGCTTTCTGTCAGGCGCCGCCAATGCGGTCGCCGGTGGCGGCACCTTCATCACCTTCGGCGCCATGACGTTGGTCGGCCTGCCGCCGATCGTTGCCAACGCCACCTCCTCGGTGACGCAATTTCCAGGCTACATCACCTCGACCCTCGCCTACTCGGCCGATATCAGGCACTTCTGGCGCGGCGCGCTGCTGCTGTGCCTGATCTCGGCCGTGGGCGCACTGGCCGGCGCTCTGATCCTTTTGGCGCTCGACAATCCCTCGTTTCGCGCTCTGGTGCCGTGGCTGCTGCTAGCCGCGACGGCCCTGTTCGCCGCCGGCCCCTGGCTGAAACCAGTGCCAAAGCCCGGCCATGAAGCGGCGGTGGGCTCGCTGGCCGGCTCGCTCGCGCAGTTTCTCACCGCCATCTATGGGGGCTTCTTCGGCGCCGGCATGGGCGTGATGATGCTGGCGACGCTCGGCCTCACCCAGGCCGGCGACTATCACCGGCTGAACGCGTTGAAGAACATGCTGGCCATGGTCATCGCCGCTGTCGCGATCGTCGTCTTCGTCTCGGGCGGCGTCGTCGCCTGGCCGCAGGCGATCATCATGATCCCGGGCGGCGCGCTCGGCGGCTATGCCGGCGTCTGGATCGCCAAGCGGGTGCCGCAAAACGCCGTGCGCGGCTTCGTCGTCGCCGTCGGCCTGTTTTTGGCCTTCTATTATTTTGCCAAGGGCTGAGCAGCGGCAAGCAGGTCCGGACGCCTCTCGGCTGTCAGTCTTTCTGACTCCGCCCGCCGCCAGGCGGCGATCTTCTTGTGATTGCCGGAAATCAGGACCTCGGGAATGTCACGGCCTTCGAACTCCTGCGGCCGCGTATAGTGCGGATGTTCGAGCAGGCCGTTTTCAAAACTCTCTTCCTCGCCCGACATCGCGTTGCCCATGACCCCGGGCAGCAGCCGCACCACCGCGTCGAGCAGCACAAGGGCGGCCGGCTCACCACCCGAGAGAATGAAATCGCCGATCGAGACTTCCTCCAATCCCCGCGCGTCGATCACCCGCTGGTCGACGCCTTCGAAGCGGCCGCACAGGATGACGGCGCCCGGCCCAGCGGCCAGCTCGCGCACACGCGCCTGGGTCAGCGGCTTGCCGCGCGGGCTCATCAGCAGCCGGGGCCGCGCATCGCCTTCCGGCGAAGCATGGTCGATGGCTTTCGCCAGCACGTCGGCGCGCATCACCATGCCGGCGCCGCCGCCGGCGGGCGTGTCGTCGACGGTGCGATGGCGGTCGGTGGCGAAGTCGCGGATCTGGATCGTCTCCAGCGACCACGTCCCGGCCTCGAGCGCCCGGCCGGCCAACGACAGGCCGAGCGCGCCGGGAAACATCTCGGGGTAAAGCGTCAGCACCGAAGCGGAAAAACTCACCGGTTGCCCCCGGCATCGCTCGGTCCGCGCGGCCTGCCCTTCGGATCGAAGTCTTCCTCACGCGGACCACCGCCATCCTCGTCATCGACCAGCCCGGCTGCCGCCGGATCGACACGAACAAAACCCTCGGCGATCGACACTTGCGGTACGGCAGCCTGTGTGAACGGGATCAGCACGCCCTTGCGCCCGCCCAGCGTCACGTCGAGAATGTCGCCGCCGCCGAAATTGTGCACCGCGACCACCTTGCCAAGCACGGCACCCGTGTCGTCGCGGACTTCGAGGCCGACGAGGTCGGCATGGTAGAATTCGTCTTCCTCGCCATCGTCCGGCAGCATCGAACGGTCGACGAACAGCTCCGTGCCGGCCAGCGCCTCGGCCGCATTGCGGTCGGCAATGCCCTTGAAACGGACCACGACGACGGTGTTGGCGGGCCTGATGTCGACGATCTGGAAGGCGCGCCCGTCCCTGGCGTAGAGCGGCCCGTAGTCGGCCAGCGCCAGCGGCTCGCCGGTGAAGGTCTTCACCCGCAATTCGCCCTTGATGCCATGGGCGGCGCCGATCACGGCCATCTGGACAGGATTCTGGAGCTTGCTCATGGCGAAATATCCTTTGGCCTGCTCTAGCCCCACGCGGCTGTCATTTCAATGACGGGCTATTCACCGCTTCCTAACCCGAATATCCGAAAATGCCGCCATGCAGGAATTCCTCATCCCGGCCAAACCCGATCTCCAGGCGGCGCGCGAAAGCTGGCTGAAGATGCTGGCGCGAGAACGTCGGCTGTCGCCCGAGACGGTGGAAGCCTATGAGCGCGACACGCGTCAGTTCCTGCATTTCCTCACCGGCCATTGCGGCGGCTCGCCCGGCATTTCGGACATCGCCGATCTGCGCCCGGCGGATTTGCGCGGCTTCCTTGCCGCCCGCCGCAATGCCGGCGCCGGCGCCCGCACGCTGGGCCGGGGTCTCGCCGGCATTCGTTCGCTGCTGCGTTTCCTCGAGCGGCGCGGCCTCGCCAATGCGGCCGGTGCGGCGGCACTGCGCGCGCCGCGCCAGCCCAAATCGCTGCCCAAGCCGCTGACGGCGAGCGATGCCAAGCATATCGTTTCCATCGAAGGCCAACTGGCGGAGGAACCCTGGATCGCAGCCCGCAACGCCGCCGTGCTGACGCTGCTCTACGGCTCTGGCCTGCGCATTTCCGAGGCGCTCGGCCTGACCGGCGCCGATCTGGCGTCGGCGGCCGACACGGTGCTGCGCGTTGCCGGCAAGGGCGGCAAGACGCGCCTGGTGCCGGTGCTGCCGGTGGCGCTCAGGGCAATCGCCGAATATCGCCGGCTCTGCCCCTACCATCTCGACCCCAAGGGCCTGTTGTTTCGCGGCGCCCGCGGCGGCCCGCTCAACCCGGCCATCGTCCAGCGCGACATGGCCAAGCTGCGCTCGGCGCTCAACCTGCCCGATACCGCGACGCCGCATGCACTGCGCCATTCCTTCGCCACGCATCTGCTCGGCCGCGGCGGTGATTTGCGCACCATCCAGGAACTGCTCGGCCACGCCAGCCTGTCGACGACGCAAATCTACACCGGCGTCGACACCGCGAGGCTGCTCGAGATTTATGAGCAGGCGCATCCCAGGGCGTGAACGCCAGTAACGTTCACCATTTGGCCGAAAGCCTCCCCAACGTCGTCATCCCTGGGCGAAGCAGGAGCGAAGCTCCGTCGCGGAGACCCTGGGATGACGAAGAAATGGGCGTTTCCGCTAATCGTTGAAGCATGAGCCCCATCGACGTCAGTTGAGCGCGATAGCCAGTCCAAGACAATTTCTCAGCACAGGTTAACCGTTTTGCCGCTTTTCAGTCCTAGAAGAGGCTCATGAAACGCGTCATAGCCATCGCCGACCGTGCTGCTTCCGTGTCGCTGAAGCTGCTCGTCGCGCTCAATGTTCTGTTCTTCCTGTCGTTCCTCGCCGTGCTGCTGTTCGCGGCCGGCAAGGCGCATGCCGAAGTCCCGACCTGCACCGGTGCCGACATGCTGTCGGCCCTGCAGAAGAACGATCCGGCGAGCTACCGCAAGATCGAAGCGGAAGCCGCCGCGACGCCGAACGGCAAGGGCCTGTTATGGAAGCTGGAAAAGCCCGGCGAGAAGCCGTCCTTCCTGTTCGGCACCATGCATATGACCGACCCGCGCGTCACCACGCTGCCTCCCGAAGCGCAGAAAGCCTATGACGCCGCCGGCACCATCATCATCGAAACCACGGACGTGCTCGACAAGCAGAAGATGATGGTCGCGATGCTCAAAGAGCCGGACCTGATGATGTTCACTGATTCGACGACGCTGGCGTCGCTGCTGTCGCCCGACGATGCGGCGGCCATGAACGCCGCGCTCGACGCACGCGGCATTCCTCCGGCAACGGTTGCCAAGATGAAGCCGTGGATGCTCTCGGCCATGATGGCACTGCCGGCCTGCGAGCTGGCCCGCCAGTCAGGCGGCGCCCCGGTGCTCGATGTCAGACTGGCGCAAGGTGCGAAGGCTTCCGGCAAGCCGGTGGAAGGATTGGAGACGGCTGAAAGCCAGCTGCGCGCCATGGCCTCGCTGCCGCTGGCGTTTCACATGAAGGGCCTCGTCGACACGCTGAAGCTCGGCGATAAGATCAACGACATCAACGAAACCATGATCGTGCTCTACCAGCGCGGCGACACCGGAATGTTCTGGCCGCTGTTTCGCGTGGCCATGCCGGAGGGCACGGACGACCCCGCGGGCTATGCGGCGTTCGAGGAAACCATGATCACCAGCCGCAACAAGGTGATGGTCGAGCATGCCGAACCGATCCTTGCCAGGGGCAACGTCTTCATGGCGGTCGGCGCCCTCCACCTTCCCGGCCCCGAAGGCCTGGTCGAGGATTTCCGCAAGGCCGGTTACACCGTCACGCCTGTCGGACTTTAGTGACTTCAGCTTACTTCGCCAGGATCTGGGCCAGCATCGCCGGGACGACCATCCGGTGAAACGGCATGATGATCGCGAGATAGGCGCGCCCGAGCCAATTGTGCGTCTTGACGATCGTCGTCGCGGCCACCTCTTGCCGGCCGCTGCCAAGATCCCTGACTTCGACCAGAACACGGAAATCGAGATGTCGGTCGTCGAGGCCAAGCACAACCTTGCCGGGAAACTGGCTGATGAGCGGAAATATCCCGATCCGGCCCGACGGCAACACCGCAGTTTCCAAGCCCGTCTTCAGCCGGAACGGCCTGACGGCAAGATTGCGCAGCGCCATGAGCCTGCCGACCCAGGGCGGCGTTCGCCCCAGAGCGCGTTCGGCCGCGCCGAATGCGGTTAAGGAAAGGCCTTCAGTGACCAGCACATAGCGGTCTGCGAACTGGGCTCTGGCGAGAGCATCGCAGTGATTCGGGACAAGCTGAGCTGACGGATTCGTCACGGCAAAACCCTCTGATTCGACCTTAACAGACGCAAACTTGGCGCGCTGCGTGGCGAAACGACGCCACTCCGGCTGCGGAAGGGCAGGATTGTCCTTGTTTTTGGCGTTTTCCAACCCTAGCGTGAAACCAGTTCAATGATTGCGCGTTGTATGGTGTTGATTGATATTTTTCATCCACGGAGGACACTTTTATGGCGAACACACCGAATCCAAACGACCCGTTCAATTCGTCCACCAACGCACCAAGGCCAAGTGGCGGCGGCGGTGGTAGCGGTTGGCTGATTGCACTGGTCGTCGTTATTCTGGCGGTTGTCGCGTATTATGTTTTCGGAAGAAGTGGTGAGCACCCGGCACCCGCCGAGCCGCCGGCGGCCAGCACACCGGCCCCAGCGCCTGCACCGGCGGAACCGATGAAGCCGGCTGAACCTGCGCCCGCGCCTGCTCCGGCACCTGCAGAACCGGCGCCTGCCCCGGCACCCGCGCCCGCACCGGCTCCTGCGCCGGCACCAGCCCCTGCGCCGGCACCTGCACCGGCCCAGTGATTGGCTCGATATCAGTTACGAACGGCCCGCTGAAAAGCGGGCCGTTTTGTTTTGTAGGGGCCGCCAGAAAGGCCTTTCCAGAAACTCGCTCCGGTGAGTCAGCTGGTGTGGTTTTCGAGAACCGGAGCGCAGCGGACATTGGGTCCGTGAGCAGCGCATGACCCCGAAGATCAGTCCGATTTTTTCGGAGAGGATCATGCGCCAATCAAAAAGGGTCACAGCATCCTTTGAGCGTCCAGGAGGGACGCGCGGCGCTGTGAAAGCGGAGAAAACCTCGCCAGATGGCCGCCGGAGTAGAGTTTATGAAAGGGCCTTAGATGTGGATCGGCTTGAAGAACGTCGCCAGCGCCGCCTCCTTGATCGCCTCCGACATCGTCGGGTGCGCATGGCAGGTGCGGGCGAGATCCTCCGACGAACCGCCGAACTCCATCAGCACCGCCGCCTCGTGGATCATCTCGCCGGCGCCGAAGCCGACGATATGGACGCCGAGCACGCGGTCGCTTTGCTTGTCGGCGAGGATCTTCACAAAACCGTCCGTGTGCAGCATGGCGCGCGCCCGGCCATTGGCGCTGAACGGGAACTTTCCGATCTTGTAGTCGATGCCGGCCTTCTTCAATTCTTCCTCGGTCTTGCCGACCGAGGCGATTTCCGGGCTGGTGTAGACGACGCTCGGAATGACGTCATAGTTCACGTGGCCGGCCTGACCGGCAATGGTTTCCGCTACCGCCACGCCCTCATCCTCGGCCTTGTGCGCCAGCATCGGCCCGGCGATGACATCGCCGATGGCATAGATGCCCGGGATATTGGTCTTGAGATGGCCATCGGTCTTGACCCGGCCGCGCTCGTCGACCTCGACGCCGGCTTCCCCGAGCCCGAGGCTGTCGGCATAGGCGCGGCGGCCGGTGGCGATCAGCACGGCATCGGCCTCGATGGTCTCGGCGGCGCCGCCCTTGACCGGCTCGAAGGTGATGGTCGCACCCTTCTTGGCCTTGGCGACGCCGGTGACCTTGGCGCCGAGCTTGAACTCGAAGCCCTGTTTGCCCAGCAACCGCTGGAATTGCTTGGAGACCTCGCCGTCCATGCCGCCCAGGATGGTGTCGAGGAATTCGACCACGGTGACCTTGGCGCCGAGCCGCGCCCACACCGAGCCGAGCTCGAGCCCGATGACACCGCCGCCGACCACCACCAGATGGCCGGGAACCTTATCCAGCGACAGCGCGCCGGTCGACGACACGATCACCTTCTCGTCGATGTCGACCTTGACGCCGGGAATGCCGGCGACATCCGAGCCGGTGGCGATGACGATGTTCTTCGTCTCGATCTCCTCGACCTTGCCGTCCTCGGAGGTGACCGACACTTTACCGGCGGCGAGCACCTTGCCGGTGCCGCGGAAACTATCGATCTTGTTCTTCTTGAACAGGAAGGCGACGCCGTTGACGTTCGACGACACCGTCGCATCCTTGTGCGCCATCATCTTCTTCAGGTTCAATTTCGGCGCCGATGTCTCGACGCCGAGCGTGTCGAAGGAGTGGCCGGCCTCGGCGAACATCTCGGAGGCATGGAGCAGCGCCTTGGACGGGATGCAGCCGATGTTCAGGCAGGTGCCGCCGAAGGTCGCGTTCTTCTCGACCACCGCAACCCTGAGCCCGAGCTGCGCCGCCTTGATGGCGCAGACATAGCCGCCGGGTCCCGATCCGATGATAACGACGTCATAAGCCATGATACTGTCCTTCTGTTTTGAGCATGATGCCGAAAAGTGTGACGCGGTTTTCGGATAACATCATGCTCGATCTGCTTGAGAGCGCTCAGCGGCCGCCGCTTACATTCAGGATCGCGCCCGTCGTATAGGACGCGGCGTCGGAGAGAAGATAGAGAACCGCGCCCGCGACTTCATCCACTGTACCGGCTCTTTTCATCGGCAGCAGATCGCGGAACCGCTCCACCCGGTCCGGCTGCCCGCCGGAGGCGTGGATGTCCGTGTCGATGATGCCCGGCCGCACCGCATTGACGCGGATGCCTTCTAGCGCCACCTCACGGGCGAGCCCGACGGTGAAGGTGTCGATGGCGCCCTTGGAGGCGGCATAATCGACATATTCGCCCGGCGAGCCCAATGTCGCCGCGGCCGACGAGATGTTGACGATGGATCCGCCCGACCCGCCATGACGGGTCGACATGCGCTTCACCGCCTCGCGGGCGCAGAGGAACGAGCCGACGACATTGATGCGCATCATGCGCTCCAGCCGCGAAACATCCATCTCGTCGACGCGCGCCTTGACGTCGACGATGCCGGCATTGTTGACGAAGGCATCGAGCCGTCCATAGGCGCGGTCGACGGCCTCGAACATGGCCACGATATCGGACTCCTTGCCGACATCGCCCTTGACCGCGAAAGCCTCGCCGCCGGCGGCCTCGATCTCGGCGACCAGCGCCTTGGCGGCCTCCTGGTTCGAAGCGTAGTTGACCGCGACCCGGTAGCCGGCCTTCGATCCGAGCCGGCAGATCGCGGCGCCGATGCCGCGGCTGCCGCCGGTGACCAGCAGCACCTTTTGCGTCCCGCTCATTCCTGGCATCCCTTCAAGGCAAACACATCCCACGGCACTTTCGAAAATCCGCTGCCGCCATAGGCGCTGGATTGGCGCAACGCCGACCCGAGGTCCGGCAGGATCAGCGTCTTCGGCGCTTCGACGCCTTCAGCCGGCAGCAGTCCGATGTTGCCCTTTTCATCCGCCGTGTAGATGACGCCGTGCCAGGGCGTGCAGGCGGCAAGCTCCTCGCCGGTGACGTCGCCCTCGGGGCATTTGTGCATCAGCGCACCGTTCGGCCGCGATACGCCTTCATTCCACATGACGATGCCGTTGAGCACCACATCATTGTCGAGAATCATGCGGAAGGTGTTGGTGACGGTCGCCGAGGTGCCGGTCGGCGTGAAGTCGATCTCGCTGCCGCTCTGTGTATCGCCATAGACAGCGAGCTCGATCGGACAGGCGGCGTGAGCGCCGGCAGCGGCCAGCACCATGCCGGCCGCGATCGATGCGATCGAAAGCACCTTGGAAAGGCTAAGGGAACGGGTCGTCATTCTGCCGCGCAGATCCCTTCCTCCGGCACACATTCCAACAGCCGGATCAGCACCAGACCTCAGAGATCAAGCACCAGCCGTTCCGGATCCTCCAGGCTTTCCTTGACGCGGACCAGGAAGGTCACCGCTTCCTTGCCGTCGACGATGCGGTGATCGTAGCTGAGCGCCAGGTACATCATCGGCCGGATCACGATCTGGCCGCCCACTACGACCGGCCGGTCCTGGATCTTGTGCATGCCCAGAATGCCCGACTGCGGCGCGTTTAGGATCGGCGTCGACATCAGCGACCCGTAGACGCCACCGTTGGAAATCGTAAACGTGCCGCCCTGCATGTCGGCGACCGACAGCTTGCCGTCGCGCGCGGCGATGCCCAGCCGGCCGATGTCCTTCTCGATCTCGGCGATCGACATCTGGTCGGCATCGCGCACCACCGGCACGACAAGGCCCTTTTCGGTGCCCACGGCGACGCCGATATGGGCATAGTTCTTGAAGATGATGTCGGTGCCGTCGATCTCGGCATTGACCGAGGGGATTTCCTTCAGGGCGTGGGTGACGGCTTTGGTGAAGAAGCCCATGAAGCCGAGCTTCACGCCGTGCTTCTTCTCGAACACGTCCTTGTACTTGGTGCGCAGCGCCATCACCGCTGACATGTCGACCTCGTTGAAGGTGGTCAGCATGGCTGCGGTCGACTGCGCTTCCTTGAGGCGGCGCGCGATGGTCTGGCGCAATTTGGTCATGCGCACGCGCTCCTCGCGCGATGCATCGTCGCCCGCGGACGGCGCCCGCACGGCAACCGGTGCCGGTGCTGCTTTCGGTGTCTCGGCCGGCTGCGACGGCGCGCCCTTGGAGATGGCGTCGAGCACGTCACCTTTCAGCACCTGGCCGCGCTTTCCCGAACCGGAGATCTGGTCGACCGAGAGATTGCTTTCGGCGATCAGTTTCGCCGCGGCCGGTGCCGGTGGCATGGTGCGCGGCTCGACCGGGCCGGCATCGCCGGCGATCTTGGCGGTCTCGGCCGCGGCCTGCTTGCCGGTCGATGCCGCATCCGGCGACGAGGCCTGCGACACCGCTTGCGGCTTCGTGGCGGGAGCCGCGCCGCCTGCCGAAATCGACCCCAGCAGCGCGCCGACACCGACCGTCTCGCCTTCCTTGACGGTGATCTCACCCAGCGTGCCGGCGGCGGCGGCAGGCACCTCCACCGTCACCTTGTCGGTCTCGAGCTCGACCAGCGGTTCATCGGCGGCGATTGTATCGCCAACCTTCTTGAACCATTTGCCGACGGTCGCTTCAGTGACGGATTCGCCGAGAGTGGGAACGCGGATTTCGGTAGCCATTGTGCCTGTCCGTTTTCTTTCGGTTCTGTTGTTCGCCCAGATCTTCTCTATTCACCAAGCGCGTCTTCGAGCAAGGCGGCGAGCTGGGCGAGATGCTTCGACATCAGTCCGGTCGCCGGCGAGGCGGCGGCCGGACGGCCGGTGTAGCGCACCCGCTGATGCTTGGCGTCGATATGCGCCAGCACCCATTCCAGATACGGGTCGATGAACGACCAGGCGCCCATGTTCTTGGGCTCCTCCTGGCACCACACCATCTCGGCATTGCGGAACCGCGACAGTTCGGTGATCAGCGCCTTGGCCGGGAACGGGTAAAGCTGCTCGACGCGCAGCAGATAGATGTCGTTGATGCCGCGCTTCTCGCGCTCCTCATAGAGGTCGTAATAGACCTTGCCCGAACACAGCACGACGCGGCGGATCTTGGAATCCTTGACCAGCTTGATCGCTTGTCCGGAAAGCAGCTGCGCATCGTCCCACAGCAACCGGTGGAACGAGCTTTCGCCCGAAATTTCCGGCAGCGTCGACACCGCGCGCTTGTGGCGCAGCAGCGACTTCGGCGTCATCAGAATCAGCGGCTTGCGGAAGTCGCGCTTCAGCTGCCGGCGCAATATGTGGAAGTAGTTGGCCGGCGTGGTGCAGTTGGCGACTTGCATGTTGTCTTCGGCGCAAAGCTGCAGGAAGCGTTCGAGCCGGGCCGAGGAATGTTCCGGACCCTGGCCTTCATAGCCATGCGGCAAGAGGCAGACGAGGCCCGACATTCTGAGCCACTTGCGTTCGCCTGACGAGATGAACTGGTCGAACACCACCTGGGCGCCGTTGGCGAAGTCGCCGAACTGCGCTTCCCACAAGGTCAACGCCTTTGGCTCGGCCAGGCTGTAGCCGTATTCGAAGCCCAGAACCGCCTCTTCCGACAGCATCGAGTTGATGACTTCGTAGCCGGCCTGAGCCGCCGACAGATTGTTGAGCGGGATGTAGCGGGTCTCGTCGCGCTGGTCGTAGAGCACGGAATGGCGCTGCGAGAAGGTGCCGCGTTCGGAATCCTGCCCCGACAGGCGGATCGGATTGCCGTCGAGCAGGATGGCGCCGAAGGCCAGCGCCTCGGCCGTCGACCAGTCGATGCCTTCGCCGGACTCGATCGCCTGGCGGCGGTTTTCGAGGAAGCGGATGATCGTCTTGTGCGCCTCGAAGTCCTTCGGCACCTCGGTCAGCTTCCTGCCGATTTCCTTCAGTGTCTTGACCGGCACGGCGGTCTTGCCGCGCCGCTGTTCGTCCTGGTTGTCGGCAGTGCGCAGGCCCGACCAGGCGCCGTCGAGCCAGTCAGCCTTGTTGGGCTTGTAGTGCTGGCCGACTTCCCATTCGGATTCCAGATGCGCCCGCCAGTCGGCTTTCAACTGGTCGAGCTCGGCCTGGGTGAGGTGACCCTCGGCGATCAGCCGGTCGCCATAGATCTGCACCGTCGTCTTGTGGTTGCGGATGTTGCGGTACATGATCGGCTGGGTGAAGGCCGGTTCGTCGCCCTCATTGTGGCCGAAGCGGCGATAGCAGAACATATCGACCACAACAGGCTTGAAAAACTTCATGCGAAACTCGATCGCCACCTTGGTGGCGTGCACCACGGCTTCCGGGTCGTCGCCATTGACGTGGAAGATCGGTGCTTCGATCATCTTGGCGACGTCGGACGGATAGGGCGAGGAGCGCGAAAAGCGCGGGTTGGTGGTGAAACCAATCTGGTTGTTGATGATGAAATGCAGCGTGCCGGCGACGCGGTGGCCGCGCAGGCCGGACAGGCCGAGGATCTCGGCGATCACGCCCTGACCGGCGAAGGCGGCATCGCCATGCAGCAAGAGCGGCAGCACCTTGGCGCGCTCTTCCAGCGGCACGATTTCCTCGCGGCTGCGGCCGAACAGATAATCCTGCTTGGCGCGCGCCTTGCCCATCACCACCGGATCGACGATTTCCAGATGCGAGGGGTTGGCGGTCAAGGACAGATGCACCTTGTTGCCGTCGAACTCGCGGTCCGACGAGGCGCCGAGATGGTACTTGACGTCGCCCGAGCCTTCGACCTCATCGGGTGCCGCAGAGCCGCCCTTGAACTCGTGGAAGATGGCGCGGTGCGGCTTGGCCATCACCTGGGAGAGCACGTTCAGCCGGCCGCGATGCGCCATGCCGAGCACGATTTCCTTCATGCCGAGCTGGCCGCCGCGCTTGACGATCTGCTCCAGCGCCGGGATCAGCGCCTCACTGCCATCGAGGCCGAAGCGCTTGGTGCCCTTGTACTTGACGTCGATGAACTGCTCGAAGCCTTCAGCCTCGACCAGCTTCTGCAGGATCGCCTTCTTGCCGGCGGCGGTGAAGGTGATCTCCTTGTCGGCACCCTCGATGCGCGCCTGGATCCAGGCCTTTTCCTCAGGGTCGGAAATATGCATGAACTCGACGCCGAGCGTGGAGCAATAGGTGCGGGTCAGGATTTCCAGCATCTGCCGGATGCTGCCGAATTCAAGCCCCAGCACATTGTCGAGGAAGATCGGCCGGTCGTAATCGGCTTCGGTGAAGCCGTAGTTTTCCGGCGACAGCTCGTTGTAATCCTCGAGCGGCTTGGCGATGCCGAGCGGATCGAGATTGGCGTGCAGATGGCCGCGCATGCGGTAGGCGCGGATCATCATGATGGCGCGCACCGAATCGCGCGTCGCCTGGTGCACGTCGGCGTCGGACAGGACGACGCCATTGGTGACCGCCTTGTCCTTGACCTTCTTTTCGATCGTCTTCTCGACGATGCCCCAATTGCCGTCGAGCGCCGACACCAGTTCGCCATTGGCCTGCAGCGGCCAGGAGGGCTTGGCCCAGGAGGCGCCCTTGGCGTTCCTGCGCACATCGCCGGAATCGTCTTTCAGCCCGGCGAAGAACTCCTGCCATTCGGGATTGACCGAGGCTGGATCGTCCTCATAGGCGGCATAAAGCGCGTCGATGTAATCGGCATTGCCGCCATAGAGGAAAGAGGTGAGAGAAAATTGGTCGTTGGCCTGATCTTGTCTTGCCATTTTTGTCCGCGGAGCCCGGCTCCGTCTCCTGTTTTTGGAGGGGAGTAGGGGAATAAGGGAATAGGGGAGCAGGGCTTTTTGCCGCTGCTATTTTCCCTACTGCCCTACTCCCTTACTCCCCTACTCCCTTACCCTTTGATCGCTTCGACCAAGGTCGTGCCCAGCCTTGCCGGCGACGGCGAAACTTTTATCCCGGCCGATTCCATCGCCGCGATCTTGTCTTCGGCGCCGCCCTTGCCGCCGGAGATGACCGCGCCGGCGTGGCCCATGGTGCGGCCGGCCGGCGCCGTGCGCCCGGCGATGAAGCCGGCCATCGGCTTCTTGCGGCCACGCTTGGCTTCGTCCTTGAGGAACTGCGCGGCGTCTTCCTCGGCCGAACCGCCGATCTCGCCGATCATGATGATCGACTTGGTCTCCTCGTCGGCGAGGAACATCTCGAGCATGTCGATGAACTCGGTGCCTTTGACGGGGTCGCCGCCAATGCCGACGGCGGTGGTCTGGCCGAGGCCGACATTGGTGGTCTGGAACACTGCCTCATAAGTAAGCGTTCCCGACCGCGAAACAACGCCGACCGAGCCCTTGCGGAAGATGTTTCCGGGCATGATGCCGATCTTGCATTCGTTGGGCGTCAGCACGCCCGGGCAGTTCGGGCCGATCAGCCGCGAGGTCGAACGGTCGAGCCTGGCCTTGACCCTGATCATGTCCATCACCGGTATGCCTTCGGTGATGCAGATGATCAGCGGGATCTCGGCCTCGATCGCTTCGAGGATGGCTTCGGCGGCGCCTGCCGGCGGCACATAGACGACGGACGCATTGGCACCGGTCTTTTCCTTGCCCTCGGCGACGGTGGCGAAGATCGGCAGGCTTTCGCCCTTCGCGCCGGTCCACGTCTCGCCACCCTTCTTGGGATGGATGCCGCCGACCATTTTCGTGCCGTGATAGGCCAGCGCCTGTTCGGTGTGGAACGTGCCGGTCTTGCCGGTCAGGCCCTGCACCAGCACCTTGGTGTTCTTGTCGACGAGGATGGACATGGGAGCCCTTTTCTAAAAACCGTTGATCGAGGAAAACATGGTCAGAGCCGCTTCAAGTCGGCGACGGTGAGGTCGCTCTTGGCGTTGCCGGTGTTGAGCGTCGTTGCCGGCTCGAACATCAGCACCACGGGCTCAACGGTGAGCGAGCGCGGCCGGTGTTCGACGCCGCGCGGCACGACGATGAAATCGCCCTCGCCGAGTTCGACCGGGCCGTCGCGGAAATCGATGGCAATACGCCCACGCAGCACGAGGAAGGCTTCGTCCTCATTGTCATGCGCGTGCCAATCGAAGACCTCGCCGAACTTGGCGACCTTCGCCTGGCTGTCGTTGACGTCGCCGGCGATATGCGGATCGAAGACCTTCTTGATCTTTTGATCCGCAGCCTCGACCAGGTTTATCTTATGCGGAGGCACCAGATCAGCCCTTCACCGCCGCCACGATCTTCTTGGCTGCATCGTCGAGATCGTCGGCCGACACCACGTTCAGGCCGCTGTCGTTGATGATCTTCTTGCCCAGCTCGGCATTGGTGCCTTCCAGGCGCACCACCAGCGGCACTTCCAGGCCGACTTCCTTGACCGCGGCAATGACGCCCTCGGCAATGATGTCGCACTTCATGATGCCGCCGAAGATGTTGATCAGGATGCCCTTGACCGCCGGATCCCTGGTGATGATCTTGAACGCCGCCGTCACTTTTTCCTTGGACGCACCGCCGCCGACATCGAGGAAGTTGGCGGGTTCGGCGCCATAGAGCTTGATGATGTCCATCGTCGCCATGGCAAGGCCGGCGCCGTTGACCATGCAGCCGATATTGCCGTCGAGCGCGACATAGGCGAGGTCGTATTTCGACGCCTCGATTTCCTTCTCGTCCTCTTCGGTGGTGTCGCGCAGTTCGAGCACGTCGGGGTGACGGAACAGCGCGTTGTTGTCGAACGACACTTTTGCGTCGAGCACGCGCAGCCGGCCGTTCTTCATGACGATCAGCGGATTGACCTCGAGCAGGCTCATGTCCTTCTCGACGAAGGCCTTGTAGAGGATCGGGAACAGCGTATCGCCGTCCTTGGCCGCATCGCCGTCGAGCTTGAGCGCGCCGTTGAGCGCCTTCAGGTCGGCTGAAGTGACACCTTTTTCCGGGTCGATGGCGACGGTGATGATCTTTTCCGGCGTGTCATGCGCGACCGCCTCGATGTCCATGCCGCCCTCGGTCGAGACGACGAAGGCAATGCGGCCGACCGAACGGTCGACCAGGATCGACAGATAGAGCTCGCGTTCGATGTCGGCGCCGTCTTCGATATAGAGGCGGTTGACCTGCTTGCCGGCCGGGCCGGTCTGCTTGGTCACCAGAGTGTTGCCCAGCATCTCGTTGGCGTTGGCGACGACATCGGCCACCGATTTCGCCAGCCGCACGCCGCCCTTGGCGTCCGGGCCGAGCTCGGTGAATTTGCCCTTGCCGCGGCCGCCGGCATGGATCTGGCTCTTCACCACATAGAGCGGGCCCGGCAGCGCCTTGGCGGCGGCTTCCGCTTCGCTCGCCTTGAACACCGGCACGCCTTCGGCCACCGGCGCGCCGAACGACTTCAGCAGTGCCTTGCCCTGATACTCATGGATGTTCATCTGTATGGTCTCCGGATCGACTGGGGGTTCACTTACTGGAGATTCATTTGGAGGCGAGTTGCGGCGCGATCTTGACGCAGGCCTCGGTCAGGCCCTGCACCGTCGCCACGGAGGAGTCGAACATCTTCTGCTCGCTCTTGTTGAGCTCGATCTCGATGATGCGCTCGACGCCGCCGGCGCCGATCACCACGGGAACGCCGACATAGGTATTCTTGACGCCATACTGGCCGGAGAGATACGCCGCACAGGGCAGCACGCGCTTCTTGTCCTTGAGATAGGCTTCGGCCATCGAGATCGCCGAAGCGGCCGGCGCGTAATAGGCCGAGCCGGTCTTGAGCAGGCCGACGATCTCGGCGCCGCCGTCGCGGGTGCGCTGCACGATCTGGTCGAGCTTCTCCTTCGAGGTCCAGCCCATCTTGATGAGGTCGGGCAGCGGAATGCCCGATACCGTCGAGTAGCGGATCATCGGCACCATGGAATCGCCGTGGCCGCCGAGCACGAAGGCGGTGACGTCCTCGACCGAGACCTTGAATTCCTCGGCCAGGAAATAGCGGAAGCGCGCGCTGTCGAGCACGCCGGCCATGCCGACGACGTGGCTGTTGGGCAGGCCTGAGAACTTCTGCAGCGCCCACACCATGGCGTCGAGCGGGTTTGTGATGCAGATGACGAAAGCCTTCGGCGCATACTTCTTCAGCCCGGCGCCGACCTGCTCCATGACCTTAAGGTTGATGCCCAGAAGGTCGTCGCGGCTCATGCCGGGCTTGCGCGGCACGCCGGCGGTGACGATACAGACGTCGGCGCCTTCGATGCCGGCATAGTCGTTGATGCCGGTGAGCCTGGAGTCGAAGCCATCGACAGGCGACGACTGCGCGATATCGAGCCCCTTGCCCTGCGGGATACCTTCGGCAATATCGAACAGCACCACGTCGCCGAGGTCCTTGAGGCCGATCATGTGAGCGAGCGTGCCGCCGATCATGCCAGAGCCGATAAGCGCTATCTTGTTGCGTGCCATGTGAGGATGTTTTCCCTTTGTCGGTGACGACGTCTCAAATCTCTGTGACTTGATGGCGGCGTCGAAGAAGAGGCCGGAATGCTGCGGGGAACCGCGAATTTTCGCCGCACCCAATAGCCCCGGCACGGAAAAAATTCAAACGATTATTTTGGCGTCAGTGTTTTCAATCGGTTAGATCATTTGGGATTTACGTAAACGTCAAAGTTTGTAAGCCGACTTGGGAGGAAATAACCGACGAAGATGGAAATCGTAAGGCTGAATGCGGGTAATGACGCCCTTGTGATGCGGGTGGCCGAGGAGGTTCGAGTTGTAGACGTTGGCATGACAGAGAGGGGCAAAGGATCGCTACCGATGCATTCCCTGGAAATTCAGGCCTGCGCCTGCTGTGCCTCTGGCGCCGGCTTCCCTTTCTGCCGCTCCGCCCAATCCTCCAGCCAGTCGCGGCTTTGCATCTCGATCAGCCGCGATGCGGTGCGCTCGAACTCGAAGACCTCCACGCCGCGCTTGGCGGCATAAAGCGCTTGCGGCGGCGCTTCGGCGCTCACCACCAGCCGCACATGATGGTCGTAGAGCGTGTCGATCAGAAGGATGAAGCGTTTGGCCTCGTTGCGCTTGCCTTCGCCGAGCACCGGGACGTGGTCGATGAAAATGGTTGAGAAGCGTCCGGCGATCGCCAGGAAATCGCGCGCGCCAAGCGGCTTTTCGCAGAGATCGGCGAAGGAGAACCGCGCCGCATCGCCTGCCGCACGCGGCACGATCACCTGCCGCCCTTTGAGGGCAATCGATGTCTCGGCGGTCGGCGCGTTGCGCGTCATGGCTTGCCAGGCCTCGTCGAGTAGCTGGTCCGCCGCCGCATCGGCCGGCGTGACATAGACCGGTGTCCGGGCGAGCTTTTCCAGCCGGTAGTCCTTGTCGGCATCGAGCGCCAGCACCTGTGTGTGCCGCTCCAGTATGCCGATGAAGGGCAGGAAAAGCTGACGGTTCAGCCCGTCGCTGTAGAGGTTTTCCGGCGCCACATTCGAGGTGGCGACCAGCACCACACCGCTGGCAAACAGCGCCGAAAACAACCTGGACAGGATCATCGCGTCGGCGATGTCGGTGACCGAGAACTCGTCGAAGCACAGCACCCAGGCTTGCTCGGCAAGGGCCTTGGCCACCGGCGGGATCGGGTCGTCCTGCTTGACGTCGCCGTTCTTGCGCGCCTGCCGGTGCTTCTGGATACGGTCCTGCACGTCCGCCATGAAGTCGTTGAAGTGGACGCGGCGCTTGCGCCGCACCGGCAGCAACTCGAAGAACATATCCATCAGCATGGTCTTGCCGCGACCGACGCCGCCATGGATGTAAAGGCCTTTGACGGCCTCATGCGTCTCGCGCTTGCGGGCGAACAGCCAGCCCAGCGCGCTCGACTTATGCGCCAGCCGCTTGGCCGAAATCTCATCGGTCAGCAGGTCGAGCGCCGCAACGATCCGTTCCTGCGCCGGATCGCGGTCGATCGTACCGGTTTCCACCAGATGCTCGTAGCGCTGCCTGACGGTCGCATGGGTCTGGAGGCCGTCACGCAGATGCATCGGTCACGTCATTTGTTTATGCATGTCGCTGTCCCGAAATCGGGGTCACTTCTGCGCGACACGCATTCGGAGGACTAAAGCGGTCGTGTCTGAACGGATTCAGACGACCCGCTTTAGATCTTTGTTTTCCCAAAACCGCGGTCACTTTTGGGCGACATGCATTAGCCTACCTTGTAAGCGAAATCGGCTGGCCGTTGGAAGTCTGGCCGTCGAATTTCGAGCCGCCCGAGGAATAGAGCCGCGCCAGCGCACCGCCACTCTCGTCATAGAGCGTCAGCTGCTTGCCGGCGACGTTCCACGACTTGACGCCGTCCATCGGCGCCGGGCAATGCAGCGGCCCAGCGCGGAAGCCGGCGCCGAATTTGGTCTGCGGTGTCGCCACCTTGCAGCTCTGGCCCGCAACGCTGGCGTTCCAGACACCGGCGACGCTGGCGGCAGTCACGTCCGAAGCGCCGGCCGGCGCCGAACCATCCGAAGGCAGCGCGGCGACCTGCGTGTTCGCAGGAGCGGTCGGGAATTGAGACGGGTCGGTGGTGCCGGGCGATGCCGGCGGCGGCAGTTGGTTCGCCGTCACCTTGCCGGCGGGCGCGGCCTCCAGCGGTGCCGGCTGCTGGTCATCCATCGAGGAGAAACGCGAGGTCGAACAGCCGCTCGCAACGAGCGCCGCCAGCGATACGGCCACCAGACCGGTTTTCGAAAAAGTCATTCCAACCTCCGTCGGATCCGGCTGGGGGGAAGCCGTCCGCACAATCTCACCCCCACCAAGATGGAGAAGGTGGCGAAATTTCAACCCGATATGGTTAAAATACAGTTTGCAGCAAGAATTGTTGCAAATTTATCGCAATCGCGGCGGCTGACCGCTTGTCGCGCGTCGCCTGGGGATCCGGTCAAAGCAGTGCAGCGCCGACATCGACGGTTGGACGCTTGCGCGAGCCGCCTTAGCGCCTATGTCTGGAAAACGAAACACCTGCCGGAGCCGCAAAATTGGCCGCGAGAAAGACAGCCGCCAATCGCTATTATAGCGGCCCGCCCAGCGACCATTTCGACGGCGCATTGTTCTTCAATCCCGACGGCCAGCCACCCGGCCGTTTCGCCGACCTGCTGAAATGGCAGTTGAATGGCCAGCGCTCGAAATGGCCGGCGAGCGATGCAAGCCCCTTTCCGCAGGCAAAGCCGGCGACAAGGGTCGAGGGCGCCGCGCTGGAAGTGACCATGGTTGGTCATTCCACCTTGCTGGTCCAGACGGCCGGTCTGAACATCCTTACCGATCCGGTATGGTCGTTGCGCGCCTCGCCGCTTTCCTTCGCCGGACCAAAACGCATCAATGCGCCAGGCATCGCCTTGCCGACCTGCCGCCGATCGACCTCGTGCTGGTCAGCCACAACCACTATGACCATCTCGACCTCGCCACGTTGAAGCGGCTGAAGGCCGGCCACGACCCGCTGGTGCTCACTCCGCTCGGCAACGACGCCATCATCGAAGCCGCCGTGCCCGGCATGCGACTGTCGGCGCATGACTGGGGCGACAGCGTCGAGATCGGCAATGGCGCCGCCGTCCATGTCGAGCCGGTGCATCACTGGTCGGCGCGTGGCGCCCGAGACCGGCGCATGGCGCTCTGGGCCGGCTTTGTCGTCGAAACGCCTGACGGCAAGCTCTATTTCGCCGGCGATACCGGCTTCCACGATGGCATCAACTACCGGCGGATGGCCGAGAAACATGGCGGTTTCCGCTTCGCCATCCTGCCGATCGGCGCCTATGAGCCGCGCTGGTTCATGGCGCCGCAGCACCAGAATCCTGGGAAGCCGTGCAAGGCATGACGCTGTGCAACGCCGCCCATGCCGCCGGCTGTCACTGGGGCACCTTCCAGCTCACCGACGAGCTGATCGACGAGCCGGCGCGCAAATTGACCGAGGCGCTTGACGATCAAGGCATCGGTTCGACGGAACCCCAGCGCTGCAACCGCGTTTTCATGTGGTTGAAATATCTGCCGGTTTGCGAGGCATTGTCATGCTCAAATGGATTATCATTCTCCTGATCGTCGCCGCGGCGGCGAGCTTGCTCGGCATGCCGGCACTGGCAGGTGCCGCGGCCACCGGTGCGCGTATCCTTATCGGCATCGTTCTGATCATCTTCCTGCTGGTGGTGCTGGGCATTTTCGCCGTCACGTAAGTCCGGCGCTTTCGCCGAGACCAAGCGGCTGCGCACTGGTAATTCCTGCCCGTTTCCGCCATATAGCGCCAAACGGACACGGAATTTTTCGGAGCAATGGCCAGCACTGCCCCTTTCGCCAAGATGAACGGCATCGGCAACGAGATCATCGTTGCCGATATGCGTGGCCGTGCCGATCGGGTGACGGCGGCGGCGGCGGTTGCGCTGAACGCCGATGCCGCGACCAGCTTCGACCAGATCATGGCGATCCATGACGCCAGGACGTCTGGCACCGCCTTTTTCATCGACATCCTGAATTCCGATGGAACCGGTGCGCAGGCCTGCGGCAATGGCATGCGCTGCGTCGTCCAGGCGCTCGCCGCCGAGACCGGCCAGAAGATCTTCACCTTCGAGACCGTGGCGGGCATCCTCAATGCGCGCGAACACGCCGACGGTTCGATCTCGGTCGACATGGGCACGCCGCGCTTCGGCTGGCAGGATATCCCGCTGGCCGAGGAATTCCGCGACACCCGCATGATCGAGCTGCAGATCGGCCCGATCGACGCCCCCGTGCTGCATTCACCCTCGGTCGTTTCGATGGGCAACCCGCACGCGATCTTCTGGGTCGACAACGACGTCTGGTCCTACGAGCTCGACCGCTTCGGTCCGCTGCTCGAGAACCACCCGATGTTCCCCGAGCGCGCCAACATAACCATCGCTCAGGTTACTTCGCCCGAAACCATGATCATCCGCACCTGGGAACGCGGCGCCGGCCTGACCAAGGCCTGCGGCTCGGCCTCCTGCGCGGCCGTGGTGGCCGCGGCCCGCACCAACCGGACCGGCCGCAGCGTCAGTCTGTTGACGCCAGGCGGCGGCACGCTGCATGTCGAATGGCGCGACGATGACCACGTGGTCCTGACCGGCGCCGCCGAATGGGAATTTTCCGGCAACTTCGACCCGTCGATCGGGACATGGGCCCGCGACACTGAAAGCGCGGCCTGATGTCCGCTCTGCCCAAGAGCCCGGTGTCCCCGGGGATCGATGTCGTCACCTTCGGCTGCCGGCTCAACACCTATGAATCGCAGGTGATGCGGCGCGAGGCTGAAAGTGCGGGCCTCGGCGCGTTGGAAGGTGGCGCCGTGATCTTCAACACCTGCGCCGTGACAGGCGAAGCAGTGCGCCAGGCCAAGCAGGCGATCCGCAAGGCGCGCCGCGACAACCCGCAGGCGCGCATCATCGTCACCGGCTGCGCCGCGCAGACCGAGCCTGAAAAATTCGCCGCCATGGACGAGGTCGATCTCGTGCTTGGCAATGAAGAGAAGCTGAACGCGAATTCCTACCGCGCGCTGCCGGATTTCGGCGTCAACGACACCGAGAAGGCGCGCGTCAACGACATTTTTTCCGTACGCGAGACCGCAGGTCACATGGTCGACGCCATCGAGGGCCGCGCACGCGCCTTCGTCCAGGTGCAGAACGGCTGCGACCACCGCTGCACCTTCTGCATCATTCCCTACGGCCGCGGCAATTCGCGCTCGGTGCCGATGGGCGCCGTGGTCGAGCAGGTCAAGCGGCTCGCCGGCAACGGCTATGCCGAGATCGTTCTGACCGGCGTCGACATGACTTCATTCGGCGCCGACCTGCCGGGCGCGCCGAAGCTCGGCAAACTGGTGAAGACCATCCTGAAACAGGTGCCCGATGTGAAGCGCCTGCGGCTGTCGTCGATCGATTCGATCGAGGCCGACGACGATTTGCTCGACGCCATCGCCACCGAGCCCCGGTTGATGCCGCATCTGCATCTGTCGCTGCAGTCGGGCGACGACATGATCCTGAAGCGGATGAAGCGAAGGCATCTGCGCGATCAGTCGATCCGCTTCTGCGAGGATGTGCGCAAGCTGCGCCCCGGTATCGTCTTTGGCGCCGACATCATCGCCGGCTTCCCGACCGAGACCGACGAAATGTTCGAGAACTCGGAGAAAATTGTCGAGGAGTGTGGCCTGACCCATCTCCACGTCTTCCCCTTCAGCCCACGCGAAGGCACGCCTGCCGCGCGCATGCCGCAGCTCCGCCGCGAGGTGGTCAAGCAGCGCGCCGCCCGGCTGCGCGCCGCCGGTGAAGTTGCCTATGTCAGGCATCTGTCGTTGCTCACCGGTACGCGTCAGTCGATCCTGATCGAGCGAGACGGCCTTGGCCGCACCGAGGGTTTTACGCTTGCCGCACTCGGCACGGGCGCACCGGGTGAGATCGTCGAGGCCGATATATCGGGCCACGATGGTACCAGGCTGATCGCGGCGCCGCTTGCCGCCCGCGCCGCCTGAGAAACGCAAAGCATGGCTGGTTTTTTCAAGAAGATATTTTCGTTCGGCAAGAAAGAGGTGGTCGAGGAACGGATCGACGAGACCGCCCCGCTACCGCCGATCAAATGGGAAGCACTCGATGCGCTGAAGCCGGCGGCCGAACAGGTCGTCCCGGAGTTCTTGAAGCGCGATGAGCCGCGGCCCGAGGCAGAAACGACGCCGACGGTCGAGCCGGAGGTAATTCCTGCGCCGGAACCGGCGCCTGTCGAGGAACCGGTGCCCGCGCCGGAGCCGACCATCCCGCCAGCACCGGAGCCGACTGTTCCCTCCGAGCCGGAACCTCTGCCGGAGCCCGCGCCGAAAGAAGAACCGGCGCCCGCGCCAGAGACTCCAGAGCCGCCGGCGCCCGAGGAAGTTCCGCTCACCCCTGCGACTCCCGAACCCACGCCCGAACGGCAGCCGCAAGAAGTCCCAGCGCCGGCGCCGGCCGAACCGGAGATCGTCCCGTCACGCCCGGAAAAGCGGCCGGAGCCGGCACCAGTCGAAGTGCCGACGCCGGCCGAGGTTCCGGCAGAAACACCAGCGCCGATCGAGGTGCCCACACCGGCGCCGTCCCCTCTTCAGCCGTCTTCAGAGGCCGGCGCCGCTCCTCATCCGCCTGCCGGCACCTTCTCCCCGTATAGCGACGGGGAGAAGGAAGAAGTTTCAGCGCCGACGCCCGAAGCACCCGCCGCCGAAATCGCACCTCCCATTCGCCAGCCTGCGCCGATCGAATCGCAGCCGGTCATTGCGGAAATTGCGCCCGAGCCGCAGCCTCTTCCACCACCCGCGCCGGAGCCGAAAGCCGCCCCCGGCAAGGTGACCGTCACCAAGAAGGTCGAGCAGAAGGCCGAGCCGCAAAAAGCGCCGGAGCCGGCACCGAGGCGCTCTTGGTTCCAGCGCATGAAGGACGGGCTTGCCCGCTCGTCCAAGGAACTGACCGGCAACATTGCCGGCGTCTTCACCAAGCGCAAGCTGGACGAAGAGACTTTGCAGGACCTGGAGGATGTGCTGATCCGCGCCGATCTCGGCATGGAGACCGCCTTGCGCGTTACCGACGCGCTGGCCGCCAGCCGCTACGGCAAGGACGTTTCCGACACCGAGGTCCGCGCCATCATGGCGGCCGAGGTGGAAAAAGTGCTGACCCATGTCGCCATGCCGCTGGAGCTCGACCTCTCGCACAAGCCGCATGTCATCCTGGTGGTTGGCGTCAACGGCACCGGCAAGACCACCACCATCGGCAAGCTCGCCGCCAAGCTGACCGATGGCGGCCTGTCGGTCATGCTCGCCGCCGGCGACACGTTCCGCGCGGCAGCCATCGAGCAGCTGAAGATCTGGGGCGAGCGGACGAAATCGCCGGTCATCGCCTCCAAGCTCGGCGCCGATGCCGCCGGCCTTGCCTATGATGCATTCGAGCGGGCGAAAGAGGCCGGCTCCGACGTGCTGATCATCGACACCGCCGGCCGTCTGCAGAACAAGACCGAACTGATGGCCGAGCTCGAAAAGATCGTCCGCGTGCTCGGCAAGCTCGATCCGGAAGCGCCGCACACCGTGCTGCAGACGGTCGACGCCACCACCGGCCAGAACGCGCTCAACCAGGTCGAGATCTTCCGCAATGTCGCCGGCGTCAACGGCCTGGTGATGACCAAGCTGGACGGCACGGCGCGCGGCGGTATTCTGGTGGCGATCGCGGCAAAGCACAAATTGCCGGTCTATTTCATCGGCGTCGGCGAACAGGTCGACGACCTCGAACCTTTCTCAGCAAGCGAATTCGCCAGGGCGATCGCTGGAGTAGCTTAACAAGCATGTCCCAAAAAGGTGCAGACTTTTTGGATCAGATCATGCGCAAGAAAGAGATTCCATGAACCCACCCATTCTCGAACGCGATCCGTCGGACCCGCAGAAGCAGAAGAAGGAAGGCGTCAATCCGCTGCTCAAGCTGGTGCTGGAGCTGGGTCCGTTGATGGTGTTCTTCTTCGCCAATGCGCGCAGCGGATGGCTGGTGCAGAAATTCCCTGTTCTGGCCGAGTTCGGCGGGCCGATCTTCGTCGCCACCGGCCTGTTCATGGCCGCCACGGCAATCGCGCTGATCGCCTCGTGGCTGCTCACCCGCACCTTGCCGATCATGCCGATGGTGTCGGGCGTCGTCGTCTTCATTTTCGGCGCGCTGACGCTCTATCTGCAGGACGACATCTTCATCAAGATGAAGCCGACCATCGTCAACACGCTGTTCGGCGGGGTGCTGCTCGGCGGCCTGTATTTCGGCAAGTCGCTGCTTGGCTATGTCTTCGATTCAGCCTTCAGCCTCGACGCTGAAGGCTGGCGCAAGCTGACCTTCCGCTGGGGCCTGTTCTTCCTGTTCCTGGCCATCGTCAATGAGGTGGTGTGGCGCAATTTTTCCACCGACGCCTGGGTTACTTTCAAGGTCTGGGGCATCATGCCGATCACGCTTCTGTTCACCTTCAGCCAGATGCCGCTGATCCTGCGCCATTCGCTGGACGACAAGACCGGCAAAGAAGAGAAGGCCGGGAAATAGAGCCTGCAAATAAGGGGAAAGGGCCATGGAATTCGTCACCACGCGCGACCAGTTGAGGACGATCTACAAGACGCCACGACCGACCGACGGTTCTATCCGAAAGGAGCTGAAAAAACTTGACGGCCATTGCCGCTCCTTCATCGGCAAGAGCCCATTCGTGCTGATTGGCTCGTCCGACGGTGCCGGCAATGCCGACGTGACGCCGAAGGGCGACAAACCGGGCTTTGCCACCGTTCTGGACGACACCACCATCGCCATTCCCGACCGGCCCGGCAACAACCGGCTCGACACGCTGGAAAACATCCTCGTCAATCCCCCGGTCGGGCTGCTCTTCCTCATCCCCGGCATGAACGAGACGCTGCGCGTCAACGGCGATGCCCGCATCACCGTCGACGCAAATTTGCGCGAACGGCTCGCCGTCGACGGCAGGGAGCCGCAAAGCGTTGTCGTGGTCAGCGTCAAGGCGGCCTACATGCACTGCGCAAAAGCCTTCATGCGCTCGGATTTGTGGAAGCCGGAAACCTGGTACGACCGCGCGACGCTGCCGACGCTCGGCCAGATCATGCGCGATCAGCTGGCGGTTGCCGATTCCGCCGAGGCGACCGACCGCTGGCTCGACGAGGAATACAAGAAGACGATGTGGTAGTTTTTGCGGACGCGATTCGCGTCTGGACCGATTCCATACCTTGCTGAACATCCTTGCCATTTCCGGCAGCCTGCGCGCGGCCTCCACAAATTCGGCGCTGATCGCCACACTGGCGCGCGAAGCGCCGTCCGGCTGCCGCGTCACCGTCCATGACGGGCTTGGCCGTTTGCCGATCTTCAATCCCGACGATGAAGGCGAGCGGACACCGCTCGAAGCCTCCAAGCTGATCCATGCCGTCAGTCGAGCCGACGGCCTGATCATCTCCTGTCCGGAATATGCCCATGGCGTGCCGGGCGGGCTGAAGAACGCGCTCGACTGGCTGGTCTCGCGCGATGCCGCCGTCGCCAAGCCCGCCATGCTGGTACACGCCTCGCCGCGCTCGCTGTTCGCCCGCGCCGCATTGGCTGAGATCATGCGCACCATGTCGTTCGCGCTTTACGACGATGTGCTGGAGATCGCCCTGCTCGGCAGGAAGCCGCCGGAGGTGGCGGGCATCCTGGCGGCGCCGGCGAACCGGCAGGCGATGCATGATGCACTGAATGCCTTCGCGGAGTTTATCCGCTCGCGTTGAGCGGCGGCCTCTCTTCCTTCTCCCCTTGTGGGTCCGAAGGACGGGGCGAGACCCGTGGCTCGCCCCAGGGTGGTGGCCTCGCGAGCGAGGTCGGATGAGGGATGTTCCAGCTTGGCACTGACGGCAATCCGTCACCCACCCTCAACCGTCTCGGCCTCCCAAAAGGGGAGAAGGAAAGATCGCGCATTACCCCTTTCGCAGCGTCTCCACATCGGTCTTCCCAACGTACCAATCGCGGGCGTTGACCTCTTCAAAAACCACCCAGACATCGTCGTTGCTCAGCCCGGTGGCGTCCATGATGGCCGCGGTGACCTTCTTGGCGATATCCGCCTTCTTGCCCGCCGGATCGGCGGCGATCACTTCCTTGACGATGCGGATGTTGACGAATGGCATTTCTTGTCCTCCCGGGGATGTTCGTGCTCACGACCCGCTTCGATGAAACCGTCGAACGGTCGCCAGTGTTCAACTCTCAGTATGTCTTGGCGCCGTTGACCATCAGCCGCACCATGTAGAGCGACGTGGTGCCGGCGATGTAGAGGCAATTCAGCTTGTTGCCGCCGAACACGCAATTGGCGGTGACTTCCGGCACCTTGACCTTGCCGATCAGCGTGCCGTCCGGATCGTAGCAATGGATGCCATCGGCGGCACTGGTCCAGATGCGGCCGTCCTCGTCGAGCCTGAAGCCGTCGAACAGGCCGGCGGTGCAGTCGGCGAAGACTTTTTCGCCGGAGACTTTCTTGCCGCCCTTGCCGACATTGAACACCCGCATATGCGCCGGATTCTGCGCGCCATGCGTGCGGCCGGTATCGACGACATAAAGCTTGCTCTCGTCCAGCGAGAAGGCGAGGCCGTTGGGCCTGACCATGTCGGTGATGACGGCTTCGAGCTCGCCGGTGCCGGGATCGACCCGGTAGACGTGGCAGGCGCCGATTTCGCTCTCAGCCCTGTCGCCCTCATAATCCGTATCGATGCCGTAGCTTGGATCGGTGAACCAGATGGAACCGTCGGATTTCACCACCGCGTCGTTGGGCGAATTCAGCCGCTTGCCTTTCCATTTGGCCGCGATCGTGGTGACCGAGCCGTCGAACTCGGTGCGGCTGACGCGGCGGCCCGAATGCTCGCAGGTGATCAGCCGGCCCTGCCGGTCGACGGTGTTGCCGTTCGAGTTGCCGGACGGCTGCCGGAAGACGCTGACATTGCCGTCGGTCTCGTCATAACGCAGCATGCGATTGTTGGGGATGTCGGACCAGACGACATAGCGGCCGGCGGCGAACCAGGCCGGCCCCTCCGCCCACTGGCATCCGGTGAACAGCTTCTCGACCTGCGCGTTGCCGTTGAACAGGCGCGCGAAGCGCGGATCGAGAATTTCATAATAGTCTGCGGCCGCCATGCTTTCCTCCCGGCATCAATGACAGGGATCAAGCCAGCCGGAGGGACAGAAGGCAATGTGGGTACGCACAGTGTCCCACAAAAGATCGCTTGCCGGCTCTGCGCATGACGTTAGCGCCGCATTAACCGGCTATGCGTCCAGCGCAATGGTGCATTGCAACATCTTCTTTTTGCAATGCACCATTACTATGTCATGCTTCGTATCGATCAAGGGAGGAAGAAACCGCCGCCGAAATGCGGCGCCAAAAAGGAACCTTGCTATGATCCTCGACAGTCTCATGACCCGCGCTCGCAACAGCATTGCCAAGCGCAAGCACTACAACCGCCTTGTCGCCGAAATCGACAGCTTTTCCAGCCGCGATCTGGCCGACATGCGCGCCGACCGCTCGGAAATGCTCTACCAGATCCACAAGCAGATCTACGGCTGATCTCAAGCCCGATAAGACGCGCCGCCAAGGTGCGTTGAGATTCAGGTCAGGCCGAGTCGAAAACGGTGGTTTCCGAGAACCGGAGCGGAGCGTACTTTTGGTACGCGAGCACCGGAAGCGCAGGAAGCCGCTGTTTGCAGGCCGGCATCACCTGAATATCAATGCGCCGCCAGTGCCTTGTCGATCTGCGGCAACAGCAACGCCTGCACCGTCTCGGGCGTCAGCGGGCCGACATGTTTGTAGGCGATCTTGCCGTCCTTGCCGATGACGAAGGTTTCCGGCACGCCGTAGACGCCCCAGTCGATCGCCGCGCGGCCCGCTTCGTCGACCCCTATCGCCTGGAACGGATTGCCGAGATCGCCGAGGAACCGGCGTGCGTTTTCGGGCCGGTCCTTGTAGTTCAGCGCTGCCATGGTGAAACGCTTATCCTGCGACAACGCCAGAAGCACCGGGTGCTCTTCGCGGCATGGCGCGCACCACGACGCGAAGACGTTGACCAATGTGACCTTGCCGGCGAAGGTTTTCGAATCGAGCCCCGGCA
Organism: Mesorhizobium sp. Primo-A; assembly: GCF_003997175.1. Taxonomy (NCBI): domain Bacteria; kingdom Pseudomonadati; phylum Pseudomonadota; class Alphaproteobacteria; order Hyphomicrobiales; family Phyllobacteriaceae; genus Mesorhizobium; species Mesorhizobium sp. Primo-A. The sequence continues at coordinate 61,331 of NZ_RZTG01000014.1, forward strand.
GGTTTGAGCCCTCCAGCGCCGGCAGGCTGGTTTGCGGCGCAGGCAGGCCGATCAGGGCCGACGGCACTTCCGAAGCATCGCGCCCCGACAGCAGTTGCGACAGGAACAGTCCGGCCAGGCCGAGGAAGATCAGCAGCGGCAGAAGCACGAACAGGCGACGACTGGGCGGCGGCGTTTCCGTTTCGGTGCTCATGGCTTGGCGACCTTGTCGGAGCGACGCCTCACGCCGGACGCCTCCAGTTCGGCAAGCTCACGCTTGCGCGCCCGCTGGTCGAGCAGGATCCAGCCGATCAATCCGGCCAGCACCACGGCAGTGATGCCATAGGCGGCGGTCACGTAGAGTGCATGCGCACTCATGCGGCAGGTCCCGCTGAAGTGGGGCCTTCCAAGCCGATCATGTCGCCCAGTCTAGACATGCTTTTCCTTAGCCTCGCTCCGTCGGCTTCGCAATCGGTCGCCGAGCCGCAGTCATACGCTGCGTCAATCCGTGCCATGGCGCAGCGCCAGCGCCGCCGAGACCGGACCCAGCACGCCAAGAAACAGGGTCAGCGCGGCAAGAATGAGGAAGGGCTGCAGAAACGGGTCGGGATTGGCGGTCGCCCCATAGCTTGCCGAAACGCCGAAGATCAGCACCGGGATGGTCAGTGGCAGCACCAGCACCGAGATCAGCAGCCCGCCACGCGGCAGCGCCACCGCCACCGCCGCACCGGCGGCGCCGATGAACGTGATGGCCGGCGTGCCGACCAGCAGCGTCAGCGCCGTGGCGCCGATGCCGAGCGGCTCCATGTTCATGAACAGGCCGAGCAAGGGAGCCGCAATGACCAGCGGCAGCACGCTGCCCGCCCAATGCGCCAGGCATTTCACCAGCACTGTCAGAGCCAGCATATGGCGATCGTTGCCGAGCACCAGGAGATCGAGCGAACCGTCCTCGCGATCGGCCTGGAACAACCGGTCGAGCCCGAGCAGGCAGGACAACAGCGCGCCGATCCACAGGATGGCCGGTCCGATGCGGGCCAGCAGCTTCAGGTCCGGCCCGACCCCGAACGGGATGGTGACGATGACGGCGAGGAAGAAGATGACCCCGGTCAGCGCTCCGCCGCCGGCACGAATGTTGAGGCGGATGTCGCGCAGGAAGAGCGCTAGCATGGTTTGAGATGCTTTCGCCCAGACACCATCAACCGGCTTCCCCCATCCTCAACTCCATCCCCTCGATCCCGAGCGGCAGATGCGTCGCCGCGACAATCATCCCGCCATCCGCGCAATGCCTCGCCATCAACCCCGCAAACCGCGCCTCCGCCGCCTTGTCCAGCCCCGCCGTCGGCTCGTCCAGCAGCCACAATGGCCGGTGGCTGACCAAAAGCCTGGCGATCGCCGCGCGGCGCCGCTGCCCGGTCGATAGATAGCCGAACGGCAGGTGGCCGATGCCGCCGAGCCCGACCGTTTCCAGCGCCTCTTCGACGCCGAGCTGTCCGTCGCCATTGAAGTCTCGCCAAAAGCGCAAATTCTCCGCCACGCTGAGCGCCGGCTTCATTGCGTTCTGGTGGCCGAGATAGTGACAGGCCGAGGCAACAGACGGAAACGCTTCGCCCCCGTCTTCGACCTTCATGACGCCCTCAATCCTCACGCTGCCTTCCGCCGCCGGCAGCAGCCCGGCGATGATCCGCAGCAAGGTCGACTTGCCCGATCCGTTCGGCCCGGTGACGATAAGCGCCTGACACTCCTCCAAGGCAAAGCCGATGCCGGAAAACACCGCGTCGCCGCCTCGCTCGCCGCCCAGATTTTCGGCGATCAGCCGCATTCCTCGCCTGCCCTGAAACCATGTGTCGCGGCCGCTGCCGCATCGCACAAAATTGCTTTCCAACTGTCTAGAACTATTCCAGAAAATTCTCTATATGCGGTGCATCCGTGCCAGCGGTCGGCACGGGAACAGAATTAGCGCCGAACCAGCGCACGCGCCGCCTTGAACGGCTCGGGTTGCTTGGGAACGGACAGCGGAAATGGCCGTACCCGCACCTTTGCGCGTGATTGCATGCCATCGGCGTCCGTTCCCTTTCAGGCTGAACAGACAAGGATCGCACGTGTCAAAATCCCTCGACAGTTTCAATTGCCGCCGCACGCTGACCGCAGGCGGCGCTGAATATGCCTATTTCGATCTCATCGAGGCCGAAAAGAACGGCCTTACCGGCATCTCGCAACTGCCCTATTCGATGAAGGTGCTGCTGGAAAACCTGCTGCGCAACGAAGACGGCCGCTCCGTCACCAAGGAATCGATCCAGGCGGTGGCCGGCTGGCTGACCGACAAGGGCACCGCCGGCGTCGAGATCGCCTATCGGCCGGCCCGCGTGCTGATGCAGGATTTCACCGGCGTTCCGGCCGTGGTCGATCTTGCCGCAATGCGCGACGCCATGGCTTCGCTCGGCGGCGATCCGCAGAAGATCAACCCGCTGGTGCCGGTCGACCTCGTCATCGACCATTCCGTCATCGTCGACGAATTCGGCACGCCGATGGCCTTCGCCCGCAATGTCGAGCTGGAATATGAGCGCAACGAAGAGCGCTACAAATTCCTGAAATGGGGCCAGCAGGCGTTCCGCAACTTCCGCGTCGTGCCGCCCGGCACCGGCATCTGCCATCAGGTCAACCTCGAATATCTCGGCCAGGTGGTGTGGACCAACACCGAGGACGGCGAAACCACAGCCTATCCCGACACCTGCGTCGGCACCGATTCGCACACCACCATGATCAACGGCCTGGGCGTGCTCGGCTGGGGCGTCGGCGGCATCGAGGCCGAGGCGGCCATGCTCGGCCAGCCGGTCTCCATGCTGCTGCCGGAAGTCATCGGCTTCCGTCTCACCGGCAAGCTGAAAGAGGGCGTCACCGCCACCGACCTCGTGCTCACCGTCACCCAGATGCTGCGCAAGAAGGGGGTCGTCGGCAAGTTCGTCGAGTTCTTCGGCCCGGGCCTCTCCAACATGACGCTGGCCGACCGCGCCACCATCGGCAACATGGCCCCCGAATATGGCGCCACCTGCGGTTTCTTCCCAGTCGACTCGGAAACCATCCGCTATCTCACAATGTCCGGCCGCAGCGAGGACCGCATCGCGCTGGTCGAGGCCTACGCCAAGGCGCAGGGCCTGTGGCGTGAAACCGGCTCGGCCGACCCTGTCTTCACTGATCTGCTCGAGCTCGAACTTGGTTCCGTCGTGCCGTCGATGGCCGGCCCCAAGCGGCCTGAAGGCCGCGTCGCCCTGGAAGGCATTCCGGAAGGCTTCGCCAAGGCGATGGAGACCGAATACAAGAAGGCGGCCGAAATCTCCAAGCGCTATGCCGTCGAAGGCACCGACCATGATCTCGGTCACGGCGATGTCGTCATTGCCGCCATCACCTCCTGCACCAACACCTCGAACCCGAGCGTGCTGATCGGCGCCGGTCTTTTGGCCCGCAATGCCAACCGGCTCGGTTTGAAGCAGAAGCCGTGGGTGAAGACCTCGCTGGCTCCCGGCAGCCAGGTGGTCGCCGAATATCTGGAGAAATCCGGCCTGCAGAAGGAGCTCGACCAGATCGGCTTCAACCTGGTCGGCTTCGGCTGCACCACCTGTATCGGCAATTCCGGCCCGCTGCCGGCGCCGATCTCCAAAACCATCAACGACAAGGGCCTGATCGCCGCCGCGGTCCTGTCCGGCAATCGCAACTTCGAAGGCCGTGTCTCGCCTGACGTGCAGGCCAACTATCTGGCCTCGCCGCCGCTGGTCGTCGCGCACGCGCTGGCCGGAACTGTCACCAAGGACCTCACGACAGAGCCGCTCGGCGAGGACAAGAACGGCGAGCCGGTCTACCTCAAGGACATCTGGCCGAGCTCGGCCGAAATCCAGGAGTTCATCGAGAAGAACGTCACCCGCGAGCTGTTCGCCCGCAAGTATGCCGACGTCTTCAAGGGCGACGAGTACTGGCAGAACGTCAAGGCGCCGGAAGGCCAGACCTATGCCTGGGACGACAACTCGACCTATGTGCAGAACCCGCCCTATTTCGCCGGCATGACATCAGGTTTCGGCAAGATCGGCGACATCAAGGGCGCCCGCGTGCTCGGCCTGTTCGGCGACAAGATCACCACCGATCACATCTCGCCGGCCGGATCGATCAAGGCAGCGTCGCCGGCCGGAAAATATCTCACCGACCACGGCGTCGGTGTCGCCGACTTCAACCAGTACGGCACGCGGCGCGGCAATCACGAGGTGATGATGCGCGGCACCTTCGCCAACATCCGCATCCGCAACCACATGCTGGGCGAGAACGGCCGCGAGGGCGGCTACACCATTCACTACCCGTCGAAGGAAGAGGAATCGATCTACGACGCGGCGATGGAGTACAAAAGGGAAGGCGTGCCGCTGGTCGTCTTCGCCGGCGTCGAATACGGCAACGGCTCGTCGCGCGACTGGGCGGCCAAGGGAACCAATCTGCTCGGTGTCCGCGCGGTCATCGCCCAGTCCTTCGAGCGCATCCATCGCTCGAACCTGGTCGGCATGGGCGTTATCCCCTTCGTCTTCGAGGAAGGCACCTCATGGGCATCGCTCAACCTCAAGGGAGACGAGCTGGTCGAGATCGACGGACTGAGCACCATCAAGCCGCGCCAGACGATGATCGCCAAAATCACCTATGGCGACGGCACGGTGAAGAACGTGCCGATCATCTGCCGCATCGATACGCTGGATGAGCTCGACTACTTCAAGAACGGCGGCATCCTGCAATACGTGCTGCGCGATCTGGCAGCTTAGTAAGGGAGTAGGGGAGTAGGGGAGTAGGGGAGTAGGGAAGGGAATACCTATTCCCCTATTCCCCTATTCCCCTATTCCCCTATTCCCCTATTCCCCTATTCCCCTATTCCCTTACTTTCGGCTTCCCGAACCGCGCCGCGGCGGCCAACAACACACCCAGCATCAGCCCGTTGAGGATGTGCCAGAGGAAGTGCGTGCCGAGCGGGAAGCCGCCGCAGACCAGCGGGTCGATCATCCGGCAGATGACGGACACCACGAAGATCGCCGACCCGGCCAGATTGTACCAGCCGGCGCGATTGCCGCTGGCGGCCACCAGCGCGCCGAAGAAGGCGAGCGCCAGGAACGGCGGCAGATAGCCCGTCGTGCCGTTCGACGCCTGGCGCAGCCAGTCCGGCACGGCAACGGTTATCGCCCCGGCAATCACATAGAAGGCGATGAAGATGGCGATGGCTTTGCCCCATCGCATGCCGAGGAAGCGACGCAGATTGAACAGCGTGTAGGCCAGCGTGAAGCCGGCGATCGGCAGCACGTCGGCCCAGACCGTGCCCTTGGTGGCAAAAGTGTGAAAGATCGTCGAGCCGATGCCGATCGCCACCACCCACCAGGCCAGAACCTCGGCGAAGGCGCCGGTGCCCAGCCTTCGCACCTCGCGCACGCCCCACAGGCCGGCGGCGATGAAGGCGAAGTTGGTCAGGGCGTTGACCGGTTCGGACCAGAATTCCGGGCCGGTCCGCTCGCAATAGAGGTCGACCGGCGCCAAAAACGTTTGCCACATCGCGATTGCCGCCCGAATCGGTTTCTATCCTGAAGCGCAGATCCTTCCTATTGCGGCGTTGCGGTCGGCTGCAACGGCAAAATTTCACCGCAACGTGACTTCCCGTTGACTTCCGGTTCTGCCACATATTTCAGCAATCAAGATAAAGCCGGCATCACCGGCGGGAATCGGAATGGCCATGGCCTCGCGAAAATCATTGTGGCTGGCAGCTCTTGCGCTGGCCTTCTCGGCGTCTGCCGGCGCCGGGCATGCCGGCGAATCCGATCGCGCCCAGACCGACCGGGTCCAGATCGAAAAGCCATTGGGCGTGGTCGAGCTGTTCACCAGCCAGGGCTGCAGTTCCTGCCCGCCGGCCGATACTCTGTTCTCCGAACTTGCCGCCAAGGAAGACATCGTCGCGCTCGCCTATCACGTCGACTACTGGGACTATCTCGGCTGGCAGGACACGCTCGGCCGCAAGGAGAACACCGAGCGGCAATACGACTATATGCGCGCCTTCGGCAGCCGCTCCGTCTATACGCCGCAGGCCGTCATCAATGGCCGCGTCCATGTCAACGGCGCCAACCGCGGCGAGGTCGATGGTGCGCTCGCCCGCATGGCCAAGAGCGGTGAAGGCATGCGCGTCGCCGTCAAGGTCAGCCGTACCAGCGATCGCGTGATGATCGACGCCGGCGATGCCGGCAACGGCCCCAGCGACGCCCATGTCGTCATCGTCTATTTCGACCCGCCGCAGACGGTCAAAGTCGGCGAGGGCGAAAATACCGGCCGCAAGATGACCTACTGGAACGCCGTCACCGGCATCCAGACCGCCGGCATGTGGCATGGCAAGGCACAGCGCTACGAACTGCCGATGAGCGAGATTGCCAAAAAGGGCGGCTGCGCCGTGCTGCTGCAGTCGGTCGGCAAGGACGGCATGCCCGGTCCCATTCTCGGCGCCGCATTCATCCACAAGCCTTGAGATAGAGCGCTCAAACCCCTGCCGCGGTAGCGCGAAGGTTCACCTATCACCAGCCAATAAAAAACCGACGTCAGCTTGCTTCTGACGCCGGTCATTTAGGTTTTGGGATCGTCGCTCCCGGTTCTTCCGAGGAAGAGCCGAGGTTGGTTCGATCCGACGCAGACCCGTGGGCGGGGGGCTTGGGGTTTACGAGCCGGTGCCGGACCGAACCGTCTCAGGCAACGCCGGTAAATTCGTCGGACATTGGGGCATGAGCGCGGATAAAAAAAGGCAGAAATGTGGCGGAACATCACCAATTCCAACACGGCGTTTCATAAAAGTGACTGGACGTGACGGAAACGGCGCGGCGCGGGGCTCGGTTCGCCGGGCCTTGCAATTCAGTCGCGAACACGCCAACTTTGGTTGGCAAAGATTCATTTTGAAGGATCGAGGCATGACCGATGACAGTGGCGGGACGGGGGATGGGGACGCATCCGCAATAATCCCGCTGCACGAGGCGCGACGCGAACGTCTCGATCAGCCGGTGCGGTTCGACCGACGCGAGCTGGACCAGATCCTCAGGCTCTACGGACGCATGGTCGCCGCCAATGAATGGCGCGACTACGCCATCGATCATCTCGCCGACCGCGCTGTCTTTTCCGTCTTCCGCCGCACCAGCGAAGTGCCGCTGTTCCAGATCGTCAAGGATCCGAAACTGGCCCGCAAGCAGGGCGCCTTTGCCGTCATCGCCGCCGGCGGCCGCATCTTGAAACGCGGCCAGGAACTCGGCCGCGTGCTCGGTGTGTTCGACAGCAAGTTGAAGCTGGTCGAAGCCTGAGCAGGGAATTAGAGCAGGGGAATTGAAGAAATGGAGAATTGATGAGTTGAAGAAAAGGCCTCGGCGTCATCTGTTGCCGCCGCTTCTTTTTATTCTTCAGTTCTTCAATTGCGCAATTCTTCAGTTCCTTCTTCAGTCCCCTCTAAGGCGAAACTTCCGCTCTGGCAGCGAACTCGGATCGGGCGGCGCCGATGCCCCGCCATTCAGCGACAGCTGCATGAACACCGTGTCCAGCCAGCGCCCGTGCTTGTAGCCGGAGCCTTCCAGGCGGCCCGAATGGCGAAAGCCGAGCTTTTCGTGCAGCCGCACCGAGGCGCTGTCGGGACGGCCATCGCCGATCACCGCGATGATCTGGCGAAAGCCCGCCGTCGTCACCGCCTCGATCAGGCTTTGCATCAGCTTGAGCCCGACGCCCTGGCCCTTGGCCTCGGGCGCGACATAGACCGAATCCTCGACAATGAAGCGATAGGCCGGGCGTGGCCGGAAGGCACCGGCATAGGCGTAGCCGAGAACCGCGCCGTCCTTCTCCGCCACAAGGTAGGGAAAGCCGCCGGCCATCAGGCTGTCGAATCGAACACCCATCTCCGCGCGGCTCGGCGGCTCCAACTCATAGCTCGCCGTGCCTTGGGCGACCGCGTCGGCGTAGATGCCGGTGATGCTGTCGAGGTCGGCCGCTGTCGCCGGTCGAATCGTAATAGTGCTCATAGTTTATGGGTGCCATTTCTCTGCTCGCGATAACAGCAAAGCCCGGCACAAAAGAAAAGGGCGGCCGTTGGGCCGCCCTTTTGGAACTCGATGGTCCAGCATGCTGAACTAGCGACGGTCGCCCATGAACTGCAGCAGGAACATGAACAGGTTGATGAAGTCGAGATAGAGCGTCAGCGCGCCCATGATCGCCTTGCGGCCGGCAACGTCCGAACTGTCGCCCTCGAAATACATCTCCTTGATCTTCTGCGTGTCATAGGCGGTGAGGCCCGCGAAGACCAGCACGCCGATCGCCGACACGGCAAACGACAGCGCCGACGACTGCAGGAAGATGTTGATCACCGACGCGATGATGATGCCGAACACGCCCATGATCAGGAACGAGCCCATCGCCGTCAGGTCGCGCTTGGTGGTGTAGCCGAACAGCGACAGCGCACCGAAGGCGGCGGCCGTGGCGAAGAAGGTCTGTGAAATGCTGGCCGTGGTGTAGACCAGGAAGATCGAAGACAGCGACAGGCCGACGAGACCGGCATAGACCCAGAACGTCGTCTGCGCTGCCGAAACGCTCATCGACTGGACGCGGAACGACAGGAACAGCACGGCGGCCAGCGGCGCCAGCATCACCACCCAGCGCAGCGGCGAGCCGAAGATCGCGTAGCCGAAGGACGTCAGCATCTCGCCGCTCGGCAGCGTCGCGACAGCCGAAGCCGGATCGGTGGTGGTGGCCAGCATGATCGTGCCGACAGCGGCAAGACCGGTGATGAGGAGGCCAAGCCCCATCAGATTGTAAACCTTGATCATGTAGGCGCGCAGGCCCTGATCGATGTCGGCACCGACGCCGACGCCGGGCACGGCGCGCGTCTGGTAGTTGCGAATGGGATCAGCCATTGTAGTCCTCTATTGCTTCTGCCCCGTCCGGTGTCAGGTCCTTCCGGACCTGGGCGCCGCTGGCAGGGCTCCAGCATGCCTGTGGCGAAATATGATGGTTATTCGCGTCAAGAACAAGACCGTAACCGGATGTAACGGTTCGTGAGAGGGCGAAGCGCCGTTTCCTCGGCTTTTCGGACGGCTTTCTTACCAAGATTTAATCCAGGATGCCCGTTCCGGGCCTGTCGTCACAGGTTGCGCAGCACCGGTGCTGCCTTGTGGCCGAGCACCCGCCAAGTACCGGCGAGACCAATGCCGACCGTGATCACCAGCGAAAACAGAATGGTTGCCACCGCCACCTCCGGCATGAAATGCGACGGCAGAGTCATGATGCGCGCGACGACGAACCAGGCGGCTGCGCTGCCCGCCGCCAGCGCGAAAATGGCGGTGGCCAGCCCGATCAGCATATATTCGAGCGAGAAGGCCGATATCAGCGTCGTGCGTGTCGCGCCCAGCGTCTTCAACACCACCGCATCATGGATGCGCGCCCGGTTGCCGGCTGCAAGCGCGCCGGCCAGCACCAGCACCGAAGCGATCAGCGCCACGCCAGCGGCCGCCCGGATCGCCGTGCCGAGCTGTCCGACCAGCCGGTTGACGATGTCGAGCGCGTCCTTGACCCGCACCGTCGTCACCGCCGGGAAGGCGCGGGTGACGGCGTTGAGGATGCGGGCGTCGTCGGCCGTCGATGCACTCTTTTCGGTCAGCGTCGCCATCCAGCCATGCGGGGCGCCCGCGAATGTGTTGGGCGAGAAGACCATGACGAAATTGATACCCATCGTCTCCCATTCGACTTGGCGGAAACTGGCGATCCTGGCCGTGACGTTGCGGCCCAGCACATTGACGGTGATGGTGTCGCCGAGCTTCAGCCCGATCTCCTTGCCTTCTTGCGCCGAAAACGAAACCAGCGGTTCGCCGCTGTAATTTTCGGGCCACCAACTGCCCTCGGTCAGCGTCGCGTTCTCCGGCTGCCTGGTGTCATAGGTCAGGCCGCGATCCCCCCTCAGCACCCAGGCGCCTTCCGCCGGCACCTTCACCTTGTCGACATCGACACCGTTCAGCGCCATCACCCGGCCGCGCAGCATCGGCACCTTGGCCAGCACGCCCTGCGGCGCCTCCTTGCCGATCAGCGCCGAGAAGGACGCGACATCGGCGCTCTGGATGTCGACGAAGAAGAAGTTCGGCGCCCGTTCCGGCAGGCTGCCTGAGATCTGTCGCCTGAGATTGCCGTCGATCAGCGCCAGCGTCACCAATAGCGTCAGCCCGAGCCCCAGGGACAGCACCACCGATGGCGTCAGGGCGCCTGGCCGATGGATGTTGCCGATGGCGAGCCTGAGCGCCACGAAGCGCACGCGCGGGCTTTTCCTGGCCGCCCATTGCACCAGTGCGCCGACCGAGCGCAGCACCAGGAAGGCGAAGACGGTAGCGCCGACAAAGATCGAGGCGATGCGCTGGTCGCCCGAGAACAGAATGGCCAGCGCCGCAAGCAGCAGCGCGATGCCTATGGCCGCCGCGACATAGGCGGGGCGCGGCAAGCCGCGGCCTTCCAGTCCCATTTCGCGAAACAGCGCGGTTGCCGGCACGTCGCGGGCGCGGCCGAGCGGCAGCAGCGCGAAAGCCAACGTCACCAGCAGGCCGAACAGCGCCGCCATGCCGAGCGCGCCGGGATAGAAGCCGCCTTCGGCCGGCACCGGAATGACGGATTGCAAGGCCGCGCTCGCCGCGAAGGGCATTAGTGCGCCGAGCACAAGGCCTAGCACGACACCCAATCCGGCTATGATCAGGATCTGCACGAGATAGACGGCAAAGACGAAGCCGCCCGAAGCGCCCAGGCTCTTGAAGGTGGCGATGACGCCGCGCTTGCCGTCGAGATAGGCGCGCACCGCATTGGCGACGCCGACGCCGCCGACCACCAGCGCCGTCAGCCCGACCAGGGTCAGGAACTGCGAGAAGCGTTCGATGTTGGACGACAGCGCGGGCGCCGCGTTGCTGCGCGTGCGGATCGACCAGCCGGCTTCCGGAAAATCCGTGGCGGCCTGATCCTGGATGGCCTTGAGCCTTGCCTCGTCGGCGTCCGCCGGCAGCCGGATTTTGTAGGCATTCTCGACCAGGCTGCCCGGCTGGATCAGTCCAGTGGCCGCCAACCCTTCGGTCGAGATCATCAGCCTCGGCGCGAAGCCGAAGCCGTCGGACACGGCATCCGGTTCGGCGACCAGCTTGGCGCGCAGTTCGAAAGTAGCGGTGCCGAGCTTCAGCCGGTCGCCAAGCTTGACGTGCAACCGCTCGAACAGAAGATCGGGCGCTGCCGCACCGAAGACGCCGAACTCTTCGCCGAACAGTTCCTGTTTCGACAGCGCCGGCTCGGTCTCCAGCGTGCCATAGAGCGGATAGACATGGTCGACCGCCTTGGCCTCGACCAGCGCCTGGTCGGATCCGTCGGCGAGACGCGCCATCGAACGCATGCTGGCGGTCCGCGAAACCGTGCCGAGCCCGTCAAGGAAGCTGCGCTCCGCCTGACTGGCGTCACGCTGGTTGATCTGGAAGCGAAGATCGCCGCCAAGCAGCGTCTGGCCCTGATTGGCGACACCGGCGGTGATCGAACGCGCCACCGAGTTGACGCCGCCGATGGCCGCGACGCCGAGCGCGATGCAGGCGAGGAAGATCAGGAAACCGGACAGGCCGCCGCGCATCTCGCGCAGCGAGAAGCGGACAGCGAGCCTCAACGTCCGGGACAGCGGCATCAGGCCGTCACCTTGACCGGCGCCGGTGCCTCGATCCGGCCCGAGTGCATCGAAACCTGGCGCGAACAGCGTGCCGCGAGCGCCGGATCATGCGTCACCAGCACCAGCGTCATGCCGCGCTCGGCCGCCTTCGCAAACAGGAGGTCGGCGACCTGCCGCCCGGTCGCCTGGTCCAGATTGCCGGTCGGCTCGTCGGCGATCAGGATGCGCGGCGACGGCGCCAATGCGCGGGCGATCGCCACGCGCTGCTGCTCGCCGCCCGACAATTCGCCGGGATAGTGGGTGACGCGGTCGCTGAGGCCAACCGCCGCCAGCTCGCGCGCCGCCACCGCGAACGGATCGGAATGGCCGGCCAGTTCCAGCGGCACCGCGACATTTTCGAGCGCCGTCATGTTGGGAATGAGATGGAAGGACTGGAACACGATGCCAATGTTTCGGCCACGAAACGAAGCAATCTGGTCCTCGCTTTTGCCGTTGAGCAGCTCGCCGGCGATTCGGACCGTACCCGAATCGACCCTTTCCAGGCCTGCCAGGACCATCAGCAAGGTCGACTTGCCGGAACCCGAAGGTCCGACGATGCCGGTCGCCTCGCCGGTCGCCACGTCGAGGCTCACCCCCTTCAGCACATGGACCGATGAAGCGCCCTCGCCAAGGGTCAGGGACACGTCTTTCAGCGCGATGACGGCTTCTGTCAAAATGAAATCGTCCTATATCTGGGAATGAAGGCTCTGCTTGCCGGAAGCCGTCGACTGGAGAATTCCTAGCTCATATGGGGCCTGCCGCATGTCTTTCAAACGCAGTATTGCCGCAGGCTTCGTGGTTTTCCTCGCCATTTGCGGCGTCATGTCGTCGGCGCGTGCCGAGCCGTTCAAGATCGTCGGCTTCGGTGACAGCCTGATGGCGGGCTATGGCCTTGGACCCGACCAGGGCTTTACCGACAGGCTGCAGGCAGCGCTTGGCGCCAAAGGCCACGACGTGACCGTCGCCAATGCCGGCGTCTCCGGCGACACGACGAGCGGCGGCCTGGCGCGGCTTGACTGGTCGGTGCCGGACGGCACGCAGCTGGTCATCCTCGAACTCGGCGCCAACGACATGCTGCGCGGCGTCTCGCCCGACATCACCAAAAAGAACCTCGACGAGATGCTGAGCAAGCTGAAGCAGCGCAAGATTGCCGTGCTTCTGGCCGGCATGCGCGCCGCACCCAATCTCGGTCCCGACTACCAGAGCGCCTTCGACGCCATTTTCCCGGACCTGGCGAAGAAATACGACGTCGCGCTCTACCCGTTCTTTCTCGACGGCGTCGCCGGCCAGCCCGGCATGCAGCTCGAGGACGGCCTGCATCCGAGCGCACGAGGCGTCGACCAGATGGTCGAACGCATCCTGCCCGCGGTCGAGAAGGTGATCGCGGCGGTGCCGGGCGATTCCTAGCGGGTTGGAACTGTTTCCGCCCGGCGAGCTTTTAACAGGGACTGTGGCCAACAAACCTCTTGCTCCGTTTGACTATCGATGATTCGCTATGGGTGACAGTTCGATTCGAGGAAGGGAGGCTCTTCATGCCGCGTCTTTTCACCGCCCTCGAAATTCCGCGTGACGCTGCCCTTTCGCTGTCCCTGCTGCGGGGCGGCTTGCCGGGAGCTCGCTGGATCGACGTCGAAAACTACCATCTGACGCTGCGCTTCATCGGCGATGTTCCCGGCCATGTCGCCGACGAGATCGCCAACGCGCTCGACCGCGTCCACCGCCCTTCTTTCTCGCTGGCGCTGACCGGCGTCGGCGCTTTCGGCCAGAAGAAGCCGCATGCGGTATGGGCGGGCGCTTCCGCCTCGCCCGATCTGGCCGCCCTTCAAGGTGAGGTCGACCGCATCTGCCAGCGGCTCGGCATCCCGGCCGACCCGCGCAAATTCATGCCGCATGTGACGCTGGCGCGCTTGCGCAATTCGACCCCGCTGGACGTTGCCCAATATCTGTCGGCGCGCGGCAATTTCTCGACGCTGCCGTTCCGCATCGGCCGTTTCGTTTTGATGTCGTCGCGCGATTCGGTCGGCGGCGGACCCTACATCGTCGAGGAAGCCTGGCCGCTGTCAGGCACGGACGCCCGCGCCTCCAGCCTTGTCGCCAGCGCCTCCGACGCCTCGCGGATCATGCGATAGGCGGAAGCGAAGGCTTCTGCCTCGTCATGATAAGGATCCGGCACGTCGCGTGCCTTTCCCTGCGCGAATTCCAGGAACAGATGGATACGGTCCTGCACGGCCGCCGGCGCCAGCGCCTTCAGGTCAGCGACATTCGACCGGTCCATGCCAAGGATCAGGTCGAAACGGTGGAGGTCCTGCGGCGTGACCTTGCGCGCCCTCTGCCCGGAAATGTCGACGCCGTGCCGCATGGCGACCGCGATCGCGCGTCGATCGGGGGCAGAGCCGGCCTCCCAGTCACTGGTTCCCGCCGAATCGAGCAGGATATCCCGGGCCGACCCGCGCTCGGCCCAAACGGCGCGGAAGACACCTTCCGCCAGCGGCGACCGGCAGATGTTGCCGAGGCAGACGAAGAGAATGGAATTTATAGGCTTCGCGCTCATCGATCCGTCGCTATGGTGAGGGTCGTTTTCGAATAGCACAGGATAGGGACATGGCGAGAGAGAAACTGGGCAGGCAAGCCGCTGAAGCCGCATTGACGGGCCTCGACGGCTGGGCGCTGGCGGAAGACGGCGCCTCCATCAAGCGCACATTCACCTTCGCGAATTTCTCCGAGGCTTTCGCCTTCATGACCCGCGTCGCGCTTGCCGCCGAGGCGATGGATCATCATCCCGACTGGTCGAATGTCTACAAGACCGTCGACGTGACGCTGAACACCCACGACGCCGGCGGCGTCACTGCGCTCGATATCGATCTGGCCACGAAAATGAACCGTTTTGCCGGCGCCTGAGGCCTGGTATCGCCTCGGCAGGCCCAAATCGGCACCGGCATCTTGTAGCGGGGGTCGGGTTTCACCACATTTTCCCCCGCGGGGCAGGCGCCGGATGCGCATGAGCCCCGCAAGGAGAGACTGATGGCGCAACAATCCGGTTTTGATTTCTTCGGCTTTGGCGGCAAGCCGTCAGACGAGAGCGAAGTGCGCGAGAAATTCTGGCGCACAGCCAAGAAGGCCGCGCGGCAGATCCCCTTCATGGAAGAGGTCGTGGCCGCCTATTATTGCGCCATGGACAAGAACACGCCGCTGCGCGCCAAGGGCATTCTGCTGGCCGCGCTCGGCTATTTCGTGCTGCCGGTGGATGTCATCCCCGACTTCGTCTTCGGGCTTGGCTTCACCGACGACATCGCTGTGCTCACCGCCGCGATCACCGCCGTCAGTGCCCACATCACCACTGCGCACCGGCAGGCCGCCAGGGACGCCATGGCCGAGAAGGGCTGAACACGCGCGCGGAACGCCGTTGAAGCCGGCTTTCGGCGACAGCGTAAAAAGTCAAACTCTTGCCGCTTTCGTGGCCTTCAAGTCGCCAAAGGGATGTCGCGCCACCCGCTCGCAGGGCGGCGGCGCGGGTATGGTGGCGGTTTCCTCGGGGTGAGGGTCCTTTTCTCTTCGGAAATTCACCGTTTGGTAACCCAGATTAAATCAAAATGAAGCGACGGGCAGGACGCCAAGCCGGCCTGCCTCCGCACCATTTGGAATACGGGAAAAGCGATGCGCGGATTGATTGCGATAGTTTCGAGTCTGGCCCTGGTGGCCGTGGCAGCGCCGGCACTGGCGCAGTCGGCGACCAAGATCGGCCAGCACAATGCCTGGGGCACCTACAGCTACCAGGCATCGGGCGGCAAGGTCTGCTATGTCCTGACCGTGCCGACCGACAAGCAGCCGCCCACGCTCGACCATGGCGATATGTTCTTCTTCGTCAGCCAGCGGCCCGGCCAGCAAGTGTCCTACGAGCCGCAATTCATTGCCGGCTACAATTTCCAGGAAGGCTCCAAGGCCACCGTGACCATCGACAAGAAGACGTTTTCGATGTTCACGCGCGGCAAATCGGCCTGGGTCGAGAATGCCGCCGAGGAGCCGGTACTGATCGCCGCCATGAAGACCGGCACCGACATGAAGGTGACGGCGAAGTCCGGCCGCGGCAATCCCACCTCCTATGTCTTCTCTCTGAAGGGCATTTCGGCGGCGCTGACATCGATCGCCAAGTGTAAATAGGCAAAGCTACTTTTTTGAGGGAAAGGCCGGGCCGCGAAGTCCGGCCTTTTTTCTTTCATACTTGCCCCGGCCCGGCCTCCGCCCGGCGGCGCCGGATCGCCTCGGCGATGAAGACACGCGATAGCGCGTGATAGAGCGGCTCGTGCGAGATCATGCGCGCCGTGCCGTAGCCCAGCATCGAGGCCAGCATCAGCGCGATGACATTGTCGTGATTGCCGGTCATCTCCAGGATGATGACGAAGGCCGTCATCGGCGCTTGCACCACACCGGCGAAATAGCCGGCCATGCCGAGCAGTGCCGCCACCCCAGTGCTCGCGCCAAAGAGGAGGCCGAGCGAACTGCCGATGCCGGCGCCGACAGCCAGCGAGGGCGCGAAGATACCGCCCGGAATGCCCGAGATCATCGACAGCAATCCCGCCAGGAACTTTTCGGCGAAGAAGAACCACGGCAGCGGCGTGCCTTCGACGGCGCCCCGCGCCTGCACGTAACCGGTGCCGAAGGTCAGCCCGCCCGAGGCAATGCCGATCACCGCCACCGCAAGCCCGCAGATTGCGGCCACGATCAGGGCGCGCCGCAAAGGCTGCCCAGTGTTCCAGCGCCGGATCCGCCGCGTCGCCTTCAACGCCAGCAGCGAGAACAGCGCGCCGAACCCGCCGCCGATGACGCCGCAGGCAATCACCAGCGGCCACTCGGCGGCAAACGAGATGGTGTCCCTGGCGACGCCAAAATAGGTGTAGTTGCCGAGCAGCCCGAGCGAAGCGAGACCGGCCAGGATCACCGCCGTCAGCACCAGCCCGTTGGTTCGCGCCTCATAGGTGCGGCCCATCTCCTCGATGGCGAAGACGATGCCGGCCAGCGGCGTGTTGAAGGCGGCGGCAATCCCGGCGGCCGACCCGGCCAGGATCAGACCCCGGGCCTGCACCATGCCGCCCCAGCGTGCCGCCTGCAGCATCAGCGACGCGCCGACTTGCACCGTCGGACCCTCGCGGCCGATCGAGGCGCCGCAGAACAGGCCGACGATGGTGAGCATGATTTTGCCGGCCACCAGTTTGAGGGACAGGATGTGGCTGCGGTCCTCGTCGTCACGCAGATGGCGGGCGGCGATCGCCTGCGGAATGCCGCTGCCTTGCGAACCGGGAAAGAAGGTGTGGGCAAGCCAGGCGCACAGCACGAAACCCAACGGCGTAATGGCAAGCGGCAGATAGAAACGCCAGCCGCCTGCATCTCCTGTCATCAGTTGAAACAGTTCCTGCGCCCTGTCGGCCAGCACCGCGAACAGCACGCTGATCACACCGATGCCAAGCGCGCCGGCCCAGAACACCAGGCGCGGCTGCCAGACCCGCCGTGAGCCCCACATCGCGCGCGAACGCCGCAGCATGGGATATTTTCGCGATGTGCCGGCCATGTCTGTCCTCGAGCGGGGAATGTTTCGGCCTAACACAGCTGGGCAGTCTATTAAACTAGCGCCGGAAAAACCTGTCGTTGGCGCTCGCCTGAGTGCCAGGCGGAAGCATCGCTTCGGTGAAAGGTCGACCCCCACTCCGTCGAGCTACGCTCGACGGAGTGGGGGAAGCCATCAGCCAAACGCGCTGCCGCCGCAAGACAGGCATTATCGGGAGAAAAATGCCCGCCATGACGAGGGGCGGTGCCGACGTCGTTCCAAGGCGATCGTAGATCGTAAAGCTAGCTGAGCATGACTCTGCCCTCAACCTGTGCTATGCGCCGCGCTTCCTTTCCGGCACGATGCGTGAAATCGGCCGCAAACCGCTTATATCAGTGCAACCATGACCCTTTCATTCGATCTCACCACTGACAGCGCCCGCGACGCGTTGCGTGCCCGCTCGGCACAGCCCGAAAAGCAGTCGCTGATCGGCCTGACGCGGATCGAACTCGCCGAGACTCTGGTTGCATCAGGCGCTGTGCCCGAGCGCCAGGCGACAATGCGCGCCCAGCAGCTGTGGCACTGGATGTATGTGCGCGGCGTCTCCGATTTCGCCGGCATGTTCAACATCTCCAAGGATCTGCGTGCTGAGCTCGACAAGCATTTCACCGTCGCCAGGCCCGAGATCGTCGAGGAGCAGATTTCCGCCGACGGCACGCGAAAGTGGCTGTTCCGCTTTCCGCCGCGCGGCGCCGGCCGGCCTGTCGAGATCGAAACCGTCTACATTCCCGAAGAGGGTCGCGGCACGCTGTGCATCTCCTCGCAGGTGGGCTGCACGCTGACCTGCTCGTTCTGCCACACCGGCACGCAGAAGCTGGTGCGCAATCTGACGGCCGAGGAGATCCTCGCCCAGCTGCTCACCGCCCGCGACCGGCTCGGCGATTTCCCTGACCGCGACACGCCCGACGGCGCCATCGTGCCGGCCGAAGGCCGCAAAGTGTCCAATATCGTCATGATGGGCATGGGCGAGCCGCTTTACAATTTCGAAGCGGTGAAGAAGGCGCTGCTGATCGCTTCCGACGGTGACGGCCTGTCCCTGTCGAAGCGGCGCATCACGCTGTCGACCTCCGGCGTCGTGCCGGAAATCTTCCGCACCGGCGAGGAAATCGGCGTCATGCTGGCAATCTCGCTGCATGCCACCAATGACGATCTGCGCGACTTGCTTGTGCCGATCAACAAGAAGTATCCGCTGAAGGAACTGATCGCCGCCTGCCGCGCCTATCCCGGCCTGTCGAACGCCAAGCGCATCACCTTCGAATATGTGATGCTGAAGGACGTCAACGATTCCATCGAGGACGCCAAGGGACTGATCAAGCTGCTCAAGGGCATTCCGGCCAAGATCAACCTGATCCCGTTCAACCCGTGGCCGGGCACCAATTACCAGTGCTCGGACTGGGAAACGATCGAGAAATTCGCCGACTACATCAACAATGCCGGCTATGCCTCGCCGATCCGCACGCCGCGCGGCCGCGACATCCTCGCCGCCTGCGGCCAGCTCAAATCCGACTCCGAGCGCATGCGCAAGGTCGACCGGCTGGCTCTGGAAGCGATGATGATAGCGGGGCACGGCGAGGCGTGAACCGCCCCTTCGCCTGCCTAAGACGCCTCGCCATCATGGCGGTCGGCTATATCGCCGCCGTGCTGACCTCGATCCTGGTGCCGGTGCTGCTGATCGCTCTTCTGGAAGGCATCGAAGACGGCAACTGGTCGATCATTTTCGCCTTCGACTGGCTTGGCTCGTTCCCGCTCGCCGTGTTGACCGTAATGATCGGCGCGCTGTTGATCGTCGGCCCGGCGCTCTTTGTCGCCGAACGGTTCTCACTTCGAGGATGGTTCTACTTCGCCGCCACTGGTGCGATCACGTCCATTGCCTTTGGCGTATCCATGCCGCGCTCGGCCAGCAGCTTTGTCTTCAATCCGGGCTTTCTGGGTTTTCTCGCCACCGCCGGCATCGCCGCCGGTTGGATCTACTGGCTTCTGGCTGGACGCAGGTCCGGCACGGGCCGGAATCTGGGCCGGGATTGATGGCGCGTCTCGTCGGCTACCTCATCCGTTTCACCGTCATCCTGTTCGGCTATGCCGTCGCCTCGCTGGCGGCGAGCGCCTTCCTCAACATCCTGTTCCTGGCATCGCTCGGCTACACGCCGGAGCATGCGCATCCGACGGCGACGGCTTCCCTGTATTTTTCAATTCCCTTCGCCGCCCTGTTCGTCGCCTATTTCGCCCTGATGCCGGCCTCTGTCGTCATCCTGCTTGCCGAAATCCTGGGCCGGCGCGACTGGCTGTTCTATGCGCTGGCGGGCGCGGTGGTTGCCGGTGTTTTCCTCGGGCTTGCCGACCACAGCGGTGACACCGCCTTCGCCGTCAGGGACACCAGCGCCATCATGGCCGTGATCGGCAGCGGCATGGTCGGTGGTATCTTTTACTGGCTCAGCGCCGGGCGCTGGGCCGCAAGCTGGTGGCAAGGCGAACCAGAATCAAAAGAGGATGGCCGGACAGGATGACGGCGCCTACTTCGCCTGGGCCGTCAGGATCTTGAGGGCGAAGGCGGAGAACACGCCGGCAAACAGATAGTCGACCACCCGCGTAACGCGCGGGCTTGCCTTCATCGCCGCCGAAAACTTTTCCGCCGCCAGCACCATCGGCACCGTCACCGGGACCGACAGCACGATGAACATCGTGCCCAGGAAAAACAGCTTTCCCGGTGCGTTCGGATCATGTGCGGAGACGAACTGCGGCAGGAAGGTCATGAAGAACAGGATGATCTTCGGGTTGAGCAGATTGACGCCGAGGCCCGCCGCCCAGCTGCGCAACAGCGAAATCTCGGGTCCCGTCTTCTTCTCCGGCGAAAAGGCCGAGCCCCTGGTGATTGCCTGCCAGGCCAGGAAGACGAGATAGCCGGCGCCGAAGATCTTCAGCACGAAGAATGCCATCGGCGAGGCGACGATCAGCGCCGAGACGCCGACCACCACCAGCGTGGTGTGGATCAGCGTGCCGCACAGCGCGCCGGCCATCGAGGCAAAGCCGGTGGCACGGCCCTGGCTCAGCGTGCGCGAGACGAACAGGGTCATGTCCGGCCCCGGCGTGATCGCCAGGATGACCGTGGCGATGGCGAACTGGATCAGCGTGGTGGTGTCTGGAATGAACGACATGAGCGGCCCCGGGGAATTGGGAGGCCTATACAGGATGCGCCATGTCGACGCCAGACACAGCAGCGATCCGATCTCGATCCAGCAGGCGTCTGCACGGCATTCGCTGGGCGCCGGCCGCGGCAGTCCTATGCCTGCCTGCTCAGCCGTATCCTCGCTGGCTCCTCCGCGAAGAGTCGATCGTTGCGGACATCGGTGTCCCCGGTGATCTGGTCGATCGGCTTGGGCCGGCCGAGAAAATAGCCTTGCGCCTCATTGCAGCCTTCGACCTGCAGGATGGTGAGCTGGACATGTGTCTCGACGCCTTCGGCGAGCACCGGAATGTCGAGGCTGCGGCCCAGCGTCAGCACCGCCCGGATGATGGCCTTGGCCTGCGGGCTTCGCTCGACATCGGCCATGAATGAGCGGTCGAGCTTGATCTTGTCGAAGGGAAACGAGCGCAGCGTATCGAGCGATGAATAGCCGGTGCCGAAATCGTCGATCGCGATCGTCACCCCAAGCGCCTTGACCTGGCGCAGGACATGCAGCGTGCGCACCTTGTCGGCGACGATCGTCGATTCGGTCAACTCCAGCTCCAGCCGTTTCGGCGACAGCCCGGTCTCGATCAGGATCTGATGGACGAGCTTGGCGAGATCGGCATGGGCGAACTGCACCGGCGACAAATTGACCGCGATCTTGTGGCCATTGCCCCACGAGGCCGCCTGCCGGCACGCGGTCCGCAGCACCCATTCGCCGATCGCCATGATCGAGCCGTTCTCTTCGGCAATCGGGATGAATTCGGCGGGCGGGATCATGCCATGCACGGGATGGGTCCAGCGCAGCAGCGCTTCGTAGCCGCAGGTGGCGCCGGTCGGGACCGAGGTCTGCACCTGATAGTGAAGCGAAAGCTCGCCGCGGTCGATCGCCTGGCGAAGGTCGGTGGCCAAGGCGCGGCGCGCCCGCGCCGTCTCGTCCATGGCGGATTCGTAGAAGCAGACGGCTCGCGTCACGTCGTTCTTCGCCCGGTACATGGCAAGGTCGGCGTTGCTGACCAACCGCTCGCGGTCGGCCCCGTCGCGCGGATAGACCGCGCTCCGTGCTGAACTGCATCTTCTTAGTGCTGCGATGCGGGGCGCCATGGCACGGTCCCGCCAAAACGCCACGGCCCAGGCATCGCGCTCCCGCCATGCGCTGGACCAGAAGCCATGCATGCACGCGTGCTTGCTCGCTCTGCCGTTCCTGCTAAAAGGCGCTGCGACAATCTGTGACGCCCAGGCTGGGGCGTCCGCCACCGACGGGGTAAAAATGTCCAAAACCAAAGACATCAAGAAAGTCGTGCTCTCCTATTCCGGCGGTCTCGACACATCCATCATCCTGAAATGGCTGCAGACCGAGTTCGGCGCCGAGGTCATCACCTTCACCGCCGATCTCGGTCAGGGTGAAGAGCTGGAACCGGCGCGCCGCAAGGCCGAGATGATGGGCATCAAGGACATCCGTATCGTCGATGTGCGCGAGGAATTCGTCGCCGACTTCGTCTTCCCGATGTTCCGCGCCAACACCGTCTATGAAGGCACCTATCTGCTCGGCACCTCGATCGCCCGGCCGCTGATCTCCAAGCATCTGGTCGATATAGCCCGGGAAACCGGCGCCGATGCGATCGCGCATGGCGCCACCGGCAAGGGCAACGATCAGGTTCGCTTCGAGCTCTCGGCTTACGCACTGAACCCCGACATCAAGGTCATCGCGCCGTGGCGCGACTGGTCGTTCAAGTCGCGCACCGACCTGATGAACTTTGCCGAACAGCACCAGATCCCCGTGCCGAAGGACAAGAAGGGCGAGGCGCCGTTCTCGGTCGACGCCAACCTGCTGCACTCCTCTTCCGAGGGCAAGGTTCTGGAAGATCCATGGAGCGAGCCGCCGGAATTCGTCCACCAGCGCACCGTTTCGCCGATGGATGCGCCCGACAAGGTCACCGAGATCGAGATCGAGTTCCTGAAGGGCGACCCGATCGCGCTCAACGGCAAGAAGCTGTCGCCGGCAACCATGCTGGCGGCGCTCAACGATCTCGGCCGCGACAATGGCATCGGCCGGCTCGACCTGGTCGAGAACCGCTTCGTCGGCATGAAGTCGCGCGGCGTCTACGAAACGCCAGGCGGCACCATCCTGATCGCCGCCCACCGGGCCATCGAATCGATCACGCTCGACCGAGGTGCGGCCCACCTCAAGGACGAGTTCATGCCGCGTTACGCCGAGCTGATCTATAACGGCTTCTGGTTTGCGCCCGAACGGCTGATGCTGCAGGCGATGATCGACAAGAGCCAGGAAGACGTCGAGGGCACGGTGCGGCTCAAGCTCTACAAGGGCAACGTCATGGTCACCGGCCGCAAGTCGAAGAAGACGCTTTACTCCGATGCGCTGGTCACTTTCGAGGATGACCGTGGCGCCTATGACCAGAAGGACGCCGCCGGCTTCATCCGCCTCAATGCACTGCGGCTGAGAACGCTGGCAGCGCGCAACCGCGCCAAGTAGGGCGGATGCGCGGTTTCGGTCGCTGCCTGGCGCCGCTGGTTGTTCTGGCGACGCCGGCCGCCGGCCAGGAGTTCGACCCCGCCTCTCTTGACCTTCCCGCGCTGATCGAGTGCAGGGCGGACGTTCCGACTTACAACGACTTTGCCCTGTGGCTGTCCAGCGCACCGGGTGCCGTTGAAACGCTTGGCTGGAAGGAGGTTGCCTCCGCCAATCCGTTTCTCAGCCAATACGAACTGCCGGCCAAAATCCGCGTGTTCAACCGCGAGACAGGATCGATCGTGTTTACCGCTGCGGGGCCGATGGCCGTGCTCGACGGCGTTGCCGCGCCGGAGCTTGCAAAAGAACTCGACGTCATGGCCGTGTTTTCCACGCCGCAAAAATTCCTTGGCGAAAAGGTCGTTGTCCAAAGCACCGAAGAGTCGGAAGGATTGACCTTCTCCACCGACGTCAAGCTCAACGTCTCGACCGTCGAGTCCCATCCCGGCAAGACCCTGGCCGGCTGCTCCTACACGCTCGAAATCAAATAAAAACCCGGCATTCACGCCGGGTTTTCGATCAAGTCAAAAATGGCCGGGGCCTTCTGCCCGGTGCATGTTCCGTCAATCGCCGTCGATCGCCGTGGCAATGCGGGCGATGGCCTGCTGATAGACGCTCGCGGAATTCCAGCCGGCAATCGCGCCCATATTCGCACTCGCGCTCGCACCTGCCCGCCAGCCATGGCCCTTGAGGAAGTTGGCAGTGGAAGCCAGCGCCGTGCCCTTGTCGCGCAGGTTTCCGCCGCCGACGCCATATTTCAGGACGTTTCCTGGCAGGAACTGCGTGTGTCCGATCTCGCCATGCGCGGCCCCGACCGACGAGGCTGTCAACGCCCCGCGATCGACCAGCTTCAGGGCGGCGATCGCATGCGGGTAGAAGAACCCCGGGCGGCGGCAATCATAGGCAAGCGTCAAAATCGCAGAGACGGTGTTCTGGTTGCCCATGGCCGAACCGAAGCCGGTTTCCATACCCCAGATGGCCAGCAACACGCCCGGCGACACGCCGTAATTCGCTTCGATCTTGGAGAACAGCGCCGCATTCGACTTTTTCAGCGACCGGCCCTTGGAGATAATCGCCGCGCCGCCGCGCCGCCGCATGAAATCGTCCACCGAGCCGCTGAAGGCCTTGTGAATGCCGCGGTCGACGGAGATGGTCTTTGTCGCGTAGTTCGCCCCGGCCAGAGCGGCCAGCCCCTTGGCGCCCACACCTTCCGACCTGGCCTGCGCGGCAAAGTCCTGCTTCCAGGCCTCGAAGCCGGCGCCGGTCTTGCCGCAGCTGGCCGCTGCCTGTGCGCCCGTCGCCAGCGCAAGCACCGCCATCGCGGCCGCTGCAAACATCTTTCCCTTGGCAAGAATTGCCATGTTGATCTCCTGGTTGCCTGAATCACGTCCCAATTGCGAACTTGCCAGCGAAACGCGCACTTGTCACTGTCACCGCTGCAATGCTGGCGAATGCCGTGGAATTTGCCTAGGATCAAGTGATTATTGTGGCAAGGGGGCTGCATGCAAGACGTTGATGTCGTCATCATCGGCGCCGGCTCGGCGGGTCTTGCCGCTGCCAAAACCCTGCAGGCGGCGGGGCTTTCCTTCACGCTGCTCGAAGCGATGGACCGAATCGGCGGGCGAGCCTGGACCAGCGACCAGCATTTCGGCGTGCCTTTCGACATCGGCTGCGCCTGGCTGCATGCCGCCGACCGCAATCCCTATTTTCCCGAAGCGCAAGTGGCAGGCTGGACGTTGCATCATCACGACATGAATGTCGATCATCTCTACTACCGCGAGCGCAAGGCGAGCGAAGCGGAAGAAGCCGACATGAAGGCCGCCGACGCAAAGCTGTTCGAACTGCTGGCCAGGCATGAAGTGAAGGACGGAGATGACGATCGTCTTTCGGCGCTGTTGGCAAAAGGCCATGCGCCGCGCGCCGCCGCCACCTTCGCCGGGCCGATGGATTTCGGCGCCGACGAGGACGAAATCTCGATCCTGGACTTCCAAGCCGCCGCCGATCTCGACCCGAACTACTTCAGCAAGGAGGGCCTTGGCGCGCTGGTGGCGCGTTTCGGCGCCGGCGTGCCGGTCGAACTGTCGACGCCGGTGCGTAAGATCCTGTGGGACGTGCCCGGCGTCGCCTGCGTCACCGATCGCGGCACCGTCCGCGCCAAAGCGGTGATCGTGACCGCTTCGCCGGCGGTGCTCGCCTTCGAGGAGATCGCGTTCTCGCCGGCCCTGCCCGACACCCATTTTGGCGCCTTCTTCGACCTGCCGATGGGCATGCTGACCAAATTGCCGGTCGAAATATCGGGCACAAGGCTCGGGCTGCAGCCTTTCGACGACCTGCTGATCGAACGGATGGCCAGGCACGACATCTATTTCCTGTGCTTCCCGTTCGACCTTGACCTGATGGTCGGGTTCGTCGGCGGCGATTTCGCCTGGGAAATGTCGGCGGCCGGCGAGGCGGCCGGCATCGACTTCGTCGTCGACCGGCTGTGCGGCATCTTCGGTGGCGATACGCGCAAGCATGTCGGACGCGCCATGATGACCAATTGGGGCGGCGAGCGCTTCGTGCGCGGCGCCTACGTCGCCGCCCGCCCTGGCCGTTCACTGGCGCGCGCCGCGCTCATGCAGCCGGTGGCCGACAAGATCTTCTTCGCCGGCGAGCACTTGGCCGGCCCGCTGATGCAGACCTGCGGCGGCGCACGGCTGTCGGGCGAAGCGGTGGCAAGACAGGTTGTCGCCCAGCTTGCGGCCAAATAGCTTCAGGAAAATGTGGAACGCCGCGCGGCTGTTCGCGTTGGGCACGGGCCGCCGTGAACATCTATGTCACCTCCGGTGAATTGAGACCGACATGAAACTCTTCGACTGCCCCCATTGCGGCCATCGCATCTATTTCGAGAACGCCCAGTGCCTGAACTGCGGGAACCCCGTGCTCTACGATCCCGAGCACGCCTGTTTCGCGCTGGCGAGCGCCGACGGCATCTTCCAGTGCACCAACGCCGATGAATGCGCCTGCAACTGGATGGCCGAGCCCGGACACGCCTTTTGCCGCGCCTGTGCGCTCAACCAGTTGATCCCGGATCTCTCCGTCGACGGCAACCGCCGCCGCTGGATCCGTGTCGAAGCGGCGAAGAAGCGCGCCATCTATTCGCTGCTGGCCTTCGGGCTGCCGGTGGCGCCCAAGCAGAACCCCGCCGACGAGATCGGGCTGGCCTTCGACTTCCTCGCCGATCCGATCGGCGGCGGCCCCGGCGGCGAGCGGATCCTGACCGGCCACGACAATGGCCTGATCACGCTCAACGTCGCCGAGGCGGATTCGGCCGAGCGCGAAAAGCGCCGCGTCGAGATGGGCGAGAACTACCGCACCTTGCTCGGTCATTTCCGTCATGAGCTTGGGCACTATTATTGGGACCGCCTGATCCGCGACGATCCGCACCGGCTCGAAGCTTTCCGCGCACTGTTCGGCGATGACCGCGCCGATTACGAACAGGCGCTGAAGGCCTATTATGCCAATGGTGCGCCGCCCGACTGGCAGCAAGGCCACATCTCGGCCTATGCGACCTCGCATCCATGGGAGGACTGGGCCGAGACCTGGGCTCACCACCTGCACATCACCGACACGCTGGAAATGGTGCACGCACTGAACTTTCCGCTCGGCCGGCTGGAGACGGTGGAGGCCAACGACTTGCCGCGCGGCGACACAGGCGGCGAATTGCAGGCCGCACCCTCGGAGCCGCCGACCGCGCCCGAGTCTTTCGAAAAGATCCTGGCCCGCTGGCTGGTGCTGTCGGAAGCCTCCAATTCGATCAACCGCTGCATGGGCCTGCCGGACCTCTATCCCTTTGTCATTTCGGACGTCACGGCGCGGAAATTGGACTTCGTTCACGAACTTCTGACCGATTTGCCTGGA
The DNA here is from genome assembly GCF_003997175.1 of Mesorhizobium sp. Primo-A. Lineage (NCBI taxonomy): Bacteria > Pseudomonadati > Pseudomonadota > Alphaproteobacteria > Hyphomicrobiales > Phyllobacteriaceae > Mesorhizobium > Mesorhizobium sp. Primo-A. Next base: position 88,233 of record NZ_RZTG01000014.1, read on the forward strand.
GAACAGGGAACAAATCGTGAGTTGGCACAGGCGCTTTAGCGGGAACGCATGAGCTGCTGCCCCGTTTTCGCTGGCGAGGGACCATGAAAACGGAGAGAAACCATGAAATCCCTGTTGTTTCCGGCGGTCGCCGGAATGCTGACCGTGATGTCGGGCGCCGCGTTTGCCGACACCGCCGTCTCAGCCGTCACCGATCTTAACGTTCGCGCCGGACCCGGCCCGCAATACCCTGTCATCGGCGTGCTCGCCGCCGGTCAGTCGGCAACGCTCAATGGCTGCATCGAAAACAGCAAATGGTGCACCATAGCCGAGGCCGGCGGCCAGGGCTGGGTCTATTCCGACTATGTGACGGCCGATATAGGCGGCAGCCGGGTGGTGCTGACGCAACGGCGCGCCAGCGTTGCTGTCGTCTCGCCGCCGGAGGACATCGGCAACTACTCGACCGATTATACCGGCGCGATCATCGCCAGCGATCCGGTCGTCGATGACTTCCCGCCGCCCCCGGCTGAAGTCCGCACCTATGTCGACACGCACCGCCTCGATCCCATCTATCTCGATGGCGAAGTGGTCACCGGCGCGACCCTGCCCGACACCGTCGAGCTGCGCGAGATTCCAGACTACAATTACCGCTATGTCTATGTGAACGGCCAGCGGGCGCTGATCGATCCGCAGACCCGGCGCATCATGTACGTCGTGCGCTGACGACAATTGACATAAGCGGCCGCTGCCACAGCAGCGGCCGCCGGCAGGCGGCACCGCAGCGTCGCCTCTTGTGCGCCGACGCTGCTCTGAGCATTGTCCTTTGCGGAAGACTTCCGATTTTTCCGGCGGTCGGTTAGTCAATAGGCGATGACTTTGGCAAAGGAGCCCGCGTGACCATCGATCCGGCCGCCTTCGAGCGCTACAGGCATTCGCCGAACGCCAGGACGACCTTGCCGCGCCTGTTGCTCGGAACGGGGATCGTCGTCCTTTTTTGGGCAGCAACCACCGTGGCCGTGCTGGTCGGCGGCACCTATGCCTTCTTCGCCCGGCAGGCGGCCCCATCATCCGGCATGCAGGGTTTCCTCGCCTCGCCCATCGGCATTCTCACCGCGCTCGTCTCGTTCGCCGGCATCTGGATCGGCCTGTGGGTCGCGATGCGCTGGGTGCATGGCGAGAAGCTGTCGGCGCTGCTCGGCAACAGCCGGCGTGTTTCATGGTCCGGCTTCCTCAAGGGGCTGATCGCGGTGCTGATCACCTCGTTGATCTCCGAAATCCTGCTCTATCTCTTGCAGCCGCAGATCGCGCGCGGCCCGATCAGCCTGTCGTCCTGGCTGCTGTTTGCGATCCCGATCGCCGCGCTCACTCTGTTGCAGACCTCGTCGGAAGAGTTGCTGTTTCGCGGCTACCTGCTGCGCGGGCTGGCCAGCCGGTTCAAGAGCCCGTTCATCTGGGCGCTGCTGCCGGCCCTGCTGTTCACCTCGCTGCATTGGAGTGCGAGTTCGTCGCCAGCCATCAACGCCTGTGTGCTGGCGTCGATCGCCGCTTTCGCGTTGCTGCTGACGCTTGTCGTTTACGCAACAGGCAATCTCGGCGCCGCGCTGGGTGCTCATCTCGGCAACAACCTGACCGGCTTCCTGCTGATCTCGCATCAGGAAAGCTACAATTCCTTCGCCCTGTTCAACGCCAGGCCGCTCGAGGGACCGGGCTGGGCAACGTCGGATGCGGTTCTCATCGCCTTCATCGGCATCGCCTGCAGCCTGCTGACCATCGGGCTGCTTTTGCATCCGCGCTCGCCGCTCAAGGTCGCCGCCGAGCTTCCGGACCGCGCGAGCACGGCCTGAATGCGGGTCCGGGAATGACGCTACCCGGCCCTTGTCTTGACTCTTGCGCAGATTTCCTGTCTACACGCCCCGAATTCCGCGACGAGTATCCCTCCGAGCAAGCCGACCAGGACGCCGAAACCTCTTTGAGGTGAAGTGCTGTAAATCGATCCTGGAGGCCAACACCCGGCAGCGCTGAGCGCCCCCGGGTGCTTTTTGGTTTTGGCTTTTGCTTGGACTTTTGGTTGGACACTGGGCGCGAACGCATTACCTCTCGGGCACCATCCGGGTGCCAGGGAAAAGGAAAACGAATGTTTGAATCGCTACAGGAACGTCTTGGTTCGATCCTGAACGGCCTGACCGGCCGCGGCGCGCTGTCGGAGGCTGATGTCTCGGCGGCGCTGCGCGAGGTGCGCCGTGCGCTGCTCGAAGCCGACGTGGCGCTGGAAGTGGTGCGCTCCTTCACCGACAAGGTGCGCGAGAAGGCCGTCGGCGCTGCCGTGGTCAAGTCGATCAAGCCCGGCCAGATGGTCGTCAAGATCGTTCATGACGAACTGGTCGACATGCTCGGCGCTGAAGGCGTCGCCATCGATCTCAATGCCCCGGCGCCGGTCGTCATCATGATGGTCGGCCTGCAGGGTTCCGGCAAGACGACCACTTCGGCCAAGATCGCCAAGCGTCTTTCCGAGCGTCAGAACAAGAAGGTCCTGATGGCCTCGCTCGACACGCGGCGCCCCGCCGCGCAGGAGCAGCTTCGCCAGCTCGGCGAACAGGTCAAGGTCGCCACGCTGCCGATCATCGACGGCCAGTCGCCGGTCGACATCGCGCGCCGCGCCGTGCAGGCGGCCAAGCTCGGCGGCCACGACGTCGTCATCCTCGACACCGCCGGCCGCACCCATATCGACGAGCCGCTGATGGTCGAGATGGCCGACATCAAGAAGGTATCGAGCCCGCACGAAATCCTGCTGGTCGCCGATTCGCTGACCGGCCAGGACGCCGTCAACCTGGCCAAGAGCTTCGACGAGCGCGTCGGCATCACCGGTCTCGTGCTGACCCGCATGGACGGCGACGGCCGTGGCGGTGCTGCCCTTTCGATGCGCGCCGTCACCGGCAAGCCGATCAAGCTGATCGGCACCGGCGAAAAGATGGACGGGCTGGAGGAATTCCACCCCAAGCGCATCGCTGACCGCATCCTCGGCATGGGCGACATTGTCTCGCTCGTCGAAAAGGCCGCCGAGAACATCGACGCCGAACAGGCGGCGGCGATGGCCAAGAAGATGCAGTCGGGCAAGTTCGACCTGAACGATCTCGCCGGCCAGCTTCAGCAGATGTCGAAGATGGGCGGCATGGGCGGCATCATGGGCATGATGCCCGGCATGGGCAAGATGAAGGACCAGATGGCCGCCGCCGGTCTCGACGACAAGATGTTCGGCCGCCAGCTCGCCATCATCTCGTCGATGACCAAGGCAGAGCGCGCCAATCCCGATTTGCTCAAGCATTCGCGCAAGAAGCGCATCGCTGCCGGTTCCGGCACCGACGCGGCCGAAATCAACAAGCTGCTCAAAATGCATCGCGGCATGGCCGACATGATGAAGGCAATGGGCGGCAAGGGCAAAGGCGGCGGCCTGATGCGCGGCATGATGGGCGGCCTCGCCTCCAAGATGGGCCTCGGCGGCATGATGCCCGGCGGTATGGGTGGCATGATGGGCGGCGGCATGCCGGACCTGTCGAAGATGGATCCCAAGCAGCTCGAAGCCTTGCAGAAGCAGGCGCAGGCAGCCGGCCTAGGCGGCGGCATGAAAGGCCTTCCCGGCGGCGGTGGCCTGCCCAGCGGCATGCCAGGTTTGCCCGGCGGCATGAAACTTCCCGGGCTTCCCGGCCTCGGCGGTGGCGGGCTGCCCGGCCTTGGCAAGAAGAAGTGAGGACGCCATGAACGAAGAAAAGGACATGGCCGACGCCCGCGCCCTCCTGGCAGATTACCGGGCGTCGATCGACAACATCGACGCAGCCCTCATCCACATGCTTGCCGAGCGCTTCCGCTGCACCAAGGCGGTTGGCGTGCTGAAGGCGACTCATGGCTTGCCGCCGGCCGACCCGGCACGCGAGCAGCAGCAGATCGCCCGGCTTCGCCAACTGGCGAAGGATGCCCATCTCGACCCGGATTTCGCGGAAAAGTTCCTCAACTTCGTCGTCCGCGAAGTGATCCGCCACCACGAACAGATCGCCGCTTCCAACGGCGTGACGAAAACCAACTGAAACCCAATCAACGAACTTAGTTTTTAGGAGAAAAGAAATGCCCTTGAAGATCCGACTGGCCCGTGCGGGCTCGAAGAAGCGTCCTTACTACCACGTCGTCATTGCCGACGCCCGTTCGCCGCGTGACGGCCGGTTCATCGAGTCCATCGGCTCGTGGAACCCGCTGCTGCCCAAGGACGGCGAACGCGTCAAGGTCGACGCCGACCGCGTCAAGCATTGGCTGGCGCATGGCGCCCAGCCGACCGACCGCGTGCTGCGCTTCCTCGACGAGGCCGGCCTCGTCAAGCGCGACGCCCGTTCCAACCCGAAGAAGGCCGAGCCGGGCAAGAAGGCGCAGGAACGCGCTGCTCTTCTGAAGAAGGCGCAGGAAGATGCCGCTGCTGCCGTTGCCGCCGCCGCGGCTGCACCGGCCGAGGCGGAAGCCGCAACCGCCGAATAAGTATTTGCTCTATCGCATCCAGGAAAACGGCGGGCCATGTGCCCGCCGTTTTTTCATTCGACCCTGTCTGTAAAAGCCGCCCGGTCAATAGCCGCGCGGGCAGCGGTCAATATAGACGCGGCCACGGCTATCGCGGTAGCGGCATTCGCCACGCTCGCTCGCCCGGCCGATCAGCGCGCCGGCAACAGCGCCGACAGCACCACCGACGACGGCGCCTTCAACCGGATCGCCGGCGACGGCCGCACCGACGGCAGCGCCACCGAGGCCGCCTACGGCCGCGCCTTTTTCCGTTTGCGAACAAGCGGCGAGCGGCACCAGCAGCGCCATCAAAAGCATCGTTTTCTTCATCGTCGTTCCTCTCCGATAGGAGCCGCCTCCGCCGCCGGGCGAATCTCTAACTCGCAACTCGACGATTCGATCCCTGAGATATTGCCCGGCAAAGGGTTCAGGCTTCGAGCCGAAAGCGGTGCTTCGATCCGGATCTAACGGCTGAACGGGATCAGCGCGCGGAGCCTGGAATCGCGCAGATACAGGCCACCCCACAGGATAATGCCGAGATAGACGCCGAACAGAATGTGCGAGAACAGCGGGTTGTCGACGCGGACATTGGTGGCGATGGCGCCGCCCATATAGGCAGTAAGCAGGATGGCGCCGAGCACCGAGGTGCGCGGCAGCGCGTAGAGAGCGGTCGAGATCAGGCCGATGACGCCAAGCATGCGCGCGACATTCGGATCGGCCGGCCAGCCAAGCGGTACCATCGTCTGGATGACGATATCGAGCGGCGGCAGCTTGATGGCGCCGTCGAAGATCATGAACAGCACGATGACGCCGCTGAGCGCGCGGCCGGTCCACAAAGCGCCCGGCGAGACGGGCGCGGTTTCGGAAATGCTCATGATGGTCCCTCCTGATGGTTCTATCCCCTTCTTGCTGGGGTCGAACCAAGGACGTGGCATGGAGCGGCGATCCGACAGCGGGGCAGATTCTTTTAAGCCCGCGCGCCTTTGCCTACGAAAAATAGAACTTTTCCGCCGGGATCATCTTCGGCGGCGTTTCGCCAAGCGCCTCGAACACCGAGATTTCGCAGACACGGCAGAGGCTGTCGAGAGCGAGGTCGTTGGCTTCGGTCCCGAACGGATCCTCGAGCTCTTCCGACAGCGCGTCGAGGCCGAAGAAAGTGTAGGCGATCAGCGCGGTGAACAGCGGCGTCGCCCAACCGGTGGTCGAGATCAGGCCGATCGGCAGCAGCAGGCAGACGATATAGGCCGTGCGATGCACCAGCAGCGTGTAGGCGAACGGCAAGGGCGTACCGGCGATCCGCTCGCAGCCGGCCTGGATGGCCGCGACCGACGCGAGCCTCTCATCGAGGATACGAAAGCCGATCGTGTCGACGTCGCCCGCCAGGCGCTGCGCATTGGCACGCCGGCCCATGCGCCTGACCATCTCATCCGCCGGATTGGAAAAGGCTGCTGCCTTGTCCGCCTCCGCGTCGATGAAGGCACGGGCATCCTTCATGCTGTCGATCTTGCGCAACTGCCCGCGCAGGAAATGACAGAAGGCGAGCGCTTCCATCAGCAGGGCGCGCTGTTCGGTCTGGTCCGGGATGAGGCTGGTGGTGGCGCGTGCCAGGTTGCGCATTTCGAAGACCAGCGCGCCCCACAGCTTGCGCGCCTCCCACCAACGGTCGTAGGCGGCGTTGTTGCGGAACGAGAGATAGATCGACAATGTCACGCCGACCAGGCCGAAAGGCGTGATGTTGAAGACGCTGAAATCAAGCTGGAACCGGCGCGCCGCGGCCAGGATGATCGCGGAATAAAGCGCGAAGCCCAATATTTGCGGCAGAATGCGTGGCACGACCGAACCGCGCATGATGAAGAACAGCTGCAGGAATGTGGGGCGCGGGCGAACGATCATCGAAGGCCTTTCACGGACCGGCACTGGCCCTCAGCTTCTCTATTGTGCGATGCGACAGCTCTGCAAGCCCAGCCGCCAGCGACATCGCCATGTCGTCCTTGCAGCGCCTGGACTATCGGCACGCGCCGGTCGCGGATATTGAAGAGCACGTGGGCTGCGGCCCGTTTTTTGCAGGCGAGGGAAGACAGATGGCCGGCGAAACCGATCTCAAGACACTGCTGGCGTCGATGACACCGGAGCTGCTCGCCGGCGCCTATGTCTTCGTCACGCTGGCACCCGGCGTCCCTCAGCCGGAAGGCGTTGAGCCGGTGATGGTGTTTCGCGAGCGCGAGGGTGTGACGCTGATCGTGACCGAGGAGGAGGCCAACGCCGCGGCACTGACCGCTTCGTTCCGCTGCCGGATGCTGACGCTGAACATCCATTCGTCGCTGGAAGCCGTCGGCTTCCTCGCCGCCATCACCACGCGCCTGGCCGCCGCCGGCATGGGCGTGAACCCGGTTTCGGCCTTTTATCACGACCATCTGTTCGTTCCCGCCGATAGGGCGGAGGAGGCACTGAAGCTGCTGATCGGGCTGGCCGAAGACAACCGAGTGTAGCGCATCGGCGAAGCTGCCGATCTCCCTCGTGGGGGAGATTGGCCTTCATCAATGCTCCGCAAACCTTCAGCATCCCGGCCGAGGGCGGAGCCCGCGACCGCGGGCCAGCCGCGCTAGCGGCGGTGCGGCCCGTGAGCGAAAACTAAATCAGCCGTCAGGCCGCCTTCTTCTTCGGCTGGATCAGGCCGCGCTCGACCAAAAGCTCGGCGATCTGCACCGCGTTGAGTGCGGCGCCCTTGCGCAGATTGTCGGAGACGATCCACATCGACAGGCCGTTGTCGATGGTCGAATCCTCGCGGATGCGCGAGATGAAGGTGGCGTCCTCGCCGGCCGATTCCAGCGGCGTGATGTAGCCTCCGTCCTCGCGCTTGTCCAAGACCTGGCAGCCTGGGGCTTCACGCAGGATATCCCGCGCGTCGTCGGCGGTGATCGGCTTTTCGAACTCGATGTTGACCGCTTCCGAGTGGCCGATGAACACCGGCACGCGCACGCAGGTCGCCGTCAGCTTGATCTTGGGATCGAGCATCTTCTTGGTCTCGGCGACCATCTTCCATTCTTCCTTGGTGAAGCCGTCGTCGAGGAAGACGTCGATATGCGGGATGACGTTGAAGGCGATGCGCTTGGTGAACTTCTTGACGTCGACGGTGTCGGCGACAAACACCGCGCGTGTCTGCGTGAACAGCTCGTCCATGCCTTCCTTGCCGGCGCCAGACACCGACTGGTAGGTGGCGACAACGACGCGCTTGATGGTGGCGAAATCGTGCAGCGGCTTCAGCGCCACCACCAGCTGCGCCGTCGAGCAGTTCGGATTGGCGATGATGTTCTTGCGCGTGAACAGCGAGATCGCGTCCGGGTTCACTTCCGGCACGATCAGCGGCACGTCCTGGTCGTAGCGGAAGGCCGACGAATTATCGATGACGACGCAGCCCTGCTTGCCGATCTTCGGCGACCATTCCTTGGAGACGTTGCCGCCGGCCGACATGATGCAGATATCGGTGTCGGAAAAATCATACTGGTCAAGCGACTTCACCTTCAGCGTGCGGTCGCCGAACGACACTTCCGTGCCCTGGCTGCGCCGTGAGGCCAGCGCCACCACCTCGCTTACCGGAAAGCCGCGCTCTTCCAGTATGTTGAGCATTTCCCGGCCCACATTGCCCGTGGCGCCGACGATCGCTACCTTGAAACTCATCGAAAAATCTCCTGTCCCTCTCCGCTTGGTTTTTGGAGAAACCCGCTGGCCGCTGCGGGTTCCGTCCCCCGGGCCGAACCCGGGAGAGGGTGGTTAGGCCAAGGGAATCACACCGTTTTGGTGGTGGTTTTGCCAGTTTTCTCGGCCAAGAATGTGGTTTTGCTGAAACGAGGAGATGCGCCGACGCGCCCGGCCCAATGATGTGCATTGAGGCTGGGGGCATCGAATGCAGGAAGAGCCGTCAAAAGGCCGCGCATCGAAACTGTCCCGTTCGGTGCCGGCTTTTACGCGGTTTGCGGCAAGAGTCAATTGCCGAGCGGCGCCTGGTTTTGCGCGCGCCCTGTACAATCGCGGCTGCGCGAAGTACGAACGGCCAAGATTGTTTGGCTGGCGCGAGGCCCGCCCCGGCATGTGCTCCGTGATGAGCGCGGACCCTAAAATTCCGAAAGAGTGAGATGTCCAACTTCGAAGCACTTGTTCCAGCGCTTGCCAGGGCGCTGGAGAAACGCGGCTATTCCGAGCTGACGCCCGTCCAGAAGGCGGTCGTGGCGCCCGAGCTCGGCGAGGCCGATGCGCTGGTTTCGGCGCAGACCGGCTCCGGCAAGACGGTGGCCTTCGGCCTCGCTCTGGCGCCGACCCTGCTTGAGGGCGCGGAGCGCTTCGGCCACGCCGCCGCACCGCTGGCGCTGGCGGTGGCGCCGACGCGCGAACTCGCCTTGCAGGTGACGCGCGAACTGGAATGGCTCTACGAACTGACCGGTGCCACCGTGGCGTCCTGCGTCGGCGGCATGGACATGCGCTCGGAGCGGCGTGTGCTGGAGCGTGGCGCCCATATCGTCGTCGGCACGCCCGGCCGGCTGCGCGACCACATCACCCGGCGCTCGCTCGACATGTCGGCGCTGAAGGCGGTGGTGCTCGACGAGGCCGACGAGATGCTCGATCTCGGCTTTCGCGAAGACCTCGAATTCATCCTCGACGCCGCTCCGGCCGAACGCCGGACGCTGATGTTCTCGGCCACGGTGCCGCGCTCGATCGCCACGCTCGCCCAGGGCTATCAGCGCGATGCGGTGCGCATTTCGGCCGCCGGCGAGGAGAAGCAGCATCTCGACATCGAATATCGGGCGCTGAGCGTCGCCCAGCCCGACCGCGAGAACGCCATCATCAATGTGCTGCGCTATTACGAAGCCAAGAACGCGCTGGTGTTCTGCAACACGCGTGCCGCCGTCAATCATCTGACCGCGCGCTTCAACAACCGCAACTTCTCCGTCGTCGCCCTGTCGGGCGAGCTCAGCCAGAATGAGCGCAGCCATGCGCTGCAAGCGATGCGGGACGGCCGCGCAAAAGTCTGTATCGCCACCGATGTCGCGGCGCGCGGCATCGACCTGCCCAATCTTGAGCTGGTCATCCACGCCGATTTGCCGACCAACCCGGAAACGCTGCTGCACCGCAGCGGCCGCACCGGCCGCGCCGGGCGCAAGGGCGTCAGCGCGCTGATCGTGCCCAACAGCGCCCGCAAGCGCACCGAACGGCTGTTGCAGAACGCCGGCCTCAAGGCGACATGGGCGAGCCCGCCCTCGGCCGACGACGTGATGCGGCGCGACGACGAGCGCATCCTTGCCGATCCGGCTTTCGATGAGCCGGTGAAGGAGGACGAGCGCTCCTTCATCGACGCGCTGCTCGCCAGGCATGGCGCCGAACAGGTGGCCGCTGCCTTCGTGCGCCAGTGCCGCGCCAGCCGCTCGGCCCCCGAGGACCTCATGGAGATCGCGCCCTTCACGCCGTCGCGTGAAAGACCGGCGGGCGAAGGTTTCGCGCGCCGCGACGAGGCGCCCAGCCGCCGCGACGATTTCGGCGACAGCGTCTGGTTCTCGCTGTCGATCGGGCGCCGGCAGAATGCCGAGCCGCGCTGGCTCATCCCGATGCTATGCCGCACCGGCAGCATCTCGAAGCGAGAGATCGGCGCCATCAAGATGCAGCCGGAAGAGACCTACGTGCAGATCGCAGCGGATTGGGCAGACCGCTTCCTGGCCGCGATCGGTCCCGACCGGAAGCTGCAAGGCAACATCCTGGTGAAGCGGCTCGACGGTACGCCCGATCTGTCGCGCGCCGGCTATCAGCCGCCAAGCCCCGACAAGAAGCCGCATCGCGGCAAGGCGCCGTTCGATCCCAACGCGCCGAAGCGCAAATTCGAAAAACGTGCACCGGCAGCAGCCGATCAGCGCCCGACCGCCCCGCATGATGCAAAGCCATGGGCGAAGAAGCCGGGCAAGCCGAAATTCGACACCTCTGGTGCACCCAAGCACAAGAAGGCGAAGAAGCGGCCTTCGTAAGACCGGGCAACGAGCCTCATCCGCCCGCATGACGCCGGCCGCATCCCGATGCGGTCTTGCCCATCGGTTCGGCCATGTGCCACACCTTGGCAGGGACGTGGCAAGTGGGGGTGGCAAATGCGCGGCAAAGTGCTTCATTATGACGAAGTCCAGGGCTTCGGCTTCATCACCGGAGCCGACGGCAACCGCTACACCTTCACCCGCGAAAACCTGCGCCGGGAAACCACTATGCGGAAGGGCGCGGGCGTGGAATTCCAGGCGGGCGGCGGCCAGGCGCGCGACGTCTTTTTGATCGCCGCCGAGACGGCTGCGCCGGCCGGCGACGCTGGTACGAGCGCCGCGCCGACTCAAGCCGGTAACGCACCATCCGCTTCTGCGCCACAGGCCCAGCATTTCGGCCGTTCCTCCGGGCCGGCCGAGCCCACCGATCTCTGGGGCTATTTCTGGCGTGGCGTGACGCAGAACTATTTCAATTTCGCCGGACGTGCCCGCCGCAAGGAATATTGGGGTTATTTCCTGTTCTGGGTGGTCTCGCTGCTTGTCATCGGCGGTATCGGTCTTTTCGCCGACAACGAAATGGGCAATTTCGACAGCAGCGTATCGGCGGCGGTAACCGTCGGCCTTTGCGGCACCTTCGTCCTGGCGACACTGCTGCCCAGCCTCGGCATGACCGTTCGCCGCATCCATGACATCGGCCTCTCGGGCTGGCTTTATCTGGTGGTGCTGATCCCGACCATCGGCAGCCTGATCATCCTGGTCTTCGCGCTGATCCCGACGCAGGCCCGCGAAAACCAGTGGGGACCGGTGCCGGCGGGCGTCAGGGTCTAGGGATGATCGCCTTCAGCGCCTCGCCCGAAAGCCTGAGAAAGACCTTCTGGCCGTGGCGTTCTGCGCCAAGCCGGTCGTAGAAGCGCTGCGCGCCTTCGTTCCAGTCCTCGCTGGTCAGGTCGATGCGGCCGATGCCTTCGCGCAGGCAATGATCGGCGAGAAAGCCGATCAGCGCCCGGCCGACACCAGCGTTGCGGGCTTTGTCGCGCACGAACAGGTCCTTGAGGAACAGCAGCCGCTCGAGATCGATACCGGGATGCGCGATCGCCACCGACGCCAGGCCGCTGACCTCGCCCTCGATGAAGGCGAGCGCGAAATGCGGATAGGCCGGGCTTTCCTCGCCAAGCCATTTTCGTGCCGCAGACAGGGCCCGGTCGGCATCGAGAGGCCGTTGCCGATAATGTTCCGCCATCTCGCAAAACATGGCCGCGAGCGTCGTCGCGTCCTCGATCGTCGCCCAGCGGACGTCGACCGTCACGGTATCAGCCCAGGAATTTGGCGATGATCGCGTCGCCCATCTCAACCGTACCGACCTCGGTCATGCCATCGGACATGATGTCTTTCGTCCGCAGGCCCGCGTCGAGCACGGCGGCGATCGCGCCTTCGACGCGGTCGGCTTCATCGACCATGCCGAAGGAATAGCGCAGGCACATGGCGAAGGAGGCGATCATGGCGATCGGGTTGGCAATGCCCTTGCCGGCAATGTCGGGCGCCGAACCGTGCACCGGCTCGTACAGCGCCTTGCGCTTCTTGGTCTTGGCGTCAGGCGCGCCGAGCGAGGCCGACGGCAGCATGCCGATCGAGCCGGTCAGCATGGCGGCGATGTCGGACAGCATGTCGCCGAACAGATTGTCGGTGACGATGACGTCGAACTGTTTTGGCCAGCGCACCAGCTGCATGCCGCCGGCATCGGCCAGCATGTGGTCGAGCTTGACGTCGGCATAACGCGCCTTGTGGGTCTGGGTGACGACCTCGTTCCACAGCACACCCGACTTCATCACATTGCGCTTTTCCATCGAAGTGACATGGTTCTTGCGGGTCCGCGCCAGCTCGAAGGCGACGCCCGAAATGCGCTCGATCTCGAACGTGTCGTAGACCTGCGTGTCGATGCCGCGCTTCTGGCCGTTGCCGAGGTCGATGATCTGCTTGGGCTCGCCGAAATAGACGCCGCCGGTCAGCTCGCGCACGATCAATATGTCGAGACCTTCGACCACCTCCTGCTTGAGCGAAGAGGACGCTGCCAGTGCCGGATAGCAGATGGCCGGGCGCAGATTGGCGAACAGCTCCATGTCCTTGCGCAGCCGCAGCAGGCCGGCTTCTGGGCGCACTTCATAAGGCACCGCATCCCATTTCGGACCGCCGACGGCGCCGAACAGCACCGCGTCGGCCGCCATCGCCTTTTCCATGTCGGCATCGGAGATCGCCGCGCCATGCGCGTCATAGGCACAGCCGCCGACCAGCCCCTCATCGGTGGCAAAACCGCTGCCGAGCCTGTCGTTCATGACCGCGATCAGTTTCTTGACCTCGGCCATGGCCTCAGGACCGATGCCGTCACCGGGGAGCAGGAAAAGATGCTTCGTTGCCATGGAGAAACCGTCCTGGAAAGATTTGAACCGCGGCCTTGCTAAACGCCAAGCGAGTTGCATGCAAGCAGGAACGCAGCGATCACGGATAACCCGATTCGTTGGTGATCCGTAGCGCCCCCCTCTGCCCTGCCGGGCATCTCCCCCTCAAGGGGGAGATTGGCAGCATTATCGTTTCGCCTCTTCTTTCTGACGTGGAGATTGGCGAACGCCGAGGCGACATCCAATCTCCCCCCTTGAGGGGGAGATGGCCGGCAGGCCAGAGGGGGGCGCTGTCCCGCCGGCATACGTCATCACTGATGCGAGAGAATGTTGACCAGCCGACCGAACGGATCGCGGACGTAGAAGCGCCGCACGCCCCACGGTTCGTCGGCCGGTCCGTATTCGATGGCAAAGCCCGCCGCCTTCATGGCATCGAGCGCCGCATCCACGTCGTCGACCTCGATGGAGAGGTCGGGCACCGGCGTGCCGGAACCGCCTTGCGCCATGAAGCTGACCTGGACATCCATCTTTGCTTGCGAGCCGTAGGTTGCGATCCAGCCGAGATCCATCAGCACGTCGAGGCCGAGCACATCGTGGTAGAAACGCTTCGCCGCCGCGACATCCGCTGTCTCGATATTGGCAACAATGCGCTGGACTTTCATCGTCGGTCGCCCTTCAGGCCGTGCGCCGCAGCGCCGTCACCTCGATCTCGATCTTCATTTCCGGTTTGTTGAGTTGGCAGACGATCATCGTCGCTGTCGGCCTGATGTCACCGAACGTCTCGCCGAGGATCGGGAAGACTACATCCACGAAGGCCTGGTCGGTGATGTAGTAATGCGCCCGCACCACGTCAGCCATCTCGAAGCCGCCGTCCTTCAGCGCCTTGCCGATCGTCGCCAGGCAATTGCGCGTCTGCGCCTCCACCGTCTCCGGCATCGTCATCGTCGCATAGTCGTAGCCGGTGGTGCCGGACACAAAACACCAGTCGCCCTGCACCACGGCGCGCGAATAGCCGGCGGTCTTTTCGAACGGCGAACCGGTGGAGATGAGTTTGCGCATATGAGGGGCCTTGCTTGGGTTGTCGGCCAGCATTAGCAGGCGGAACGGCGCGGGTCGTGGGCCAAGCCAGGCAAACTGTTATCCCGGAAGCGAAGCGCGAACCTCCGAGATTGGTTGAAGCATCCCTTCCGTCGTCATCCTATGGCGGAGCAAGGAGCGTAGCGACGCGGCGCAGACCATAGGATGACGAAAGCGAGGGGGTGCTGCGCAACGCTAAAGCTTTAATTTGCCGCCCCCAGCGCCTTGTCCAACGCCGCCTTCACATCCGCCGGCCATGTCGCCACATCAGGCCAGGCGTTCGGCTGGCCATTGTCGCCGCGGCGCGCAAAATAGAGCCTGTGCTGGGCCGGGTCGACCGCCATGAAGCCGTCATTGCCGCCGCAATCATGCGGCACGCAGCCGCTGGCGTAGAAGGCGCCCGAAGCGGTCTTTTCGGTGCCGCCGCCGACCAGCAGGCTGGTCGCCATGTCGGCCATGTCCTTGCCGAGCAGCTTTTCCGCTTCCTTGTAGACGGCCTCATTGTGGAAGGCGTCGATGATGTTCTGGTACTTTTCCGGATCGATGTCCTTCCAGTCCGTGCCGGGTTCCGGCATGTAGGTCAGATTGCCCGAAATCGTCAGCCCGTCGGTCGGCGACCATTGCAAAGCCGGTTTCTCATCCCCCGGCAACAGGTAGGGCACGAAATAGATGGCGTTGTCGGACACCGCCGAGGGCGGGGCGCCGCACTGGTCCTGCTCGACAGTGGTGCTCTGGATCGTGCCGCCTTCCGGCTTCCAGACGATCACCGTCGCCGGCCCGCATTGGTTGCCGCCGTCGCCGACATCGAACAGCGCCACCTTGACGCCGCCGACCTCGACTATTTTGTCGAAGAAGACATCGTAATTGCTGGCCAGCTGCTTGCCGTCATAGGCAAGCACCTTCTCGCCATACTGTTCCTTCTGGGTGATGGTCAGCGTGCCGCCTTCGAATGGCACCGGGGCCTGCTTGTCGTCATCGGAAGCATCGGCGGCGTTCGTCCCCTGATCGGCGGACGGCTGCTCCGTCGCCGGGGCCGGCTGTGTGGCGGGCGTCTGGGTCTGCGCAGACGCGCTGGCGATTTGCCCCAGCAACAAGGCCAGCCCGCAAAGGCCGGCAAGAAGCGAACGTGTCATGACTGTCCCTCCACTCAGTCGCCGCGAACCGGCCCGAAAGGCCAGATCCACCCGTCCGGAGCGCGCCGCTCAGGCCCAGGGGCGCTGTTCGGCGTTGCGCTTCTCGAACGAAGCGATGGCGCCGGCTTTCTCCATGGTCAGGCCGATATCGTCGAGCCCGTTGAGCAGGCAGTGCCGCTTGAAGTCGTCGAGGTCGAATTTGACCACGCCGCCATCCGGCCCACGGATTTCCTTGGCTTCGAGGTCTACCGACACCGTGGCATTGGAGCCGCGCGAGGCGTCGTCCATCAGCTTCTCGAGATCCTCGGGGCTGACGGTGATCGGCAGGATGCCGTTCTTGAAGCAGTTGTTGTAGAAAATGTCGGCGAACGAGGTCGAGATGACGCAGCGAATACCGAAGTCGAGCAGCGCCCACGGCGCATGCTCTCGGCTGGAGCCGCAGCCGAAATTGTCGCCGGCGACCAGGATCTGCGCCTTGCGGTAGGCCGGCTTGTTGAGCACGAAATCCGGGTTTTCCGAACCGTCGTCCTTGTAGCGCATTTCGGCGAACAGGCCGGTGCCGAGCCCGGTGCGCTTGATCGTCTTGAGATAATCCTTCGGGATGATCATGTCGGTGTCGACATTGACGATCGGCATCGGAGCGGCGACGCCGGTGAGCTTGGTGAATTTTTCCATGGTTTTTGCCCGTGTTTTCGTTGCGGGGGAATTTGCTGAGGCCCGGTTTACACAAAGCCGGCGGCAAATAAAAGGCAACTG
The DNA here is from genome assembly GCF_003997175.1 of Mesorhizobium sp. Primo-A. Classification (NCBI taxonomy): domain Bacteria; kingdom Pseudomonadati; phylum Pseudomonadota; class Alphaproteobacteria; order Hyphomicrobiales; family Phyllobacteriaceae; genus Mesorhizobium; species Mesorhizobium sp. Primo-A. Next base: position 104,115 of record NZ_RZTG01000014.1, read on the forward strand.
TTCGTGCATGGTGGCACAAGCCAGCCCGATGGTGCAATCTGGCGGCCATGGCAGAAAACGCACACGTCCTCTACGAAAGAGAACCCGCGCTCGACATCGCCGAATTCCGTCGCGTGCTGGTCGAATCCGGCCTCGGCGAGACACGGCCGATCGATGATGAAGCGCGGCTGCGGGCGATGCTGTCGGGCGCCAATCTGGTGCTGACCGCGCGCCTTGATATTCAGGGCAAGCCGCTGATCGGCGTCATCAGGGCGATCACCGACTTCTCCTGGGTCTGCTACATCTCCGAACTCGCCGTTTCCCGATCGGCACAGGGGCTCGGCATCGGCAAGGGCCTGATGGACGAGGCGCGCCGGCAGCTTGGACCATCGGTCGCCATCAGCCTGATCTCCATGCCCGATGCCGTCGGCTTCTACGAACGTATCGGCATGAAGCGCATGGCCGACGCCTTCTGGTTCGACCGCAAGGGCTGAGGCTCGCTCGAAATACTCTTCCGCAACCGTGGCGATCCTTCGCGCCAGCGTCAAAAAGGACCTTCCCTTCGCCCGCTCAAATCACATTCAATTCCCGGAACGCCCTTCCCTCCGCCACCCGCTCATACCCGAACGCCGAGCAATCCACCGTGCGATAACCGCCATGCACGATCAGCTCGGCCAGCGCTTTGCCCACTGCTGGCGCCTGCTGCAGGCCGTGGCCGGAAAAGCCGTTGGCGAATAGGAAATTGCCGACGTCGGGATGCGGACCGATCACCGCGTTCTGGTCGAGCGTGTTGTAGTCGTAGTGGCCGGCCCAGGCACGGGTCGGCTTGATCGCCTCGAAGGCGGGAATACGGGTCGCCAGCACCGGCCAGATCACCTCTTCGAACAGTGGCCAGTTTACCTCGAAGTCGCCGGGATCGGGTGCGCAGTCGCCTTCCTCCGGTTCGGCGCCGCCGGTGAGGTAGACCGAGCCTTCCGGACGGACATAGATGCCGGAGGGATCGACCAGCAGCGGCATGTCGGCATATTTCTCGCGCGCCTCGAAGACGAAGACATTGCGCTTGCGCGGCTCGACCGGCAGCTCGAGCCCGGCCATGGCAGCCACCTTGCCGGCGTTAGGGCCGGCGGCGTTGACGACGATGCCAGCCTCCAGCGTCTCGCCATTGCCCAGGCTCACTCCCGTGACGCGGTTGCCATCGCGCGCGATGCCGGTGACATCTGCGGCGATGAAATCGACTTTCTTCTGCCGCAGCGCCTTGCGGAACAGCGTCAGCATCGCATGCGCGTCGAACCAGCCTTCGCCGGTGCGGCCATAGGCGCCGGCTGAAATGCCCTCGGTCGACAGCCATGGGAACCGGCGCACCAGCTGATCCGCGTCCTCCAGCACAATGTCGGCGCCCTCGGCCATCTGCGCCTGGTGATTGCTCCTCAGGATCGGCAAGCCGTCCTCGCCGGCAAGGATGAGGTAGCCGCCCTCGCGAAAGCCGATATCGGCGTCATCCCCGAACTCTTCCTTCAGCCGCCGGAACAGCTTCAGCGTGAACTGCGACAGGCGGATGTTTTCCGGGATCGAGAATTGCTGGCGGATCGAGGCCATGGACAGCGTCGTTGCCGCATGCGCGAATTGCGGATCACGCTCGACCAGCGCGATCGTGCCGGAAAACCCTTGCTCACGCAGGTAATAGGCGACCGAGGAGCCGACGATGGCTCCGCCGATGATGACGATGTCGTAGCGCATGTTCTCTCCGATCCGGCCGATAGTGTCCTTCACGCCACCGGCAGAATGACCTCGAAGCGCGTGCCGCGCTCGCTGTCAACCAGCGCGATCATACCATCATGCGCTTTCAGGAGGGCCAGCACGATGCCAAGCCCCATGCCGGTGCCGCCCTGTTCGCGCCGCGTGGTGAAGAACGGCTCGAAAATGCGCGCCCGGTTGCTCGGCGAAATGCCGGCACCGTCGTCGCTGACCAGGATGCTCGCCTTGCCGCCGGCGCTCGTAGCGGAGACAGAAACCTGCGTCGCGCCATGCCTGGCCGAATTGTCGATGAGATTGGCCAGCACGATAGCCGCGTTCTCGGCCGATATGCGCAATCTGATGTCGCCGCCGGCCCCGATGCTAACCGTGAGCCTGCTATCGACGGGCAGCAGCGACAGTGCCGCACCGAGCGATGTGCTTTCGCCGCTCGGCGCCAGGTTTTCGGCGCGCGCCAGGTCGAGCAGGCGCCGCACCAGCAGATTGAGCCGCCCCGCATCGGTGACGATATTGTTGGAGAAACGCCGCCGCTCCGCATCGTCCATCGCGCCACCGGAATCGCGCAGCAATTCGGCCGCGCCCTGGATCGCCGTCAGCGGCGATTTGAGCTCATGCGAGACATGTGTGGCGAAAGTCTGGACCGAGTCCGACCGTGCCTGAAGCTTCTCGGCCATGTCGAGGAAGGCTGCGGACAGCTCCGCCATCTCTCGCGTGCCGTGGTGGTCGAGCGGCCGGATCGCCGTGCGGTCGCCGGCGGCGATGCGCTCGGTGCGGTCGATCAGCGCATAGATCGGCCGGCTGACGGTGCGCAGGAAGATGAGACCGATGAGCAGCGTGCCGCCGAGAATGGCGATCGCCGCCAACGTCACCTTGCCGCGTTCGCCATAGAGATGCTTGATGATGTTGTTGGGCGTCCGCGACACATAGACGACGCCGGCGACCTGGCCGTCGACAGCGACCGGCAGGGCGACGAAGACACGCACCTTGGTGCCGCGGCTGACCGAATAGAGCGGTGGCGTCGGCTGGTCGGGAATGCGCAGCCTGAGCGCGCTGGCATAGTGGCCGGCAAGTGCTGTGCGCACCTCTTCGACCGCACTGAGCGACTGGCCGACCTCGCCGCGCCCGGCAATGACGACGCCCCGGGGGTCGAGCAGCCGGAAGCCGGCCAACGTGGTTTTCTGGGTGGCGTCGAGGATGCCGGACAGGCGCGCGCCGATCACCGCGAAGGCGGGATCGACGATCACCGGCATCGCCGCCGGCCGGGTCGGCAGGACATAATCCGAGGCAAGATCGAGCTGCGGTTCGATTGGCCTGTAGAGCGGGTCCGGATTGACGCTGCGGCTTGAATCCCCACTTGGCTCCGGCATCGGCGCACCGAGCTTTTCCGGTGGGATGCCGGCGTCACGTACATCCCGCGCATAGATGGCGGCGATGGCAGCGCCTTGCGCGATCAGCTCCGCCTCGGTCTGGCGGATCAGCTGGTTCTCGTAGAGGCGGAAGAAGAACAGGCCGACCAGTGGCAAGGCCATCACCATGATCAGGATGGCGACGACGACCGTGGCAAGCCGTGGCCGCCATTTGCGGCCGATCCATTTGCTGGAGGCCGTCAGCCGCATCGGCCAAGCCGGAAGCCGACGCCATGCACCGTCTCGATGACATTTGGGCAACCCACGGCTGCCAGTTTGGCGCGGATGTTGCGGATGTGGCTGTCGACGGTGCGGCCGGCGACGTGGATGTTTGCGGCATAGGCGCTGGCCGTCACCGCGTCGCGGTCGAGCACATGCGCCGGCCGCGCCAGGAACCCCTTCAGGATCGAGAACTCTATTCCTGTCAACGATAACGGCTTGCCGTCGAAGCTGGCGGTATGGCTGGCCGGCGCCAGAGCCAGTTTGCCATGCGAAAACTGCCTGTCGTCGGCCGGTTCGGGCACCGCCGGGCGGGCGCGCCGCAGGATGACGTTGACGCGGGCAACCAGCTCGCGCGGGCTGAATGGTTTCGTCACATAGTCGTCGCCGCCCATTTCGAGCCCGAGGATGCGGTCGATCTCCTCGTCGCGCGCAGAGAGGAACAGCACCGGCACATCGGATATGTGCCGCAGCCGCCGGCAGACCTCCAGCCCGTCCATTTCCGGCATGCCGATATCGAGCACGACGAGGTCCGGTGCCCGGCGGCCGATTGCCTGCAAGGCGGCGGCACCGTCGGCCACCCCTGTCGTTTTCATGCCGGCCTTCTCCAAGGCAAAGCAGATCACCTCGCGGATGTGCGGGTCATCGTCGGCGACGAGGATGTGATGCGGCATGGATCAGCGGCCCGGCATGGAAGGTTCGATAGCGGAGGGAATCACGAACGGCTCCTTGGTGTCGAGATATCGAAGCAGCCGCCAGTCGCGAAAGCTCCAGGCCCGCCAGTTCTGCTGGATAGTTCGATACCAGATTTCGTCGCTGCCGCGCACGCCGGCCAGTTCGCGGACAGTGCCGGCGGCCGCCGTCTTGCCCTGGTGCTCGAGGAAGCGATCAAGCGCGGGAAACGCGCCCGGACCGAGCGAGTGAAGATACCAGGCGTCTAGGGGAATGCCCTGGCCGGTCATTTCGAGGGAATGGTCGACATTGTAATTGGCGATCGTTGCTGCGAAATTGATGAAACAGCCGGCATAAAGCGTCAGGGATAACGTCAGAAGATTGGCGGACAGCAGCCATTCGTTGGATTTTCTAAGCGCGATGCGGGCAATGATCAGGGCAAGGCCTGCTGCCACCAGCCCCATCCAGACAAAGGCGGCGACGCGCCAGTAGGTCAATGCATAGATGCCGACATAGAGGTCGAGCCGCAGGATCGACGAGATGACCAGCATGATGTTCTGCGCCACCCAGACATAGACCAGCCGGCGGATCAGCGGATCGGCCGAGGTTTCGCTGCCGGGTCGCAGCGCTGCCAGCACGAAGCCGGCGGCAAGCAGTGCCGTGACGATCAAGGGATAGGCGCCACGATGCGCGTAGGAGGCGTAGCTCAGCCCATCGGGAAGCGCTGCCCCGCCCCACAGATAGGCGGCGTCGAGCGCCGTCTGCAGCGCAAACAGGATGTTGAAGACGATCAGGGCGCGCAGGATGGCGGCCTTGCCGAACAGGATGTCTTCGATGGTGGTGGCGGTTTTGCCGGCTTGAGCGCTGACCGCCGGCAACGCGCGCGGGATGCGGCGAACCAGGCGCGGCATGCGCGGTCGCAGAAAAGCCCAGACAGCGGCGAGCACGAACAGCCAGAAGGCAATCCGCGCCAGCTGGATAAGATCGAGCAGCCTCACGAGATCGATCAGCGACAGCCAATAGTCGATGACCGGATTGGCGGCACCGAACAGCGCCAGGAAGACCGCGCCCAGCGTCAGCGGCATCACCCAGACGGCGATCGCCGCCAGCCGGATGCGGCGCCCACCGAACCGCCGCGCCGTCCTCCGCCAGCGGATGAAATCAATGACGAAGCGGAACGGCGCCGCCAGCCCGAACAGCACGATCTGCCCGGCAATGCGGGCGATGCTGTGCCGCAGCCGACCGCTCAACGAAAGCGCGAAGACGGTCAGCGCCGCCAGCGCGATCGAGACCGACAGGGTGCTGACATTTTCAGCCAGCGGCAGCAGCGGGACAAGCAAGGCGATGGGCTTGAGCCAGACCCGGCCGTCGTTGAAGGCGGCCGGGTGCACAGCGACGACCGCCGCGGCAATCAGCAGGGCGAACAGGAAAACCGTGATCCCGGCGGGCTGGCCATAGAACAGAAAATCCGCGAGCGCTGCCAGCAGGATGGCGACACCGAAACGGCTGCAATAGCTCGGCGCGGCGGAGAACAACGCTGTCATGACCTGGCTTTCCTGATGGCTTCCAGCCGAACCGTTGGCGGGCTTCTGCGGACAAAGGGAATGAGGGTTGCGACGGGACACGCGCGCGGCGGATCGGCCAGCCACCAGCCCTCGCTCCGCAGTCGGTGAGGCAGGGACCAACGGGGCTTTGCTCGCTTGTGCATGCCGCTTGTCTCGCAAGCGGGCGGGGAAAGGGCAGGGCGGATCCGAGGAGGTTTTCCGCAGGCCCGTGCAGTTTTCGTGCAGGGGTAAACGCTGCCGATCTCCCCCCTCGTGGGGGAGATTGGTAGCTTCATGCCCCGACTTGCCTCACCCGCCCACAAGCGGCATAGATCATCCATGGAAACCTATCGCCCGCGCCGCTCCGTGCTCTACATCCCGGCCTCCAGCGACAAGGCCTTGGCCAAGATCGCGCAGCTTGCCTGCGATGCCATCATCATCGACCTGGAAGACGCCGTCGCTCCGGCCGACAAGATCGCCGCCCGCGAAAAACTGGCCGGCATTTTCGCCGGCCATTCCGAGAGACGCTGCGAGATGATCGTGCGCATCAATGCGATATCAGGCGAATGGGGCGCCGACGACCTGCTGGCTGCCGCAAGCTGCGAACCCGACGGCATCCTTCTGCCCAAGGTCGACACGCCGCGCGACCTGCTCGCGGCCGGCGACGTGCTCGACGATAATTTCGCTCCCCACAGCGTGAAACTATGGGCGATGATCGAGACGCCCAAGGCGCTGCTCAACATCGGCGCCATCGCCGAACTTGGCCGCGATCCGGCCTCGCGGCTCAATTGTTTCGTTGCCGGAACGAATGATCTGGTCAAGGAGACCGGCATTCTGGCGACGCCTGACAGGCGCTACCTCGTGCCATGGCTGATGCAGATGGTGCTGGCCGCACGCGCCGGCGGCATCGACATGCTCGACGGCGTCTCCAACGATTTTCGCGACCTCGACGCTTTCGCCCATGAATGCGCGGAAGCCGCGGCCATGGGGTTCGACGGCAAGAGCCTCATCCACCCGGCCCAGATCGAAGCCGCCAACCGCGCCTTCGTGCCGTCCACGGAAGCGGTGGCCGAGGCACGCTCGGTGAAGGAAGCCTTCGCGCTCGCCGAGAATGCCGGCAAGGGCGTGATCGCGCTGAACGGCAGGATGGTCGAGCGGCTGCATCTGGCGAAGGCCGAAAAACTGCTGGCGAAGGCAGCCGCCATCGGGTCATAAATGCTCGATGGATGCGAGCGGGCTACAGCTACTCACGACAGGAATTGAACAATGAAACTCTACCGCTTTCTGTCCGCTCCGGACGATGCCAGCTTCTGCCACAAGGTGACAGCGGCGCTGAACAAGGGCTGGCATCTGTTCGGCTCGCCGACCTATGCCTACGACAAGAAGGCCAAAGCGATGCGTTGCGGCCAGGCCGTGGTCAAGGATATCGACGGTCAGGAATACGGGCCCGATACCAAGCTGAGTGACTGGTAGATTTGAAAAGCTCCGACGCAGGGTGTGTTGAGATTCAGGTCAGGCCGAGTCGAAAATGGTGGTTTCCGAGAACCGGAGCGGAGCGTACTTTTGGGTACGTGAGCACCGTTCTACCGCGACGCGGTAGAGCGGGGAAGCGCAGGAAGCCATCATTTGCAGGCCGGCATCACCTGAATATCAGCGCACCCTACTCCGCCGCCTCTTCGATCTTCTCCATATCATCGTCCGACAGGCCGAAATGGTGGCCGATCTCGTGGATCAGCACGTGGGTGACGATGTCGCCCAGCGTCTCTTCGTTCTCGGACCAGTAATCGAGGATGGCGCGGCGGTAGAGCGTGATGCGGTTCGGGCCTTCCCCGGTCTGCGGGTTCCAGCGCTCGGCGATGCCGCGTCCCTCGAACAGGCCGAGCAGGTCGAATGGCGTTTCCAGCGACAGATCGTCCATGATTTCGTCGGTCGGGAATTCGGCGATCTGGATGACGATCTCGCCGGTCAGCTTGCGAAAATCCTCCGGCAGATGGGCGTACGCCTCCAGCGCCAGGAACTCCATTTCGTCCATCGAGGGCGAGAGTTCGTCGTGCCAGGTGCGGGTCTTGTAGATGCGGGCCATGCTTTATCCTTTGATCCCGGCATATAGGCTTTCGCACCGGAATCGGCAAATGAACGGGCCGATGCGCCTGCGCCATCCCTGCAGAGAGGAATAAATTCCCCATGACTCTGCTTGACTCTTGGGATGCGCTCTGGAATCTATAGGAACATAACAGGAACAATTGTGAGTGGAAGCTGACCGTCATGGCGATGACCGCCGTGGCGCGGGAGACTGTTTTTGCCCTGCGCCGCCAGATCGCGAAAATCGAGGGAACGCTGCCCGAGCGCTTGGCTGCGCCGGCAGCCGCACCCTTTGATGCTGACGTCAACACTGATCTCACAATCGTCCGGCGTGGCATTGCCGCGGCGTTGCCGGATGCGTTCCTGCCTATCGGCGTCGGGCGCCTCGATGCCGCCCTGAGCGGCGGGCTGCCGAAGGCCGCCCTGAGCGAAATCCATGGGCTTGAAACCCGCGATGCCGGGGCCGTCGCCGGCTTCGCTTTGTCGCTCACCAGCCTGATCCTCAAGCAAACGCCGGGGCTGCCGGTGCTGTGGATCGGCACATCGGAGATTTTTCGCGAGGCCGGCTTTCCCTATGCCAGGGGGCTTCACGCCTCGTTCGGCATCGAGCCGGAGCAATTGCTGTTTTCCGAGGCGCCAAGGCTCGTCGATGCGCTGTGGGTCGCCGAGGAGGCGGCCCGGATGACGGCGCTCGCCGCCGTCATCCTGGAAATCCGCGGCAATCCGCAGCGGCTTGACCTGACCGCGACACGCCGGCTGCATGCAAGGGCGCAAGCGGCCGGCCGGCCGGTGTTCCTGCTGCGGCAGGCGGCTGGGCCCGAACCGACGGCGGCACCCGTCCGCCTCATCGTCGCCTCGGCGCCGGCGGTGCCGCGCGACACCATCGCCGGGCCGCTGGCCGGCTCGATCGGCCGCCCGGCCTTCACCCTCACCATCGGCAAGAGCCGCACGGCCCTGCCTGGACAATTCACACTGGAGTGGAACCCCGATGAACGCGCATTCGACGAAAGAGCGGGCGAGGCAAGAGACCGGGCAAAGAATCCTGTCCCTGTGGTTTCCCTATCTGGCGGCGGAAAGGATCCTGCGCCAGCGTCTGGGGCGGTCCTGGCGTTCCCGGTCGTCGGATCACCCATCTCACCCGCCGCTCGTGATCAGCCATCGCGACCGCAACGCACAGCGCATCTCGGCCCTCGACGAGCGGGCTGAGGCGCTGCACCTGAAGCGCGACATGGGCATCGCCGATGCGCGCGCCATGCATCCGTCGATCGACGTCGTCGAGGCCGATCCGGAAGCCGATCGCCGCCTGCTCGAAGGCCTCGCCGACTGGTGCGACCGCTACACCCCGCTGGTGGCGCTGGACGGGGCAGACGGCCTGTTTCTCGACGTCACCGGCTGCACCCATCTGTTCGGCGGCGAGCGCGCCATGCTGGACGACATCCTGTCGCGCTTCTTCCATCAGGGTTTCGATGTCCGCGCCGGGCTTGCCGCGACGCCGGGTGCGGCCTGGGCGGCGGCACGCTTTTGCGGCGACCGCATCGTTGTGTCAGGCGAGGAGGAGGCGCTGCTGGCGCCCCTGCCGCTGGCCGCGCTGCGCATAGAACCTTCGACCCGCACCAGCCTGGAAAGTGTGGGCCTGCGCACGGCGGGCGCCGTCATGGCGGCACCGCGCGCGCCGCTCGCCCGCCGCTTCGGCGCCCTGCTGCTCCTGCGCCTCGACCAGGCGCTTGGCCGGCTCGACGAGGCGGTGTCGCCGCGCCTGCCCGTCGCGCCGCTTTCGGTCGAACGCCACCTCGCCGAACCCGTCACCCTGACCGAGGACATCGAACGGCTGGTGGGCATGCTGGCGGCGACCTTGAAGACCGACCTCGAGCGCCGCGGCGAGGGCGCCCGGACGCTGGCGCTGCTGCTCTTTCGCGTCGACGGCGCCGTCAGCCGCATCGCGCTCGGTACCTCGCGGCCGATGCGCGAACCCATGCTGATCCAGAAACTGTTCCATGAAAGGCTGGCCGCGCTCGAACAGGATATCGATGCCGGCTATGGTTTCGATCTGGTGCGGCTCTCGGTGTTGGCATCAGCCACCTTCGACATGCAGCAGGCCGATCTTGCCGGCGAGGTGACCGACGACGGCGCCGATATCGCGCTGTTCGCCGACCGCATCCGCGCCCGGCTCGGCGATGGCGCGGTTCTCCGGGCAGTCGCGGTCGAAAGCCATCTGCCGGAGCGTGCCGTCGCCACCATCCCCTTCACCGACGCGCCGTGCCGGACCACGCCGCCGAAGAAGCCGGACAGGCTGCAGGCACCAAAAACCATATTTCCGCCGGAACGACCGATCCGGCTGTTCCGCTCGCCCGAACCCATCGATGTGCCGGCCACCGAAATGCCGGAAGGACCGCCGCTGAACTTCCGCTGGCGGCGCGCGCTCTACCGGGTCAAGCGCGCCGAAGGGCCGGAACGCATCGCCGCCGAATGGTGGCGGGAAGCGCCAAGCGACGAGGCGGCATCGACGCGCGACTATTTCCGCATCGAGGATGCCGACGGCCGCCGCTACTGGCTCTACCGGCAAGGCCTCTACGGCGGCGCCTCGCAAGTCCCGCCGCGCTGGTTCCTGCATGGAGTCTTCGCATGAACGCGCTGACCGTCATTCCCTATGCCGAGTTCGGCATCCAGTCGAATTTCTCCTTCCTGCGCGGCGCCTCCAAGCCGGAGGAGCTGGTGGTCGCGGCCAAGCTCCTGGGCTTCTCGGCGATCGGACTTGCCGATCGCAACACGGTGGCCGGCGTGGTGCGCGCCTGGCAGCAGGCCAAGGTCGAAAAACTCTCCTATCACCCCGGCTGCCGGCTGGTTTTTGACGACGGCACGCCGGACATCCTCGCCTATCCCCAGGACCGCAAGGGCTGGGGGCACCTCTGCCGCATGCTGACGCAAGCCAATCTGCGCGACGAGAACGAAAAAGGCGCCACCCTTCTCCAGCGCGGCGACCTGCTCGAATGGGGTGACCTGATGTCGCTGGCGGTCCTGCCCGGTCTGTCGACGGGGGCGCAAGACAGTCTTGCCTTGCTTGGTGAGCTCAAGGGCCGTTTCGGCAGGAACCTGCGGCTTGGCGTTTCGCCCGACTACGCCGGCAATGACCGTTTCCGCATCGAGCAGGCGGCAGCACTTGCCGAGAGCGCCGGCATTCCGCTGATGGCGACCAACGACGTTCTTTATCACACCGCCGAACGGCGCCCGTTGCAGGACGTGCTGACCGCGATCCGCCTCAACACGCCCGTTGCCGAGGTCGGGCTACAACTGGCCGCCAATGCCGAGCGCCATCTGAAGCCGCCGATGGAGATGGGCCGCCTGTTCCGCCGGCACCCGCAGGCGCTGGCCGAGACGCTGCGATTTGCGCAAGAGCTGACTTTTTCGCTCGGCGACCTCCAGTACAACTACCCCGACGAGCCGACGGAATCGGGTCTTGGTCCACAGGCTGAGCTGGCGCGACTGGCGCGGGAGGGAGCGGCGAACCGCTATCCGGCTGGTGTGCCGGATTCCGTGACCAAGCGCATCGAGGAAGAGCTCGCTTTGATCGAACGCCTCAACTATGCCCGCTATTTCCTGACTGTCTACGACATCGTCAAGTTCGCGCGCAGCAAGGATATTCTCTGCCAGGGACGTGGATCAGCCGCCAATTCGGTCGTCTGCTTCTGCATCGGCATCACCGAAGTGGGGCCGGAAAAAATCGATTCGCTCTTCGAGCGCTTCATTTCCGAGGAGAGAAACGAGCCGCCGGATATCGACGTCGATTTCGAGCACGAAAAGCGCGAAACTGTAATCCAGTACATCTACGAGAAATACAGCGGCAAGCGCACGGCACTTGCCGCCGCCGTCATCAGCTATCGCGGCCGTTCGGCGCTGCGCGAAGTGTCGAAGGCGATGGGCCTGTCCGAGGATGTCAGGGCATCGCTTTCCGGCTCGATCTGGGGTTGGTCGACATCGGAGCTTGGCGAGAAGGAAGCCCGCGCCGGCGGCCTCGACCGCACCGACCCGGTGTCGGGGCACGTGATGGAGCGTGCCAATGAGATCATGGGCTTCCCCCGCCATCTCTCCCAGCATGTCGGCGGCTTCGTCATCACCAGGGACCGGCTCGACGAGATTGTGCCTATCGTCAAGACGGCGATGGACGAGCGCAAGATGGTCGAATGGGACAAGGACGATCTCGACGCGGTGAAGATCTTGAAAGTCGACGTGCTGGCGCTCGGCATGCTGACCTGCCTGCAACGCGCCTTCACCTTGCTCACGGATCACTATCCTAATGCGCGGGATGATTATGGGCAGCCCTATGTGTTGGCCACCCTGCCGCCGGAGGACAGGCAGGTCTACAAGATGATCTGTCGCGCCGACACGCTCGGCGTCTTCCAGATCGAATCGCGGGCCCAGATGTCGATGCTGCCGCGCCTCCAGCCGAAAACCTTTTATGATCTCGTCATCGAGGTGGCGATCGTTCGGCCGGGCCCGATCCAGGGCGACATGGTCCATCCCTATCTGCGCCGCCGGCAAGGCAAGGAACAGGCCGAGTATCAAAAGCCGGAGCTGGAAGCGATCCTCAAGAAAACGCTTGGCGTACCGCTGTTCCAGGAACAGGCGATGAATATCGCCATCGTCGCCGGCGGTTTCAAACCGGGCGAAGCCGATGAACTGCGCCGCGCCATGGCCACCTTCAAGCGCACCGGCACCATCGGCAATTACCGCGACCGTATGATCAATGGCATGGTCGGCAAGGGCTACACGAAGGACTTCGCCGAGCGCTGCTTCAAGCAGATCGAGGGCTTTGGCGAATACGGCTTTCCTGAAAGCCATGCTGCTTCCTTCGCCCTGCTCGTCTATGCCTCCTGCTGGTTCAAGACCTTCTATCCCGACGTGTTCTGCGCCGCGATCCTGAATTCGCAGCCGATGGGGTTTTACCAGCCGGCCCAACTCGTGCGCGACGCAAGCGACCATGGCGTCGACATCCGCGACGTCGACGTCAATTTTTCGGTGTGGGATTGTACGTTGGAAAAGGCGCCATTCGATCCGGCCCGCATCCTGCCACGCCATGCCGAAATGCGCGGCGTCATCGAGACAAATCATGCGCTGCGGCTCGGCTTCAGGCAGATCAAGGGCCTGTCGAAGGAGCGCATGGAGGCTTTCGTCGAGCGGCGCGGCTCAGGCTATGTATCCGTCAGGGATGTCTGGCTGCGCTCCGGCCTCGATGTCGGCGAGATCGAAAAACTGGCGCAGGCCGATGCCTTTCGCTCGCTCGGTCTTGACCGTCGCGAAGCCCTGTGGGCGGTGCGCGCGCTCGACGGCAAGAGCGCCGCCGAAAGACTGCCGCTGTTCGACCAGCCGGCGCTTCGCCTGCGCGAGCTGGAACCGGAGACGAGGCTGCCGAAAATGCCGCTCGGCGAGCATGTCATCCACGATTACCGCGCGCTCGGCCTGTCGCTGAAGGCGCATCCGGTCGCCTTCCTGCGCGAGCGGCTCGACCGCGCCGGCGTCATCCCGAATGCGAATCTTCCTTCCGTGCGCGACGGCAGGCGCGTCTCGGTCGCCGGCCTCGTGCTGGTGCGGCAGCGCCCCGGCAAGGGCAATGCGATCTTCCTGACGCTGGAGGACGACAAGGCGGTGGCCAACATCATCTTCTGGCAAAGAACCTTCGACCGCTATCGGCCTATCGTCATGGGGGCCCGGTTCGTCAAGGTCACCGGGAAATTGCAGTCGGAATCGGGTGTGGTCCACATCGTTGCCGAGAAGATCGAGGATCTGACGCCCTGGCTGACCGTGCTTCTGGAGAAGGTCAGCGAGACTGCACCAGTGGTTCCTCCGAGAGACCTCGCCAAGGACGGTTCGGATCGCTCCAGCCCCGCCAAACAAAGCGCGCCGATCCGGCAGGATCTCGCAACGCTGTCGGAAGAAGCGGAACAGGTCATGCCCAAGGGGCGGAATTTTCAGTAGGCAAGGCCATGCCAAGAGCGGAACGAAAGCGGACGTCGGCGATCCTTCGCGCCCCCTCTGTCCTGCCGGCCTATTGGGTACAAGAAACGTGCCCCTCAGCCCGGCCCACCCAGACGCGGCGGCGGCGGGGCCAGCACATCCTCCACCGAAAGCGTCCGCGCCTCGGAAGGCAGCATGATCGGGATGCCGTCACGCACCGGATAGGCAATCTTGGCGACCCTGGAAATCAGTTCGCCGCGCTCCGGATCCCAGGCCAGCGGCCCCTTGGTCAGTGGGCAGGCCAGCAACTCCAGCAGCTTGGGGTCGACCTTCTTCCCGTCACGTCCGTCCGCCATCGCGCCCTCTTACTGCAAACTCGACCCAAAATCCTCATTCTCGCGCGCCAGCGCCATTTCGGTGATGGCGATCAGCGTCTCGGCCCGGGTCTTCAAATCCGCCGCTTCGAGCAGCGCCTGTTTCTCGGCTGGCCCATAGGGCGCCATCATCGACAACGCATTGACCAGCATGGCATTTTCGGCCCGGCTGACGCTTTCCCAGTCGGCCTCGAGGTCGTTGGCCTGCAGATAGGCGCGAAATGCCTTGAGCAGCGATGGCCGGTCGATCTCGTTGCCCGCCTGGTCCTCATCGAGATCGGCAAGGAAAGGCGAGGGCTTGCACTGGCGAAACGGCGTCTTGACCGTCAATTCGTGGGCGATGCGGAACCGGCACACGCCCTGCAGCGAAATCAGGTAACGGCCGTCGCCGCTCTCGGAAAAGGCGATGATGCGCCCGGCGCAACCGACATTGCAGAGTTCCGGCTCGCCGTCGTCGCGCAAGGCCCCGTCGAGACTGGGCTGGATGACGCCGATGAGCCGCGAGCCGGCGATCGCCTCGTCCACCATCTGCAGATAGCGCGGCTCGAAGATGTTGAGCGGCATGCGGCCTCCCGGCAGCAAAAGCGCCCCCTCGAGCGGAAAGATAGGGATCGTCGACGGCAAATCCTTGGCGAGCCGGTAATGCGCGTTTCCCGCTTGCACCTCATTCCTCCGATCGCGCCATCAAGAAGCGCGTGAGTTCTTGGCCCTAATCTGGCGCAATCATCGCCGACGCCAAGCCCGTGCGGCAAAACAACCGGCAGCCGGCTCAGGAAAACAGCAGCGCCGACAATTTGCGGCGCGCTGCCAGCGTCGCCTCGTCGGTCATGCCCCAGGCCTCGAACAGCTGCAGCAATTGCGTCCTCGCGCCATCCTCGTTCCAGGCCCGGTCGGCCTTGATGATGGCCAGCAGATTGTCGGCTGCGGCCGTACGGTCGCCGTTGGCGTTCTGGATCATGGCCAGATCGAAACGCGCCTGGTGATCTCCGGGATTTTCCGCAAGGCGCCGCTCGAATTCGGCTGGATTGCCGAGAGCCGCCGCCTGCGCCGCAACCGCCATCCTGGCGCGCAGGGCTGCCACCGGCGGCGCATCCTTCTTGGCCTCCGGGGCTGTTGCCAAAAGCGCCTCGGCGCCTTCCGTGTCGCCGGCCTCGAACAGCAGCTCTCCCAGTCCGGCGATCGCCTCGATCGTCTCCGGCGCCTGCGCCAGGATGGCGTCATAAATGTCGGCCGCGGTCTGCATGTCGCCGGCGTCGCGCGCCTCGGTCGCCGCAGCCAGAGCTTCGGCCACCGGCGGCGCGCCATTGCCCTTGCCGCCGACCTTGGTGATGAATTCGTTGATCTGGCTCTCCGGGATGGCGCCCATGAAGCCATCGACCGGCTGGCCGTCCTTGAAGGCGATGACCGCCGGGATCGACTGGATGCCGAGCTGGCCGGCGATCGACGGATGGTCGTCGATGTTCATCTTGACCAGCTTGACCCTGCCGCCGGCGGCCTTGACCGCCTTCTCCAGCTGCGGCGTCAGTTGCTTGCAAGGTCCGCACCAGGGCGCCCAGAAATCGACCAGCACCGGCTGGCGGCGCGATTCCTGGATGACATCGGCGGCAAAGGCAGCCGTCGTCGTGTCCTTGATCACATCGGCGGGAGCGGCGGGCGTATCGCCAAGCGCGACTTTCGCCGGCGCCGGCGCGGTTCCACCATACTGCACCGAGGTGGTGTACTGGCCGCCATTGCCGCCAAAGGGGCCGCCGAACGGATTGTTGTCGCTCATCTCTTTACCCTTCCGTGGCGCCGCCGGCCGGCGGCCAGGCGCCCTATGCTTCAGACCATCGGTTTTAAGCCATCCATGTGGCGATCACGCGGAGACTTTCAAGATAGCAGCATCGTGCCCGGTTGCCTCGACGAATCTGATCAGGTCGCTCGCTGCGATCGATGTCGTCGCCTCATTGGTCAGCGGATGCCCATTGATCACCGCATGCTCCATCAAATCCTTGTCGAGCACGAGCTTGACCCTGTTTGCCGTGTCGTTGATGATGCCAAAGACCGTGACGGCGCCCGGCGTGACGCCGAGCAGCTCCATCAGCATCTCCGGTTTGCCGAAAGAAACCCGGCTGGCGGCGCCGATCACCTGGTGGATCTGCTTCAGGTCGACGACCGCGTCCTCGCCGACGGTGACCAGAAAGAAATTGTCCTTCTTGTCCTTCAGGAACAGGTTTTTCGTGTGCCCGCCGGCGATCTCGCCGCGCAGCGCCTGCGAATCGGCGACGGTATAGAGCGGTGGATGGCGCTTGGTCGAGGCAGCAATGCCCAGCTCGGCAAGAAAGGCAAAAAGTTCGGCTTCGGTCTTCGGCATCGGTTTCGTCTTCGTCCCGTTTGTGAGCCCATGCCGTTTACGGCCAATGGGGCGGCCGACACAAGGCCGTCATGCGACATCACGGTGAGCGGCACCCGCCCTTTGCGGTGGCGCCCCCGCCGCGTGCCACTCGCGCGCCCGCCGGCGGCTTGCCGGCCTCGCTTGCCGGGTCGTAAAAAAGCCTGCGATTTCCCTGTTGCAATCGCCGCGCTCTTCAGCCATATAGGCCCGGCTTGCGGCCAAGACGCCGTGCGAGCGGGTGTAGCTCAGGGGTAGAGCACAACCTTGCCAAGGTTGGGGTCGAGCGTTCGAATCGCTTCACCCGCTCCAGTTTCCTCTTAGGAAATCAAGCATCGAAAAGCCGCGGTCCGCCGCGGCTTTTTCGTTTTTGGACATTGTCGAACTGGGAGCTTGGGCCGAACTGCGCTTCGTCCATCCGCCTCTCATGTCACATAAAATTACAGCCAGGAACGCTTCCCGCCTCGCCTCGTTAGCCCTCCACCACCTAACGATGGAGAAAAACCAATGCAGGATATTTCCGGTAAGCGCGTCGCTATCCTTGCGACAAACGGGTTCGAACAATCCGAGCTTGAAGTTCCGCTCAAAAAATTACGCGAGGCGGGCGCCGAGGTCGATGTCGTGTCGCTCGCAAGCGGCAAGATCAAAGGCTGGGACCTCAAGGACTGGGGTCGGGAGATTCCTGTCGACAAGACGTTGGATGAGGCGCGGTCGGACGACTATGACGCGATCGTCCTGCCTGGCGGGGTCATCAATCCGGATCTGCTGCGCGTCGAGCGAAAGGCCCTGGACTTCGTCGAATCGTTCTGGTCGGCCAAGAAGGTCGTCGGCGCGATCTGCCATGCGCCCTGGCTTCTCGCCGAGACCGGCATCGTAAGGGGTCGCCGGGTCACGTCTTACAAATCGATCAAGACCGATGTGATCAACGCCGGCGGTCTGTGGGAGGACACCGAAGTCGTCACCGACCAGGGGCTCGTCAGCAGTCGCAATCCCGGCGATCTCGACGCGTTCTGCGACAAGCTCGCCGAGGAGATCAGGGAAGGGCGGCACGACAGAAGGGTTGCTGCCTAGCCGCCTGTCCGCCCAGACGATCGACCGCGCAAGCTTTTCACAGTCAGCCCTTCGCCCCATCCGCCTTCCGCAGCGATGCCTGATGCACCAGCGAGGTCCAGCTGTTGGTCGAGGCGAGGTGGCAATAGAGCAGGCCGAGCGCGCCTGATTTGCGCAGGTCGAGAAACGCCTCGTCGCTCAATTTGTTGAAGGCCGGCTCGTCGATCACCTGGAAGTCGGTGAGGTTGAGCACCTCGCCACCCTCCAGCGTCACCTTGCTCTGGCGCGGCGAAAACAGGCCGTGCGCATCGATCTTTTCGACCATCTCGCGGGTGGCTCGGAAGTCGATCTGGAACTGGTTGCAGAAGGCGAGCGCCTGTCTGGTCGCTTCGGTCGGCTCGTTGCCGGCGAAGAACGGCAGGATCTTGTCGTCGCGCAACGGCGCCAGCAGCTGGTCGACGATGCGATTGCTGGCCCGGTCGGCGCACAGCGTCAGCCGGCCGGCCGATGTCGGGTCTTCGGCCAGGATGAAAGGATAGCGCCGGACATAGGCGGGGATGTAGTGCGGCCCGGTCCATTTGCCGTCGGCATCGACGAACAAATTCTCGTTCTGGCGCACGCCGGTGATGATCACCGGCGACTTGGCCGGGCCGATGAAGACGATCGGGTAGGAGCGCATCGCCGCCGGCATTTCCGACGCGACCACCGGAATGGCGTGCGCCGAGCGGGCGAAGCCGAAGTCACTGCGCGCGGTCAGGCCAAGCGAGCCGTGCCGCGCCGGATTGAGCGCCTCGGGCCTCGAATAGAACAGCGGCAGCGCATCGCCCGTCACGTCCGTCTTTGCATCCGCCATCATCCGTCTCCCGCACGCCCATCAGGCTGCCAATGGTCCCGAAGCCGGGATCTATGCTTTGTTTGCGCTGATCTTGGATCGAAAGGAATCCCGCGCAGGACAAAGTACTACAGCGTCTCTTGCGCGCATAAAAGGACAGGCGGTGCTGTATCTTTGGGATTTGCGGCGATCGATTGTCTTGGGGAACACGACCGCCGCCTGCCCGCCTCTGGACAGCTTGCGGCGAAGCGGCGACAGTGCCGCCGCTGGAGCAATTCCGGGAAAAGTGTGCAGCGGTTTTCCCCTGGCAATTGCGGAGAAACAAAGAGCTGGATCGGATCCGAACGCTGAACCGCTCCAGCGCAAAGATTGAGGCAAACGGGATGGCGTCGGTGTCGGATTTCGAGCAGGGACAAACCTTCACCATCGAAGCCGGGGGCAAGCAGATCCCGCTCGAACTGAGCGCGGTCAAGCCCATCGCCGCCAGCCCGCGCCCGGGTGGCGGTTTCTCGCTGCTGTTTAGAGGCCCGCGCGACATCGCGCTGCCGCAGGCGACCTACCTTTTCACTGGCACAAGCGGCAGCCACGAGATCTTCATCGTGCCGGTCGCCGCCGATGCGGCCGGGCGGCTGTACGAAGCGGTGTTCAACTAGGCGACGTTTGCTCTTTGAGGCGACGCTTGCGCTGCGGCGCGAAACCTTGACGCCAGCGGGACAGCCATCGTCTCACCCCGCCCCGCCACTCGGCGCCGCACATTCCATCAAATCGTATACACCCTTGTCCTCGACCACCGCAAAACCGAGCCTGACATAGAGCCACCTGGCCGGATTGTGCTTCTCGACGTGGATCGATACTGATTTGCCGGCTAACCATGCCTCGTCGATGAGATCGCGCAGCAGTGCGGTGCCGTAGCCCTTGCGGCGATGCTCCGGCAGGAAGGCAATGTCGATGATGCGGTGCTGGCCTGGCCAGCGCTCGATGTAGAGCCGGCCGATGTCTTTCCCCGCTCGTTCCACCACCAGCCAGTCGGCCTCGGGATAGTGTTTTCGGTAATGCGCGTGCTGCGCCTGGAACTGCATGTCGAGGAAGGCGGCCTTCTGTGCCTCGGTCCACGCCGTCACGGCGAGTTCTTCCACGCGCGTCGAGGCATAGAGCCGCGACAGGAACGGCAGATCCGCCTCTGTCGCGGCGCGGAAGCCGAGCCCGGCCTTCTCCGACCGGGACCAGGCTGCGAGCCGATACGCCTGCTTTGCCTCTGTCACGCTGCCTGACGTCAGACCGGCGGCGTCAGGTCGCGCACGACGACGATCTGCTTGAGGTTGCTGGTGGCCAGCGCCGTCCACGTCCACTCCCATTCGGAGCTGTCCATGGCCATCTGGTTGATGGTCCACAGACCATTTGTGCCGTCGTTCTGGACCATCATCGAAAACAGGGCAAGGCGGCCATCGGCATTGTAGTCGAGCGACAGGCTGGTGTTGGCGCCGGAGCCGCCGAAATCGCGCCATCCCGACCAGTTCTGGGTGGCGGCGTCATATTGGGCGTTGAAGGAGTGGACATGCTGCTGGTCGGAGGCGACCAGCATGATGTCGCCGTCGCCCTGGATGCCGGCGCAGAGCGTGTATTTGGGAACCCTGCTGTAACCGGGCGTCGCCCAGGCCGTCCAGGTGTCGGAGCCGGCCGGCAATTGCTTGGTGTGCAGGACCTGGCCTTGCTGCGTCATGGCAAACAGATTGGTGCCGCCCAGCGGACCGACAATCGGCGCCATTTCCGTGAAGGGGTAGCCGGCGTCGATCTGCACCCATGGCGTCCAGTCGGCGACCGTCAGCGCCTGGACCTTGGCCTGCTGGCAGCGATAGAGATGGAGGGCGGAGTTGATGCCGAACAGCGCGATGCGGCCGTCTGCCTGGCGCAGCGCCGTGATCGCCACGAGCTGCCCGGTCAGCTGGATCCAGGCGCTCCACGGCTGGACTGGCGGCCTGAGCTCGTCGACGGTGACGACGATCGGCGTCGTCGTGCCGGGCGGCGTGATGGTTTTCTGCACTTGAACAATCACATCCGGGTTCTGGTAGATCCACCAGATGCGGCCCAGATTGTCGGTGAGGAAGATTTCGACGCGGCCATCGGCATCGCGCGCCATCGTCAGTTTCTGATAGGAGGTGGCACCGGGCGGTGTGCCAATGCTCGTCGGCGCGGTCCATTTGTCGATCGGACCGATCTGGTTGGGGTCTTCGGTGATGAAGGACAGGTTGGTGGTGCCCGAGGCTTGCGCGACCACGGCGACGCGACCGTCCCTGGTGAGGCCCGCCGTCATGATCACCCAGGCGCCGGGCGCGATGAACGACCACGCCGCGGGCCATGACCCGTTCGGTGCGTCTTGAGCCTTCTGGATCAACTGACTTTTGGCGGAATCGATGCCCACCACCATCAGCCGCGACAGTTCGAAGAACGCCGCGCCGGCGGGCTTGTTCTGGTAGATGGGCGGGACGCTGGATCGCCGCGAGCGGGCGTTGGCCTTGGAAGCCGCCCGAGGCGCGGGCGCGGGCGTCCTTGCTGCGGGGGCCGATGCCTTCGACCTAGGTTCAGCTTTCTTGGCCATCGTATCGGTCCTGCCTTGTTGATTCGGAATTCCTCAGCCTCTCGGCGGGAAAAAGCCTTCCAGCGCGATGCAAAAAGTCAATGTCAGGTAGGGCATGCGATTGTTGTGCGGCAGACTGCCACCTGCCGGAGCCAGCATGTTCACTGCCATCGACACGATGTTAGCGGTCGTGTTCTTGTAGGCGTTGGCGTTGCTCGACCTGGCGATCGCCCGATCCGGCGTCGGGATCTGAAGCTCGGCAGGGTCGGTTACGGCGCGGATGTTGTGATTGTGCATCGGCATTTCCGATTCCAGTAGAGACACGGTATCCGAGCCACCGAACTGCCCTAGATCATAAAGCGCCAACCCTTGACCCTGGCCGGGTTGCATCGGCACATTGCCTTGCATGTCCGGCAAGCTGAAGGTCGATCTGCCATCGCCGCCATAGGTCGTGCCCAGCAGCGAGAACAAGGCCGTGTTTTGCGAGATCGGCATGAGCTGACCGTCGCAGGTCGCCCAGCCCCTGGGTGCGAAGTTGGACGGAAAAATTCGGATTTCCGCGACGAATTGGTCCGACATGGTCCTGTCCTTATGTTTGGGTCGGGAAAACGCCGAACAGTGAAATGATGAAATTGACACAGAGGTAAGGCTGCAGGTTGCTGTGAGGCTGGCTGCCACCCGTCATGCCGACCACAGGGTTGGCGAGGTTCGCCGTCGGTGTGTCCTCGACATAGAGCTTGCCTGTAGACGATTGGGCCACAACGTTGTTGGCGGGGCTCGTCTGGTTGGAGACGCTGCTCGTCGCCAGCATGGCGTGAGTGTGGCCGGTCATTTGCTGTATGTTCAGCGTCACGTCCTCGACGCCGCCGGTTTGCCCGATGATGAAACCGGTTCCCTGATGGACCGGCACGCGGCTGGCCAGGTTCGGCAGGTTGAATGTCTCCTGACCGTCGCCGCCATAGGTCGTGCCGATCAACTGGAACAGGGCATCGTTTTCGGAGATGGGTATCGTCTGGCCCTGACAGAACGCCCATCCGGCGGGCGCAAAGTTCCCCGCGAACATGCGAATCTCGCCGATGTAAACTGTCATGACTGCGCGTCCTTCAATTCCGCGACGGGAAGATACCTTGCAGGGCGATGCAAAAATTCAGCACCAGATAGGGCTGCATGTTTTCATGTGCCTGGCTGCCGCCCATCGTGGTGACGCTGCTGGGCACCAGCGTTGTCAGGTTCGATGTCGCGGGCGCGTAAAGCTGCGCGGGCGACGCCGCAAGCACATTGCCGCTGGCGACGAAGAGATCGCCGGAATCCGATGTCGCGCTGGCGGTGTGAGAATGCTGGGGAATCTCGGGCAGTGTGAGCGTATGCGCCTGCTCGCCGCCCCGCTCGCCCAGGAGATGACCTTGGCCGCCAGTATGAGTTGGCACGCGCCCGCGCAAATCGGGCAAGGCGAAAGTCGTTTGCCCATTGCCGCCATAGGTCGTGCCCAGCAGAGCAAACAATGCCTGGTTCTGGTTGATCGGCAGGAGCTGTCCGTCGCAGAACGCCCAACCTTGGGGAGGGAAGTTGAAAGAAATCAACTTGATTTCCGAGAGATACGGCTCGGCCATATACACCCCCAAACGTTCAATTTGTAGTAAAAAGCCAATCTCTACATGACGTTACGTTAGATCACCCACCGCCACAAAGCAATCTGCTCGGCCAATACATTTTGTAATTTATTCCAGCGCCACCGCGCGCAACGCCCGCCTATGGCAGGGGCGGCTCCGTAACCCCAACAATGGTCCCGAAGCCGGTGTTGTTGTGGTCGGCGGCCACTGTCGCGGCACCGCCACCCGAATGGCTGTTGAGACTGGCGAGATAGGCCTGAACCGCCGTGTCGTCGGTGGCGCTGCCGGCATAGCCTTCGATCTTGTCGATCACATTGAACCGCTGCCGCACGCGGATATCGGTGACGCCAGCTGACGGATCGACGCTCAGCGTATTTCCATGGATATCAAAAGTCAGCGCGCCATTGTCGGGCGTGCCGGAGGCACCAGCCTGGCTCGAGGTTATCCCGCCATTGACGCGGATCGCCTCGAGCGCGGCTGCGGTCGTCGTGCTGACGGTGTTGTTGGTGATGGTGGCATTGACGATCCCATTGCCGTCGCCGTTCGCGACCAGGATGCCATAGTTCGCGACGTGCGTGACAGTGTTGCCGTCGAGCTTGACGGTCACCGTGTTGCTGCCGGTGGCGGTCCCGTTGATGGAGACACTGATACCTGGTCCGGTGCCGGAATCCGCGTTGTTGATGTTGTTGTTGAGGATGTTGCCCGTGAACAGGCCACGCACGACCGGCGATGCGGCACCGCCGCGGTTGACGTTGATCTGCGAGCCCGCGCCGCCGGCACCAAACAGGGTCGCATAGTTCGCCGTGGTGAAGGTCGCGTTCAGCACATTGAAATTATAGGTGCCGGCGCCGTTCTGATCCATGTCCACGCCAACGAAATTGTCGGTGAAGGTGCCGCCGCTGCCGGCGACGCCGGCCTGGCCGACATCGAAATCGATGTTGCCCGAGCCGTTGTTGATGAGCTGGATACCTCTCGCGAAATTGCGCAGGAACGACGAGTTCGTGACAAGGCCGGTGATGTTGGCGGTGCCGTCGGCCTGCAGCAGCAGGCCGACATTGCCTGGCGGTCCCACGGAGGTGTCGCGGAAGGTCGAGCCCGAAACAGTGATGTTCAACGTGCCGCTGTTGTTGAAGACGTTGAAATTGTCCTCAAGGCCGTTCGCGATCACCGAATTGGTGATGGCGACGGTGCCGGTCAGGCCGTTATGGGCGGCGTCGGCGGCGCGGAAGCTGATCGAGCCTTCGTCGGCCGCGGCGCTGGTGCCGTTCGTGCCAGAGGTTGCGTTCACCACGCTATTGGTGAGCGCGAAGCCATTCACCTCGAACCCTCGGATACCGAAATTGTCGAAATCGTTCAGCTGCAGACCATTGAGCTGCACATCCTTCGTATTGCTGAGGTAGATGCCGGTGCCTTGCGTGGCGCTGCCATCGGCGCCGGTCTTGTTGGCGATGACGCCCCCGCCGGTCGCGCCGACGTTGGCGCCATTTCCAGTCACATGCAAGCCGCCATTGCCGAGCGCCGTGCCGGTATTGACCAGGATGATGCCGTTGGCGCTACCGCCATTCGATGTGATGCTCTGGAAGACAAGGTTCCCCGAGCCGATATTCGTGTTCTCGACATCGAGCGCGGTGCCGGTCCCCGAATTGATCGTGCTGCCGGAGCCGGTGGCGGTAACCGTGCCGCCGCCGGTGGCGCTGAAGCCGGTGGTGTCGCTGGTTGAGGTATCGATCGCCAGCTTGTTGGTGAAGCTGATCGTCGTGCCGTTGGTGCCGCCATTGGCCACCAGGTTGATGCCGTCGCTAAAGCTATTCGATGTTATGGCGCCGTCGAACGAGATCGTGCTGCCGCCGCCGGCGGTGCCGGTGTGGTTCTGGACGTCGATCGCGGTGGCGTTGGCGGTGTGGGTAATGGTGCCATTGTAATCGATATTGGCCGAACCGCCCGAAACCAGGAACGCCGTACCCGTTGCACCGCTCAGCGCGCCGGAACCGAGGTCGACCGTGCCGCTGACGTTGGTCAGCCTGACATTGTTGGCGCCGCCGACCGAATTGGTCGAATCGAGCGCGATGCTGGCGGCGACGCCAGAGAGATTGATCGCCTGGCCGGTGGTCGCCCTCACCGTTTCTGCGGCAGCGGTAGCTGTGATGCCCATCGTGCCGCCGGTTCCAACAATTCCGGTGCCGCTGGCGGTGTCGATGGTCACGCCGCCGGTGAAGCTGACCGTGCCGCCGGTTTGCGAGACGCCGACGCCGGTGGTCGTGTCAATGTTGGCGAGGCCGGTGATGTTGAGCGTACCGCTCGCCACCTGAATGCCGCCGCCCGCCGTGACGGCGCTGTTCAGTGTCACCGTGTTGAAGGTGAAGACGCCGGTGTTGCCGGCGTTGATCGCCATAATGCCGGCAGTCGTCGCCGCGGCAACGCTCGTGTTGCCGGTGACGGTGAAGGTACCGGCGACGCCGTCGAAAATGATGCCGCCGCTGCTGCCGCCTGAACTGATGCTGGTCACCACCATATTGACGGTCAGCGGATCGAGATCGAACGCCGCGCCATTCCCCGTGAAGACGCCGCCGCTGCTGCTGTTCAGCGTGAAATTGGTGGTCTTGGTGTTGGCTAGGACGCCGGTGCCGCCATTGTTGAAGACGCTGAACGCGCCGAGATCGAGGGTGCCGCTGGTGTTGGTGAAGCTGAGGCCGTCGCCCTGGACGCGCCCTGGGCCTGGTGAGCCAACACCGATCGTTCCGGCGCTGACAGTGCCGCCGGCGCCGTTGGAGTCGAAGCGGACATTGTTGAAGGCGATGCCGCCGCCAGTGCCGCCGAGCACAGTGTTGTCGGCAAAGGACTGGATCTCGACCGAGTTGTCCGTCGCGCTGATGTTCTGGCCGGCAAAGGACGCGGCCAGCGCCGATCCCGTCGATTTCAGCGTATTGCCGTCGATCGAAAGCAGAAGCGTGTTGGCCGGCGCAGCTGATGTGGAGAAATCGAGCGCCCTGCCGCCGGCCGCGATGTCGTTGTTGCGGAGGAAGAAACTGGAGGCGGACGTCGCGTTGACGGCGACACCAGTGCCGGTGCCTGTGTTGCGGATGATGAGGTTCTGGAGGCCGCCGGTGACGACGCCCGAGCCTGATGTCGCCAGATCGACCACCGAGCCGGCGGTGTTGCTCTGCAGGATCGGCCGTAGCGTGTCGATGCCCGCCGGTGCCGCGATGATCGGCGAGTTTTGCACGGTGGTGAAATGGAACGCAGCCGAAGCGCCGGCGCTGGTATCGACGCCGAGCTGCGAGACATCGACGGCCGCGTCGTCGCTCTTGAAGGCGAGCAGTACCTGCCCGTCATCGAGCTGGAACGACGTACCGCCGAGGTCAATCGTCGCCTGGCCGCCGTCGACGTTCTTGTCGATGAGCACAATGACATTGGCGGTAGATGCCTGGGCGTTGGTATAGGTGCCCGGATTGAGCAGGCTGCCGTCGCCAAGGGCGGTGGCATCGGCGGTGACATAGTAGACCTTGTACGAAGACAGGTTCGACGTGTCGCCGCTGAAGTTGACGTCGTTGAAATTGTAGTCGCCCGATGTCGGCAGCGTGTCGGTGGCGTGGATGACCTGGCCGTTGCCGAAGGTCTCGATCTTCGATTCGGCCGGGCTGCCGCCGTCGCCGAACACCAGCCTGGCGTTGGTGGCGCTGGAGAACTGGACGCCCTGGGCGACCTTGGTGATGGTCGACGTCTGACCAGCAGGGCCAGGATTGTTGTTGAGGAGGTCACCGAGCTGGATCTTGCCGGTGCCGGTTGTCGTCGTGCCGGCCATGTCGATGCCGAGCGAACCGGTGGAGTTGCCGCCGTCGACATCGAAATCGTCGGCCGTGATGGTGCTCGTGCCGAGCGCCGCGCCATTGAGGTCGAGGCCGACGGCGTTGGTGGCGCTTGCCGCGATCCCGATGTTCAGGCTGTGGAAATCCAGCGTCGAGCCGAGCGTGCCGGAAACCTGGACGCCGGTGCCAGTGATGCCCTGCAGGTCGACCGCCCCGAGATCGATGGCGCCGCCGCTGACATTGTTGAGTGATATGCCGGTCGCCGCGCCATTGGTCGAAATCGTGTCGAACTTGATGCCGTCCGCGCCGACCGTCGCGCCTGTCGCCCCGGCCACGACCGCCGTCGCATCGCCAAGCTTCAGCGCGGTTCCCGTGCCGGTGGTGATGGTGTTGCCGGTGCCGCTGACGCTGATCGTGCCGGCGCCGAAGGTGCTGGCGCTGAAGCCGGCGCCGCTGGCGGTGGTGATCTTGAGGTTGCCGCCGGTAAAGGCGAGCGAGCCCGTGCCCTGGGTCGGGCCGATGCTGGGGAGCTTGACGATGGCGCCGTTGGCGCCGCTGCTGGTGTCGAATATCTTCGAGGTGCCGGAGAAGGTGGCCGTTCCCTCGGACGATCCGTCAAACAAGACGCCGACGGCGCTCCCGGTATGATTGATCGTGCTCGAAATATTGTACACGCCCTCGGCGTTGCCGCTGAAGGTGAAGACCGCTGTCCCCGGCAGTGCTACTGCCGAGGTCGAAACGACCGAACCGCTCATGTTGAGCTCGCTCCAGTCGCCGCCGCCGACTTGCAAGACGCTACCCGCGCTGACGTTGATCGAGCCGGTGTAGTTCAGTGTGGCGTGGACAAGATCATTGCCGCCGGCGAGCGTGATCGCTGAACCAGTGGTGCTTGTCGTCGCGCCGATGCTGGCGCTGCCGCCATTCCCGCCAACGTTGACGGTCCCGCTCGAGGTCGTCAATGCGATACCGATCTCGGCGCCATCGATGTTCAGGGTGGATCCGGCGACATTGGCGATGTTTATGGTGCCGACCAGCGGCCCACCAATATCGAACCCTCTGTAGCTGACGTCGAGATCGGTCTTGCCGGTGAAATTGACCACGCCGGCGCCGCTCAGGCCGATCAATGAAGCGCCGATGTAGCCGGTATCCCTCAGGCCGCCAATGTTGACGTCGCCGCCGAGATTGATACCTCCAAGCAGCACACCAGCGCCGGTACTCGTGGATACGGCCGAGACGCTGTCGAAGGCAACGCCGCCGGCGCCGACATTGGCGCCGAACAAGATAAGACCGTCGGCGCCGGAATTGATCTCGTTGCCCGTGCCGGTGACCGTAACGGCGCCGGTGGTAAAATCTCCGAAGGCGATGAAGCCGGTGCCGGTCGTCGTCGTTATGTCGAGACCGCCATTGGTGAAATTGATCGCGGAATTGGTGTTGGGGGCCGGTGTGCCTGCGGGGAAATTGCCAACGAGACCCAGGCTGACGGCGTCCGTCGCGCCCGAGCTGATCACCTTGCTGGTGCCCGAGAAGGTGATCGCGGCCGAGTCGTTGCCGGCAATGACGATATTGCCGCCAGCGGCCGCGTTGGTATCAGTCAGGTTGCCCGACAGCGTCACCGAGCCGCCAGTCATGCTCTGGATCGAAACAGCCGCGCCGGTGCCGTTGCTGTTGATGGTGCCGGCATAGGAGATGATCGCGCTGCCGCCGCTCCCGGCAGTCGTCGAGCCGACATTGAAAGCCGTGTTCGCGCCGGTGTTGGTCAGCGTGCCGTCGCCAATGGTCACCGTGCCGGTCAGGTTCTGCAGGTTGATGCCGCCGCCGGTCAGCGTGCCCGCCGGACCGCTGTTGGGCAAGCTGCCACGCGTGACCGTGATGTCGCCGCTGCCGCCATTGGCGTCGAGCAGCGTGCCGGCGACGTTGATGTTGTTGTTGGTGATCGACAAATTGGTGTCGAGGCCGACGACCTTGAACGCTGTCTGGCCCACGGCGACATTGCTGACCGTGACGCCTTCGATGAAGATGCCGCCGGTATTGACGAAGCCAGCCGCGCTCCCGTTGACGAGGAAGACCGAGCCGCTGCCGCCGCTGAAGTCGAAAGCGGTGTCGCGCACCTGGTTGTTGCCGAGCAGATGCAGGGTATCGCTGCCCGTGCTCTTGACCACGCCCTCATCGCCGGTGACGTTGCCGCCAGTAGCGCCGAGATTGCCCTGGACATTGACCGGCTGGACGGTACCGGAGGTGAGGATGGAGGCGCCGTTGCCGAAGCCGATGATCGACTGGCCGGAATCGAGCGTGAACGGGGTGCCGCTGAGATCGACGGTGCCGACAAAGGCGAAGTTCAGCGTGCCGGTCATGGCATCGGCCTCGGCGACCGTGTAGGTGGTCACGTCGGCGCTGAGCCCGTCCGTGTTGGCGTGGACGATGCCACCGCCCTGGGAAATCATGATGGTCCCACCGACCGCGCTGGCCAGATGGGCGGCGCCGGTGAAGTTGACGTCGTCGAAATCATAATTGCCGAGCGTCGGATCGAGCCCGATCGTGTTGACGGTGTAGCCGCCGGCGGCGGCGCTGATGGAGGACTGCAGCCCATCGGCGGACGTGCCGTCGCCGAAGGTGAAGTTGGCGTTGGCCGAGGTCGCGGTGGCGCCGCTCGACGACAATTCGACGCCGACGCCGACATTGGAAATGCTGGAGCCGCGCAGGAAGGTGATGGTCTTGTTGCCGGTCGTCGACGACAGGTCGATGCCGCGCGAGGTCAGGCTGCCGGTGCCGGTGATCGTGGTCAGGCCGAAATCGGCCCTTGTCGAGGAACCGCTCGAGGAACCGCTGAAGTCGATGCCGGTCTGGTTGGCGCCAACCTCGTCGATCGTGGTCGTGCCGAAGCTGATATGTTCGTTGATGTCGAGGAACTCGATGCCGGCGGTGCTTGCCGCTCCCAGCGTAACCTGGGTTGTGCCGAAGGTGACCGTGCCATTGTCGGCAATGAAGATGCCGGTGCCGCCAGGCGTCGTCACGGTGACCTCGCCAAAGCTCGCCGATGCCGTGCTGGCGACATTGGTGACGGACAGGCCGGTGCCCGTGGCATTGGTGATCGACAGCGGCGCGGTCACGTTCAACGTCGCGGTGCCGCCGAGGCTGCTGACAAGCGCCCCGCCGCCACCCGTCGCCGACAAGGTCGGGCCAGTGAAGCTGATGGCGCCGCCGGCCGGGGTCAGCGTCGATCCGACATCGAACAGATCGCCGGTGCCGGTCGAGGTGACCGTACCGCTGAAGGTCACCGAGCCGCCGGTGGTGCCGTCGACCTTGACCGCCGCGCCTGGCGCGGTTGCCGAGCTGGAGATGTTGGCCGCTACGCCGACTGTCGCGCTGCCGCCGGAAACGACGACACCGTCGCCAGCGCCCGAATTGGTGATGGTGCCGCCGAGGATCGTGATCGAGCCCGTATTGTTGGTCAGGCTGACATCGGTGCCCGCGACATTGGTCGCCACCAGATTGGTGATGGTGAAGGTCGATGACGAAGCGTTGATTGCAAGGCCGTTGATGCCGGCAGCGGTGCCGCCGACAGTGACATTGCCACCCAGGAACTGGCCGCCCGAGACGGCATTGAAGTTGAGCGCCGTGGCCGTCGCAACGCCTGTCGTGATGCTGTCGAACGCCATGCCGCCGGTGCCGATGGTGATGCCGTCGAGATTGATCGCCCGGCCGGTGCCGGTGGTGATCTGCTCCGTGCCCGCGGCCGCGACTGTGATCGTGCCGCCCCCGGTGGCATCGAAGCCGGTACCGGTCGTCGTGGTCAGGTCCAGCCCGCCGGTGAATTTCACCGTGCCGCCGGTGTTGGCGGACAGGTCGATCGCGTTGGCCGAGCCCGTGCTGGCGGTGATCTTGCCGCCGAAGGTGGCGGTGCCGCCGGTCTGGCCGATGATCCTGACCGCGTTGGCCGCATTGGCCTGGTCGATCGTGCCGTTGTAGGTGACGTTGGGCACCGCACCGTTGATGTTGAAGGCTACATCGCCCGTGTTGGTGATGGAACTCGCGGCCGCGAAAGTCAGCGTGCCGCTCGAGCCGCTCCAGATGGCCACGCCCCTGCCGCCGCCACTGATGTCGAGATCGTCGAAGGTGGCGATGCCGTCGAAATTGTTGGCGAACAGCCCGACGCTGGCGGCACTGGTAATCTTGGTGTTGCCGGTGAAATCGACGGTCGCGTTCGAATCGACAAGCACGATGCCGGTTTGAGATGCGGTCTGGACGGTCAGGTCGTCGACCGAGACCGTGCCGGTCACACCATTGAGGTAGAGGCCGGACCCGACATTGCTGGCCGTCACGCCCTGGACGGTCAGGCCGTTGATGCCCAGGCCGTAGATCGCCGAGCCGGAACCCCCGGAAACGTTGAAATCGAGCAGCGTGTTGCCGTTGCCCAGCGTCACGACATTACCGCCGCCGGAACTGGTCAGCGTCGCCGCACCCGCTGAATCCGATATGGATTCGTCATGATGGATGTTGGTGCCGGTGACATTCAACGGCACCCCGCCGAGCGAGAACGCGCGGTCGTTGCCGAACGAGGCCAGTTCCTGTCCGTCGCTCAGCGAGAAGCCGGTGGCGTCGTCGATTGTCCCGCGGTTGACCAGGACAATGATGGCGTCGCTGGCGGTAATGCTGTCGGCATATTCGATCGAGGCGAGGTCGGTGATCGACGTGCCGCCGCCCGAAGCCCCGGCCGCAACGAAGATGTAATTGCGCAGATCGTAAAGTTGCGGGCCGGTAAACGCGGTCGTGCCGAAAGCGTAGTGGCCGCTGCCCTCATTGAGCCCGCGCGCATCGAGCGAGGCGGTGATGCCGGAGATGGAGCTGGAATTGCCGCCGAAGGTAAATTCGGCGTTGGCCGTGGCGCCCGGCGTGCCGGCAATGCCCAGCCGCACGCCGGTATCGACATTGGTGATGACGCCGCCATCGGTGATGATGATCACCGCGCCGCCAACGCTCGGCGACGTCAGATCGATGCCGATCGAGCCGGCAGCACCGGTGCCGGTGATGCTGAGCGACTGCGCGGTGAAATTGGTCTTGGATCCGGAGAAGTCGAGGCCGGTGCCGACACCCAGTCCGGAGATGACGATGTTGCCGGCGACCACCGCCGCATTGACGCCGGCAAACGAGATGCCGTCGGCGCCGGGGTTGGTGATGCTGATGTCGCCGAAGCGGATCGTCGCCGGCGAATCCGAAATGGCGATCGCCGGTCCGGTCGTGTTGGAGATCGTCGTCGCACCGTTGACGGTGAAGTTGCCCGCGACATTCTCCAGCACGACACCCGACGTGCCGCCGCTCTGGCTGATCGAGTCCAGCACCACATGGGCGGTGATCGGATCGATGAAGACGGCGGTGCCGCCATTGCCTGACACGGTGCCGCCGGTGGTGGTGAACGTGCCTCCGGTCGACGTGCCCTGCACGGTGATGCCGCGGTCGGTATTGTCCTGCGCATTGACGGTGGCGAAGGTGTAGGTGCCCTTGCCGGTGATATCGAGACCGTCGTCGAGATTGCCCTGCAGCAGCGTCGTGCCGGTGAAATTGTAGGTGCCGTCGCCGTCGATGTGCAGGCCGTCGAGGCCGTTGCCGGTGGCGGTGAAGTTGGAGTCGGTGATGCCGGTCGAACTGCCCGTGAAGTCGGCGCCGTTGCCGCCCGCACCGGTGACCGTCACATTGGTCAGCGTCGCGCCGGTGATGTTGTTGCCGAAGATGCCGTCGCCGCCGCCGGTGATGATGATACCGCTGAGCGTGTTGCCGTTGCCGAGCGTAAAGACGGGGTTGGCGACGTTGGTGCCCTGGATCGTGCCGTCGCTGCCGCCCAGGTTGAAGGTGCTGGTGCCGCCGCCGAAAAGCCTTGCGGTGACGCTTTCGCCGCCGCCGATGACGGTCTGTCCATTGGCAAGCGTCACCCCGCCAGTCGTCAGATTGCCGTTGCCGCCGAGTGCCACGACAAAACCGTTCGCACCCGACTTGGTCACGGCGTCGTCCAGCGTCGTCGGGTCGGCCAGCGTGCCGGCACCGGCGAGGCCGCCATCGGCGTAGTAGAACTTGCCGAAGGCGGCATTGGTGGCGGCGTTGATGGCGACACGCGTCGTCGAGCCGCCGGTCAGCGTCTGCGACTGGACGCGGACGCCGATATCGCCACGCACGCGCTCGTTGACGCGCTTGCGCAGGCCTTCGCTGACCGGATAGACCGGCTCCGGCCCGCTGTCGGCCCCATTGGCGGCGTGGTCCGAGCCGCTGCCGGGATTGAACGGGATGTTCAGCCGCACACTGCCGGCGAACTGGGTGTCGTCGCGATTGTCGTTGCGGACCTCGCCGGCGAAGACCAGTTCCGTGTTGCTGCCGAAAACATCGCCGATCGTATACTCGAAGCCGGCCTTGGCGCCCGTGACGCTGCCGTCGTCGCCATGCGGATCCTCGAAATGATAGACGCCAATGTCGAGCCGCAGCGAATGCTTGTCGGGCAGGTTGACCGGCACCTGCGCGCCGATCTCGCCCTCGATGCCCCATGCCGCGTAATCGCGGTGGTCGAGGACCGAGATCTGCTCGATCAGCTGGTTGCTGACCATCGACAGGGTCGAACTGGTCGAGTGATCCGTCGAATCACCCTTGATCGGCAGATAGACGTTCACATGCGCATCGAAATGAGGCGTGATCGCCTCGGCGCCCAGCGTGGCCGCGGTGAACTGGGTGGAGTTGTAGTTCTCGAGATTGAGATAGGCGTAGCCGCCGATCATCAGGTCCGGGTTGACGATGCGGCGAATGCCGAGGCCGACATCCTGGCCGGAACCATCCTTGAAATCGTGCTTGGCCCGGACATCCAGGAACAGCACGGATTCGGCCGTCTGCTTGAGCGGGATGAAACCTTCGAGCGCGCCGTTGCCGCCATTGTTGTCGGCGCCGATGATGGCGCGGATCTGCGGCTGCCATAGCCCGTTGGGATCGCCATAGGCGGCCATGCCTGAAAGGCCGAGCGCCAGCGTCGTCAGTGCCGTCGTCTTCCAGAGATGCCTGGCGATTCGCGAACGGCGATAGCCGGCGTGCACGCGGAAATCCTCCCCACGCGCCGCCATCTCACCAACTTGCCGAGGCGTCTCGGTAGTTCCCATCCCTGGCGAGTCCTTCGGGGACTGCACGCACCCCGTGTAAAATCTTACTCGAATTCTATTGTATAGCGAGTCTCCGGCGCTTCGATTTCTGAGGGCCTCCTGCAATATTGTTCGTTGTATCCGAAAAGCCACAGTAATTTCGCCGGCTTGCTTGCCTCCTGCTCGGCTTCCGGAACAGTCGCGGGTGTTGTATCAAGCCATGCTCGGGAGAATACCGGGCGCGGCGAGGAAACATGCAAGGCATCCGGCAAAACAACATGACATTTACTTTAGCTAGATCTAATTTACTTGGCATGGCCGCGGGGCTGGCCGCCCTGTGGCTTGCTCTGGCCACCGGCCCGGCCCTCGCCGAAGATGCCAAGCCGGCCCAGCCAAAGCCGGCTGAAACCAATGCAAAACCGGCCGATGCCAATCCGTGGGCGATGAACTGCTCCAGCGGTTCGGCGACCACCGAGCTTCAGTGCCAGCTTTCGCAGAACCTGACCGAGGCCAAGACCGGGCAGCGCGTGCTGACCGTGACCGTGCGCCGCGACAACGGCAATGGCAGCCTCGCCATGCTGCTTGCCCTGCCGCACGGCCTGTTCCTGCCGTCCGGCGCCTCCTTCCAGATCGACCAGGGCCAGAAGACGACGATTGCCATCCAGACCAGCGACCAGAACGGCGCCTATGCCGCCACGCCGCTGTCGGCGGATCTCATCAAGGCCATGAAGTCGGGGACCAATCTGAACATCGGCATGGAATCGGTCACCCGCAAGCCGGTCACCATCCCGGTGTCGCTGGCTGGCTTCACCGCTGCCGTCGCCAAGCTGGAATCGATCAAGTAGCTGTTGTCAGCGGCTTGATTGTCGATGCCCGGAATGCTCCGTTGCCGCTTCGGACAGTGGAGAAACCCATGACAGGCTTTGTCGACCGCCAGCGCGCGGCGCAACTGATGGACCGCGCCGGCATCGAGGCGCTGGTGCTGTGCGCGCCCGAGGCCTTCCACTATGCGACCGGAGCCTCGATCGGCCCGGCGGGACTGTTCCGGCGCGCCGGCGCCGGCTTTGTCGTCATCCCGGCTGGCCGAGACCTGCCGATCGGCGTCGTGGTGGCGGACTTCAATGCGGGACAATTGCAGCGGGTTCTGCCGGATGCTGTCATCCGCAGCCACCCGATCTGGATCGAAGCCGCCACGCTGGACGCCTCGACGTCAGGGCAAGGGTTGCCGCAACGCATCGAGGCCGGCCTTGCCGGCCGGGCGCCGGGTTTTTCTCGGCCCGCGACATTCGAACTCGCTCGTGCCGTCGACGAGCTGAAGCAGATCCTGACCGGGTTCGGGCTCGGGCGCGCAAGGGTCGGCGTCGACCTCGATTTTGTGCCCGCCGCCGATTTCTCGGTCATGCAGGCGCTGTTGCCGGCCTGCACGATGGTCGACGGCTCGGCCGTGCTCGACAGGTTGCGGGCCATCAAGTCGCCGCGCGAGATCGACCTGCTGCAGCAAGGCATCATCCTGTCGGAAGCCGGGCTGGAGCGGCTGCAGGTCGATGCGATGGCCGGCATGCGCCAGGCCGATCTCATTGCCCTCTACCGGCAAGGTGTCGCCACGGCCGCGTCCGGCCTGTCTCATCCGGTCCAAACTGCCGAATATGTGACGCTGGGCGCTCGGGCCAAAGATGCCGATGCGAAAGCGATGCCTGGCGATCCGCTGAAGTGCGACATGGTCTGCACGGTCGGCGGCTACGCCTCCGACATGTCGCGCAACTTCACCTTCGGGCCGCCATCCGCCGAGCAGGCCGAACTGCACGCCATTGCCGAGCGGGCCTTTGACGACGGGCTGGCGTCCCTTGTTGCGGGAACCACGCTCGCCCACGTGCATTGCGTCGCCACCGACAGCCTGGCGCGGCAAGGGCTGCGCACCTACCGCCGCGGCCATTTCGGCCATGGCGTCGGCCAGTCGGTGTTTTCCGAACAATGGCCGTTCATCGCCGCCGACAGCGATGTCGTGATCGAAACCGGCATGGTGCTGGCCTTCGAGATCCCGCTCTACATAGACGGCCTCGCCAGCTTCAATCTCGAGGACCAGTTCCTGATCACGCCGGACGGGCCCAAGCCGATGAACAGGCTGCCGCGACGGCTGGAGAGGATTGGATAACGAGGCGGGTCACTGCAGGGACAGCGCTCTACGCCCCCCTTGCCCTACCGGGCATCTCCCCCTCAAGGGGGGAGATTGGCAGCTTCGCCGTCTCGCCCACCTTACCGTGTAGATGATTTGGCGAAGGCTGTTGAGCGCGTAATCTCCCCCCTTGAGGGGGAGATGTCCGGCAGGACAGAGGGGGCGCCACGGAACTCGGCGGTGGGGTGCCAAGCACCTAACCACTCACCGCCGGCCTTCTCCCCCTCCACGGCATCTCTTGTTCCAGCTGCGCCGACGCGGCCAGCACCGTTGCCTCGTCGCCGTAGCGGCCGACCAGCTGCACGCCGATCGGGACGCCGTCTTTCGACCAGCCGAGCGGCAGCGAGATCGCCGGCTGGCCGGAGATGTTGAAGGGGAAGGCAAACACCGCGTCCGTCCATTTGGCATTGTAGCGGTCGATATCCGTCTCCGACATGTCGTAATAGCCGAGCGGGCGCGGCAGCTGCGTCAGCGTCGGGGTGATGAAGAGATCGTAGGCGCCAAGGTCGCCGACGATGTCGCGGCCGACCTGCCTGAGCTGCTCGACGTCGGAGATGTGCCTGGTGCCGCTGGTCGCACGGCCGCGCTCGATGATCGCGAAGGTCACCGCCTCGACATCGCCCGGTGTCACCGACCGCCCCATCACCGTTTCAAGGTAGTCGAAGGTCGCCGCCGTCTGCACGCAGGTCATGTTGGTGTAGGTCTTCCACACAGCATCGGCGTCGAGCGGCATGTCATGCTCCTCGACATGGTGGCCGAGCCGCTCGAGTACAGCCACGGTCTCCAGCACCGCCGCCTTCACCTCCGGATCGATCGCGGTGCCGTTGGGCGGCGTGACGGAAAAGCCGATGCGCAGCTTCGTTGGCGCCCGCGCCGACAGGCTGAGCCAGCTGCCATCAGGAACCGGCGGCGTGTAGGGGTCGCCCGGCAGCGCGCCGGCGACCGCGTCGAGATAGGCCGCCGTGTCGCGCACCGTGCGCGAGCAGCAGAGGAAATAGGCGCCGCCATACCAATAGTCGCCGAACGGCGCAAGGCTGACGCGGCCGCGCGACGGCTTCAGGCCGACGATGCCGCAGCAGGAGGCCGGGATGCGGATCGAGCCGGCGCCATCGCTGGCTTCGGCGATCGGCACCATGCGCGAAGCAATCGCCGCGGCCGCTCCGCCGCTGGAGCCGCCGGGCGTGATGCCTTCCTTCCACGGGTTCTTCGTCGCGCCGTAGAGCTTTGGCTCGGTGGTGATCGACCAGCCATTTTCTGGGGCGTTCGACTTGCCGACCAGCACCAGCCCGGCCGCCTTCATGCGGCGAACCACTTCGGTGTCGAAATCGGCGACGACATCTTTCAGGTAGAATGAGGAGTTGGTGTTCGGCGCCCCGGTCCAGGACGAGGCCAGCTCCTTGAGCAGGAATGGCACGCCGGCGAAGGGCGCTGATGTGTCGACCGTCTGCGCCTGGCCGCGCGCCATGTCGTAGAGGCGATGGATGACCGCATTGAGCGTCGGGTTGAGCCGCTCGACCAGCGTGATCGCCGCTTCCACCAGCTCCGCCGGGGTAACGTCGCCGCGCTTCACCAGCGCCGCAAGGTCCAGCGCGTCGGACTCGGCATAGGTTTTCAGCAGACTGTCGGTGACGGCGGCCATATCTCTCTCCTTCGGCGGATAGCTTGTGTTGATGCTGCTCCTGCGGAGAACTGTATTGGGGCATCGGCCCCCTCACCCAGCCTCCGCTTCGCTCGGCTGACCTCTCCCCGAGGGGAGAGGAGACTTGCAGCGCCAGCGCCACCCTCTTCTCCCCAACGGGGAGAAGGTGGCCGCGAAGCGGCCGGATGAGGGGGGCTGGCGCGACTTCAGGCCAGGTCGATGGTCCGTCCCAGTGCGATGCTCTGCTCGGCGGCCAGCACGATGCGCAGGCTGTTGACCGCCGCATCCATCTGCTCGGTGAGGTCGAGATCCTCGCGGATGGCGCGCAGGAAGAAGGCCTGCTCGCGATCGCACAGTTCCTGGTGGCCGGGTTCGTCCTCCATGCTGACGATCTCGTCGGGTTTGGAGAAATTCTTGTCGCCGTCGACAGCGGCATAGTGGATCTTCAGCGCATCGGTCTTGGTGTGGCGGTCGATGTCGGCGGAATTCGAAACCTCTGCCAGCTCGGCAACACTGCTTGCCTGCTGGCCGGCGACGATCGACACCGCGCCCTTGGGGCCGACGACGTCCTTCACGAAATAGGCCGTCTCGCTCATCATCGGGCCCCAGCCCGCCTCGTACCAGCCGACCGAACCGTCATCGAAGGTGACGTGCAGATGGCCGTAATTCTGCTTGTCGGCTTCCGCCCAGAGCTTGGCGCCGATGCCGTGCACGCGCACCGGCTTGGCGCCGGTCAGCTGGCACATGACGTCGACATAGTGGACGCCGCAATCGACGATCGGGATCAGCGAATCGATCAGGTTCTTGTGCCAGTGCCAGGCGCTGCCGCTGCTCTGCTGGTTGAGGTTGAGCCGCATCACCAGCGGCTTGCCGAGCGTCTTGCCGACCTCGATGAACTTGATCCACGACGGATGCACGCGCAGAATATAGCCGAGCACCAGCTTGCGGTTCTTGGCCCGCGCCGCCGCGACCACCTTCTCGGCATCCTCGTTGTTGGTGGCGAGCGGCTTTTCCATGAACACATGGCAGTTGGCGGCGATTGCCTTCAGCGCGTATTCGGCGTGGGTGTTCGGCCAGCTGTTGATCGAGACGGCGTCCGCTTTTGTTTCCTTCAGCGCCTGGTCGAAATCCTCGTAGAGTGGGTAGCCGGCTAACTCTTCCGGAATCTTCGTGTTGCTCTTGATCGACCGGCTCATGATGCCGACGATCTCGAAACCGTCGAGCCGGTGATAGGCGCTGGCATGCGACGCACCCATATTGCCGAGACCCACCACCAGCACTTTTACCTTGTCGGACACCGAATATCTCCCAGGTTTTGATTGAATTGTGCGCGGCGATCGGTTGCCGCTCGTATGTCTATCCGAGACAATCACCTCAGGTCAGCGCCGCCGCTCATTGCCCGGCCCTTTCCTCTCCCCCGTCGATCGGGGGAGAGGTGTCGAGCGAAGCTCGACGGAGTGGGGGTCGAGACCCTCGCCGCGCGCTTGAGGTCTCTTGCTCGTCAGATTGTGCCTGTCTTGTGGCGACTGCGCGTTTGACGAACGCCTTTCCCCACTCCGTCGCCGCTTCGCGGCGCCACCTCTCCCCCCTCCGGAGGGAGAGGAAAGGAGCCAAGGCAGGGTAATGGAGGGCGGCCG
Source organism: Mesorhizobium sp. Primo-A (assembly GCF_003997175.1). Classification (NCBI taxonomy): domain Bacteria; kingdom Pseudomonadati; phylum Pseudomonadota; class Alphaproteobacteria; order Hyphomicrobiales; family Phyllobacteriaceae; genus Mesorhizobium; species Mesorhizobium sp. Primo-A. The sequence goes on from NZ_RZTG01000014.1 coordinate 142,891, forward strand.
ACATGACCCGTTGCGCAGCCCTACTTCACCGCCGAATCGAACAGATGCGCCTTGATCTTCTCGACATCGAGCGCGGCAAAACCTTCCGACAGCTTGACGCCGTCGGCATCGGCCTTGACCTTGGCCTTGTCGAAATCATTGGCCGGGCCGATCAGATCGTTGGTGCAGACATCCTCGGCCTTCACCGGAGCGGTGATCTGGCCGATCTTGTGGATTTCGTCGAAGAAGCCCTGCCAGCTCGCCATGTCGTGCGAGCCCCAGCCGCCGCGCTTGTCCATGTCGCCGCGGAAAACGTTGATCTGCTGCAGGATCGAGGTGGTGCCGAGCTCCGGCCCGAGATTCTTGGCCAGCGTCGGGAACTGCTCGAACACCGCTTCGACCGCCGCGCGTGGATTCTGGTAGCCGAATTCGAGGCCCATCGCCCAGCCGCGCAGGTACTTTTCCAAAAACGCCTTGCGGTCGGGATCCTCGAGATCGGCGGCACGCACGACGAAGGTGTTGGCCGGCAGCTTCGAATTCTGCACGCCGAGCCAGTATTCGAAGTCGAGCCCCTTGGCGATCCATTCGGCGCGCAGCCCTTCCCACGACAGGGCGGCGTCGCCCTGGCCGCCGGCCAGCGCCGTTCCCCAGGTCGGCCAGCCGGCCTCGACATATTTCACCTTCTTGATGTCGACGCCCTGCGCGGCCAGCAGCGGGTCGGTGATCGACTGCCAGGCGGCGGAGCCGAGCAGGATGGTCTTGCCTTCCAGCTTCTTCAGGTCGTTCGATCCCTCGCCCTTGCGGAAGGCGATGCTGAACGTGTCGCGCGCGCCCATATGGAACACCGACTTCAGCTTCATGCCGTTCTGGATGGCGAAGGAGAACACGCCGGGCGACGGGAAGCCCATATCGGCCTGGCCGACATCGACGAACTTCACCGTCGCGGTGCCGTCCGATGGTCCCGGCTGCATGTCGGTGTCCAGCCCGTCGAAATAGCCGGCCTTCTTGGCCGCCCAGTAGGGATAGTCGTCGAGCACTTCGAGCGTGCCGCGCGGCGAGATCCAGGTGAATTTTCCGTAGGGTTCGGCCCTGGCCTTCAGGCCGGTGGCGCCAAGCGCCGTCGCCGTCACCAGCCCGGCGCCGGTGACCTGCAGGAAGTAGCGGCGGCTGATCCCCGCCGGGTTGATCGAGTTCTCTTTGGTCATGGCATTCCCCTTTTTTGTTTGATGTCAGTTTCTTGCCGCCCGCCTCCCGGGCGCCGTCATATCCCTGTGTTCAAGCCTCCCAGCTCGCCCATTTCTTGCCGATCAGGAAGAACAGCACGTAGATCAGGATGCCGAGCGTCGACAGGATCAGCACCACTGCGAAGAACTGCGGCATCTGGATCATCGACGAATAGGTGGTCAGCCGGTTGCCGAGGCCGAAACCGCCGCCGACCATTTCCGCGCCGACCGCGGTCAGCAGGCCGAAGATGGCGCCGATCATCAGCCCGACCAGGATCATCGGCAGCGCCATCGGCGCACGGATCTTCCAGAAGATCTGCAGGGTGCTGGCGCCATAGGAACGCGCCAGCGCAATCTTGGCGCTGTCGACGCGGCGAAAGCCTGTCGCCGCATTGATCATCACCATCGGCCCGGCGGCCAGTGCCACCGCGATGATGCGCGGCGTGTAGCCGAAGCCGAAGCGCAGGATCAGAAGCGGCACCAGCGCCAGCATCGGCGTGGTGACCAGAAGCAGGATGTAAGGCGCGACGATCTTCTCTGCGAACGGGAATTGGGTGATGACGGCGGCCAGCACCAGGCCGATGATGGCGCCGATGGTGAAGCCGGACACCAGCTCGACCAGCGTGTAGCCGAGATGCGGCGCGATCAGCGGAAACTCGTCGAACAGCGCATAAGCGATCGAGCTCGGCGGCGGCATGATATAGAGCGGCACGTGGAACAGCCGCAGCGCCAGTTCGATGCCGCCGATGATGATCACCGCCACGACAAGAATGGCCGCCACCTCCTTGCCCGACTTGATGCCGGGGCCGCTGGCGAAGGCGGAAAGGTTGGTCAGGCTGACCTCATGGCCGTCGCCCGCCTTGGCGCCCGACTTGGACTTTGAGAATTCCGGAATGGCATCGCCCCCGCTCACGGCCTGATCCTCACGATTTCGGCGCTCGGGCGCTCCGGGGCTTTTGGCCGCGTGCGTTCGCCGACAATGTCCATCTTGATCCGGTTGGTGAGGTCGAAGACCTCCTTCGTCGCCATGATCTCCAGCGAACGCGGCCGTGGGAACGGCACGCGGTATTCCTTGGCGACGCGGCCAGGCCGGGCGCTCAGCACCACCACCCGGTCCGAGAGAAAAATCGCTTCCTCGATGCTGTGGGTGATGAAGACGATGGTTGTCTTGGTGTCGAGCCAGATCTCCTCGACCAGCCGGTTCATCTCCTCGCGGGTGAAACTGTCGAGCGCGCCGAACGGCTCGTCCATCAAAAGCACCGAGGGCTTTAGCGCCAGCGCCCGCACGATCGCCGCGCGCTGCTGCATGCCGCCCGACAGCTCGCGCGGAAACTTGCCGCCGAAGCCATCAAGCCCGACCCGGTTGAGCAGATGCGCGATCCACGCCCGGTCCGGCTTCTCGCTCTTGATCTCGAAGGGGAAGCGGATGTTGGCGTCGAGGTTGCGCCACGGCAGGAGGTTCGCCTCTTGGAAGACGATGCCGATATCGGGATGCGGACCGGTGATGGCCTTGCCGTCGAGCCGGATCTCGCCACTGGTCAGGCTGTGCAGGCCCGACATCGACCACAAAAGCGTGGTCTTGCCGCAGCCGGAAGGGCCGACGATCGAGACGATTTCATTGACGCTGACATCGAGGCTGCAGCGGTCCAGCGCCAGCAGGTCGCCGGAGGCCGTGTGATAGATCTTGGTGGCTGCCTGCACGCCAAGCTTCGGCTTTTTTGCATCGCCCGTGTTCATCTGCCCCCCGGGAAGATTGCGCGATGATCCATTGGCTCATCCCCAGCGAAAATCAGTCTGTAACTATCCTACTTTCCTGTCAAGCACCGACGATAGCGGCCGTATCGCGAAAATCGATTAGTATACCTATCATCTTGTTTTACCGTCGGTTTTACGGCCTTGAAATGCATGTTGCTTTCCTACATACTTCGGAACTGACACGGACCGGAGAGGAACGGAGGAAGGTGAGCTTTCCCCAACGACACGCTGCGGTTGCGATCCGGTCGGGCACGTGGAGCCAGGGCGTGCAAACATGCTAAGACGACAGCCTCGCAACCCAGGGAAAGACCAGGACCCCATGACCGACGCTGGCAGCCAGGACGAGCCTGTTCCAGGCCCCGATACCGAGAGACGCGATCCTGTCCGGCGCATCCCCGACATCATCTCGCTGGTCAAGGATTCCTACAGCGAATTGCGCCCGGCCGAACGGCGTGTCGCCGATGTCGTTCTCGACGACGTCAAATATGCCGTCGACGCCTCCAACGCCGCCCTTGCCCAGCGCGCCGGGGTCAGCGAACCGACGGTGACCCGGTTCTGCCGCGCCATCGGCTGCGAGGGCGTGCGCGATTTCAAGCTGAAGCTGGCGCAGAGCCTCGTCGTCGGCGCGCTCTACCTGGCCAAGTCGCCTTCCGTCAGCAATGACAATGGCATGCCGTTCTGGAACGCCGTGTTCGGCGAGGCGCGCCGGGCGCTGCAGGAGGCCGAGCGGCAGCTCGACCCGGCCCAGCTGCAGAAGGCCGCCGAGCTGATCGCCAAGGCGCGCCAGGTCACGGTCTTCGGCCTCGGCGGCAGCTCCTCGGCGCTGGCGCAGGAAACCCAATACCGGCTGTTCCGCTACGGCATAACAGTCAGCGCCCAGTGCGATCCCTATCTGATGCGCATGACCGCCTCGACGCTCAAGCCCGGCGATCTGGTGATCGCCATTTCGGCGACGGGACGCACCCGCGAGGTGATCGAGGCCGTCGAGCTCGCCAAGCATTACCGCGCCAATGCGATCGCCGTGACCGCGCCCGACACCGAGCTCGCCCGCACCTGCGACGTCAGGCTGACGGTGGCGGTGCCGGAATATCCCGACACGCTGAAGCCGACGGCATCGCGCTTCGCCTTTCTGGCGGCGATCGACCTGCTGGCGGTGGCCTCCGCCTACAAGCTCGACGGCTCGGCCCGCGAGACGGTGCGCCGCATCAAATACAACGCCCAGATCCACCGCACCGGCAAGGAGATGGAGCCGCTCGGAGACTAGGGCTGCGCTTTTCCTTCTCCCCTTGTGGGAGAAGGTGGATCGGCGCGTAGCGCCGAGACGGTTGAGGGGTGGGTGACGGAGTGCCGTCGGCGCCAAGCTGGAGCACCCCTCATCCGACCTCACTTCGTGAGGCCACCTTCTCCCCTTGTGGGAGAAGGGAAGCCGGACATGAAACGAAAGAGGGAAAGAGATGCTCGAAATAGCACCGACGAAACAGGCCGCCGCATGGCTCGAATCCCTGGCACAGGCACTCGCAGCCGGCGACGCTGCGGCGGCGAGCAACCTCTTCGTCGACGATTGCTACTGGCGCGATCTCCTGACCTTCACCTGGAACATCACGACCGTGGAAGGCCGCGCGGCGATCGCCGACATGCTGGCGACGACGCTGGCGACGGCCAAGCCGAGCGCGTGGCGGCTGACCGGCGAGGCGACCTCGGACGACGGCACCATCGAGGCCTGGTTCAGCTTCGAAACCGTGGTGGCCAGGGGGGAGGGCATCATGCGGCTGCGCGACGGCCGCTGCCGGACATTGTTCACGGCGATGGCCGACCTCAAGGGCTTCGAGGAGCGCAAGGGCGCGGCGCGGCCGCTCGGCGTGCGCCACAAGGCCGATCCCCAGCGCGAGACCTGGTCGGAGGCGCGGGCGCGCGAGACGCGCGAACTCGGCACTGATGAACAGCCCTATTGCCTGGTCATCGGCGGCGGCCAGGGCGGCATCATGCTGGGGGCGCGACTGCGCCAGCTCGGCGTGCCGGCCATCGTCATCGAGAAGAATGCCAGGCCGGGTGACTCATGGCGCAACCGCTACCGCACGCTCGTGCTGCACGATCCGGTCTGGTACGACCATCTGCCCTACATTCCCTTCCCCGAAAACTGGCCGGTGTTCACGCCCAAGGACAAGATGGGCGACTGGCTGGAAATGTATACGCGCGTCATGGAGCTCAACTACTGGGTCGCCACCAAATGCCTCAGCGCCAGCTATGACGAGGCCGAAAAAGTCTGGACCGTGGTCGTCGACCGCGTCGGCCGGCAGATCACGCTGAAGCCCAAGCACATCGTCTTCGCCACCGGCGCCTACGGCCCGCCGCGGCGGATCGATCTGCCGGGCGCCGGCCGGTTCAAGGGCGAGCTGCTGCACTCCAGCCAGTATGCCAGCGGCGACAAATTCCGCGGCAGGAAAGTCGCCGTCATTGGCGCTGCAAGCTCCGGCCACGATGTCTGCGTCGACCTCTGGGAGAGCGGCGCCGAGGTCACCATGATCCAGCGTTCGCCGACGACAGTGGTCAAGTCGGACACGCTGATGGAAGTCGGCTTCGAGATCTTCTCGGAAGACGCACTGTCGCGCGGCATCACCACCGAGAAGGCCGACATGATCGTCGCCTCGACGCCGTTCGCGCTGGTGCCCAAGGGCCAGCAGGCGCTTTACGAGGTGATCAAGGCGCGCGACGCGGCCTTCTACGACCGCTTGCGCGCCGCCGGCTTCGCCATCGATTTCGGCGACGACGAGACCGGCCTTCTGATGAAGGCCTACCGCACCGGCTCCGGCTACTACATCGATGTCGGCGCCTCCGACCTGATCATCGACGGCAAGATCGGCATCCGCAGCGGCGTCGCCATCAAGTCGCTGACCCCGAGCGGCATCCTGTTCGAGGACGGCAGTGAACTCGCCGCCGACGCCATCATCGCCTGCACCGGCTATCAGTCGATGAACGAGAATGTCGCCGCGATCGTTTCGCGCGAAGTCGCCGACAAGGTCGGCCCGTGCTGGGGCCTTGGCTCCGGCGTCAAGGGCGACCCCGGCCCCTGGCAAGGCGAGCTGCGCAATATGTGGAAGCCGACCGCCCAGGAAGCGCTCTGGTTCCACGGCGGCAATCTGGCGCTGTCGCGCTTCTATTCGAAATATGTGGCGCTGCAGATCAAGGCGCGGATGGAAGGCATTGAGACGCCGGTTTACGGGGCGGTGAGCAACGCCGGGTAAAGTCGACCCCCACTCCGTCGAGCTTCGCTCGCCACCTCTCCCCCGATCGACGGGGTAGAGGAAGGGCGCCACACAGATCGGCGAGGGAGAGGAAGGCGCGAGTTCGCCGCCCTTGGCTCCTTCCTCTCGCTCCGGAGGGGGGAGAGGTGGCGCTGCGAAGCAGCGACGGAGTGGGGGAAGCCATTCGCCAAGCGCACAGTCCCAAGACAGGCACAAGCTGGCGAGATCAGCTAGTCGTGCCGATGCCCAAAGTGCCTCGCCGCAACCTCGACATGGGTATGCGCGGCATGCGCCACAAACCGCTCAGTCTCGCTGACATCGTTGACCGCTTCGTTCGGCCACCAGGTGCCGCCGATAACGATGCCTTCGCACACCAGTCTCTGATCGGCGACCAATGACGCGCCGACCGCGTCGACGAAGGTGAAGCGGCCCGGGCGCTGACGGAGCACGGCGACGTCGCCGACCGTGCCGACGGCCAGTGTGCCCAGGTCAGGCCGCGCGATCGCCTGCGCCGGCGCTTGCGTGGCGGCGCGCAGGACCTCGACCAGCGGCATGCCGAGCGCCAGGAGCTTCGACATGCAGACGAGGATGTCGAAGGCGGGACCGTCGACGCAGTAGAGATGCACGTCGCTCGAGATCACGTCGGGCGCCAGCCCTTCTTCGAGCATGGCGCGGGCGACGGCGAAATCGAACGAGCCCATGCCGTGGCCGATGTCGAAGATGACGCCGCGCTCGCGCGCCAGCCGCATGTCGGGCCGCACCGCGCCGGAAGCGAACACCGGCGCATTCGGGAAAGGCCGGAAGCAATGGGTGAGAATGTCGCCCTTGCGCAGGCGCGGCAGCACTTCCGAGCGGCCGGGCGGCGGTTCGTCGATATGCGCCATCAGCGGCAGGCCGGCCTGGTCGGCGGCCTCCAGCGCCAGATCCACCGGCGCGATGCCGCTGGTGCCGCCGGCATGCTTGCCCGAGCGAACCTTTACGCCGACCACGACATCGCGGTGCTCGCGCACCGCAGCCACAACCTCGCGCGGTTCGCAGAGCCTGAGATCGCTGCACTCGCCGACCGACACCGTCTGCGAGAAGCCGAAAATGCCGGCAAAGGAAATGTTGACATAGGCCAGGATGCGAACCTTCGAGCGCTCCATGACATGGCGGCGGAAGCCGAGGAAATTGCCGGCGCCCGCACTGCCGGCATCGATGAAGGTGGTGGTGCCGCTCTTGGCGGCCAGCCGGTCGGCATCGACGCCAAGCGACGTGCCGCCCCAATAGACGTGGCTGTGCAGGTCGACCAGGCCCGGCGTGACGATGCAGCCGCCGGCATCGACGATCTGCGCGGCGCTGTCCGCCGGGATATCGGCGTCGACCGCGGCAACGCGGCCATTGGCGATGGCGACATCGCGCAGCGCGTCGAGGCCAGCGGCCGGATCGATCAGCCGTCCGCCCTTCAGCAGGAGGTCGAATTGCATGGAGTAACCTCCGCTCGTTGCTTTGCTTACAGAGGCCGATAGGCGACCGCCTCGACCTCGATCTTGATATCGATCATCAGCCGCGATTCGACCGTGGTGCGGGCCGGCGGGTTCTTCGGAAAGTGCCTGGCATAGACCGCGTTGAAGGCGCCGAAATCGCGCGCGTCTTCCAGCCACACGGTGGTCTTCACCACATCGTCCATGGTGCAGCCGGCCAGCGCCAGCGCGGCCTTGACGTTGGCGAGCACCTGCTCGGTCTGTTCCGATATGCCGCCCTTGACCACGATGCCGTCGCTGCCGACGGGAACCTGGCCCGAGACATAGACGAGATCGCCTGCCCGCACGGCGGGCGACAACGGCACATGCGACGTTCCAAAACACTGTTTCGGCAAGGGACAAGCCTCCTCTGATGACAGGACGGGGTGCCATTGCAGCGCCCGCTTCGATCGACATTTACGCCGATCCGGCCGATCCTCATAGGGGCCTTGTTGGAAAGCAACATTCTTGGAAATCTGCGTTGCTTTATTACAAGAGCCCTTGCATCGTACGCGCTGACGGGCGGCTTGGAAGCCGCACCGCATAGACGGATTTGCCAGAGCGGAGACAGCAGCAATGACCTACGACAAGAACCCGTTTCCATCAGGCGATGCCGATCGCCACGCGCTCTGGGAAATGCTGGTGCGGCGCGACATCGACGCCTTCATCGGCCAGGACTGGGCCATGGTCGAGGACGATTTCGTCGCCGAGAGTTTCTTCGGCATGCATGCGCATTTCCTGCACAACGCCGACGCCTGGCGGCTGCAGTTTCCAAGGCTCGAAGTCTATCGCGACGAATGGCTGCGCCAGGCCAAAGAGACGGCGGCGACCAAATTCGCCGAGCCGCTGCGCGAGGCGCTGTTTCGCGTCACCAACATGCGAGACATCGACGTCGACGGCGACCGCGCCGTGCTGCACAAGAAGTTCGACGGCTCGGTCGCCAAGGCGGACGGCAGCGTCGACCGGCTGAAATGGCAGACGCTGTATTTCTGCAGCAAGGTCGGCGGAAGCTGGAAGATATCAGGCTTCGTCGGCTACATGCCGCATCCGCTCGGCAGCTAGAGCCAGCTGATCAGTAGAGCGTGACGAAGGCCGGAAACAGCATGCCGGTCGCCCGGAAATGCTCGACCAGTTCGATGGCCGGGAAGATGGCGAGGAAATAGAGCCCGTCGAAAAACGTGCGCTTCAAAGCCCGCGTCGAGAACTGCAGTTCGTCATCGTCGCGGTAGAGCAGCGGGTTTGGCCAGAACCGGGGCGTGCTCTTGGTGTAGGCAAGATAGGCTGGGCCGAACTTGCCGAGCAGAAATTCGGCTTCCTTGCGCGCCGTGACGCGAAAGATGAAAAAGCTGGCAAGGCCCAGCGCCACGGCCGTCATCAGCGAGCCGTAGAGCAATCCAATGCCGACCGCGCCGACCGTCGAGAAGAAATAGAGCGGGTTCTGCGTGGTCGAGAACGGTCCCGTCGAGACCAGTTCCTCGTTCTTCTTGCCGCCGACATAGAGAATGCTCCACAGCCGCCCGACGACACAGACGAGCACCAGGCAAAAGCCGAAGAATTCGAGCGTTTCGTGCCCGTCGGAGCCCTCGCTCAGCCCCGGCTTGGTGAGAAACAGCAGCAACACCGCCAGCGCCGCCGCAACCCGCACGAAGATCAGGCGCTTGCGCTGGTCGAAGGCCTGGGAAACCGGCTTGAGGGTAGCGTAGGTCATTTGGTGTTTCCTGGGGCACTGACGAGTGCCCGTGAGCAATGGGCATGACATTGATGGCGGATGAAAGGCGCACGCCCTCTATCGGCGCAGCGCCGGGCGTTCGTAAAGGACTTTGCGCGGCCCACGTCCATTCTTACGAATTTGTATGCCGCCGGACAGGCCGGCGTGAACTCGTTTGCTTACGCTGCGCGGATCGCCACCGCCGCAACCGTCGACCTCAGGACTTCAGCCATGCTCGCGCCCAACAGGCAACAACCCGCCCCACCGAGCCACAACAGAGTTCCCGACGTCACTCTCGATTTCTGGGTGATCAAGTTGATGGCGGTCACCACCGGCGAGACCGCGGCGGACTATTTTGCCGACACGATCGGGCTTGGGCTGACCGTCACCTCGCTGATCATGACCGGCATCCTGATCGCTGCCCTCGTCCTGCAGTTTGCGCAGAAGCGTTACGTGCCGTGGGCCTACTGGCTGGCGGTGGTGCTGATCAGCATCGTCGGCACCCTGGTGACGGACAATCTCGTCGACACTTTCGGCGTGCGCCTGCAGACCACGACCATCGCCTTCTCGGTTGCGCTCGCCGCGACATTCGCGGTCTGGTACGCCAGCGAACGGACGCTGTCGATCCACACCATCTTCACCACCAGGCGCGAAATCTTCTACTGGCTGGCGATCCTCTTGACCTTCGCGCTCGGCACCGCCGCCGGCGATCTCGTCGCCGAAAGCTTCGACATGGGCTACCTCACCACAGGCCTGCTGTTCGGCGGCGCCATCGCGCTCATCGTGCTGGCCTACTGGCTGCTCAATCTCGACGGCATCCTGGCCTTCTGGCTCGCCTATATCCTGACGCGGCCGCTCGGCGCCTCCTTCGGTGACCTGCTGTCGCGATCGGCCAGGCATGGCGGCCTGGGCTTCGGCACCATCTTCACCAGCCTGCTCTTCCTCGGCTGTATCATTGCGCTCGTCCTGCACATGACCCTGAAGGGGACAACCGACGAAGCCGATGAACTGTTGCTGGACCTGGACTAGGTGCAGGGCGGATGCGCTAGCATTGACAATTGCCGAAAACCCCACCGCTTCGGCCAATCGTGAACGTTCTAGCGCCACCATCCCTGCGCCTTCGTGACATCCTAGGAACAAGCCCGTGCCGGTGATAGCCTGTCCATCTCGGCAACGGACCGGACCTTTCATGCGACTGCTTCTCGTCGAGGACGACCACAGGACGGCCGACTATATCGTCAGGGGACTGACCGAGGCCGGCCATGTCTGCGATCTCCTGCGCAACGGCCATGACGGGCTGTTCGCGGCGACCCGGGGCAAATACGACGTGATCGTCGCCGATCGGATGATCCCCGGTCTCGACGGCCTGTCGATGGTCAAGGCGGTGCGCGCCGCCGGCGTGCGCACGCCGGCGATCTTCCTCACCTCCGTCGGCGGCATCGACGACCGCGTCGAGGGGCTCGAGGCCGGCGGGGACGACTATCTGGTCAAGCCCTTCGCCTTTTCCGAACTCCTCGCTCGCATCAACGCGCTTGGCCGGCGGCCGGCGGCGCAGGAGCAGAAAACCGTCCTACGGGTCGCCGACCTCGAAATGGACCTGATCATGCGCCGCGTCACGAGGCGGGGCCAGCCAATCGACCTGCAGCCGCGGGAGTTCAGCTTGCTGGAAGTGCTGATGCGCGGCGAAGGCCGCGTCATCACCCGCACCATGCTTCTGGAGCGGGTCTGGGATTTTCATTTCGATCCCAGGACCAGCGTCGTCGAGACCCATATCAGCCGGCTGCGGGCCAAGGTCGACAAGCCCTTCGAAACCCAACTCATCCACACCGTCCGCAACACCGGCTACAGCCTGCACGCGCCATGACCGGAACCTGGTCCCGCCTGCTGCGCAGCACGCCATTCCGGCTTGCCCTGACCTTCGCCTTCCTGTTCGTGCTGGCCTTCGTCCTGTCTGGCGCCATCGTCTACCAGATGATGAGCGCCGATCTTGCCGAGCGGCTCGACGACACCATCAAGGAAACCTACGCGGTCGTCGCCGCGACCTATGCCGAGAACGATCTCAAGGAGCTGGTTGAGACCGTCGGCAGCCACTCCCTGCGCAGCCTCAAGAAGGAGCAGCTGTTTTCGTTGACCGACGCAACGGGCAATCGCCTGGCCGGCAACTTCACCGCGGCAGGGCTTCCCGACGGCTTCTCGATGTTCGACACCGAAATGCCCGGCGTGCCGCCCGGCGCCGAGTACCGCGCCTATTCCGGCCCGGTCGGCGGCAACACGCTGACCGTCGCCTTCAGCCTTTCCGAGACGGAGGAGCTGGAGAGGATCGTGCTGATGAGCTTTGGCTGGGGAACCCTGATCATCACCGGGCTGGCGGTCGCCGGCGGCGCCCTGCTCGCCTCGCGCGTCCAGCGCCGTCTCGACGGCATCGCCGCCACCATGGTGGATGTCTCGCATGGACGGCTGGACACCCGCATTCCGCTGACCGGCAAGGGCGACGACATCGACATCGTCTCCAGCCAGGTCAATGCCGCGCTCGACCGCCTGTCGGCGCTGGTCGAAGGCATGAAACAGGTCAGCGCCAACATCGCCCACGATCTGAAGACGCCGCTCAACCGGTTGCAGATGATCCTCGACACCGCGTCGGAAAAGAACCTGTCGGGCCGGAAAATCGCCGCTGAACTGGCGGAGGCGCATGCCGAGAGCCTGCAGATCAACGAGACCTTCGATGCCCTGCTGCGCATCGCGCAGATCGAGGCCGGCGCCCGCCGGGCGCGGTTCACCGATGTCGATCTGGGCGAGGTGCTGCAAACCATCGCCGAGATCTATGCCGATGTTGCCGAGGACGACGGAAAGTCGCTGTCGTTGGCGCAACCACAGGAAACGACGGACCGGATCCATGGCGATCGCGAGCTGCTGACGCAGATGTTCGCCAATCTGGTCGAGAACGCGTTGCGCCATTGTCCATCGGGCACGACGATAAAGCTGTCGGTGGCGCGCCAGGACGAACGCGTCGTTGCGGGCGTCGCCGACAACGGTCCCGGCATTCCGGCGGCAGAGCGCGAGAAAGTGTTCCAGCGGCTCTACCGGCTGGACCACAGCCGCTCGACATCAGGCAGCGGCCTCGGGCTCAGCCTTGTCCGGGCCATCGCCGATCTGCACGGCGCATCGATCACGCTCGAGGATTGCCGACCGGGACTTGCGGTGGTGGTGCGTTTTCCGCTGGCTACGGATTAGCCGGCGAAACGGCTGGTGCTGTTCAAGCCCAGCTTGGGTTGAGAGGTCCCCTCACCTATCTATCCGCGTCGACAGGATGATCGACGACAGCGTCCGCTCGACTCCATCCATGGCGCCGATCTGATCGAGCAGCATGTCGAGGTCGCGGATTGATGGCGCATCGACGATGACGATCATGTCGAAATTGCCGCTGACCGAATGCAGCGTCCTGACCGTCGCCAAACCGCGCAGGCCGCGCACCACCTTGTCGGCAAGCTTGGGCGTCACGGTGAGCAGCACATGCGCCCGCACCAGCCCCTGCTCATAATCCGGCGCCAGCCGCACGCCGTAGCCTGATATGATGCCGCGCTGCTCCAGCCGTTCGATCCGGCTCTGCACGGTTGTCCGCGAGACGCCAAGCCGCCGCGCCAGCTCGGCGGTCGAGGCGCGCGCATTCTCGCGCAGCAGCGAAAGCAGGGTCTGTTCGGCATCGCTGAGCATTTCGACGATTCTTCTCGGCGGACTGACCAATCAATGGGTTCGTTTCGTACAGAACCACGCTTCCTTTCGACGGGCAAGCTGCGAATCTGTGCTCACAACCAGTGAGGGATTTGTCATGAAGAAAATTGTCGTTGTCGGCGCCGGCAAGATCGGCTCGACCATTGCCGAGATGCTCGCCGCCACGGGAGATTATCAGGTCACGCTCGTCGACCGCTCGGCAGCACAGCTCGCAGCGGCCGAAGTCCCGGCCACGGTTGCGACGCTGGAGCTCGACATCGAAGCGTCCGGCACGCTTGAAGCCGCACTCGCCGGCAAATTCGCGGTGCTCAGCGCCGCTCCCTTCCATCTGACCACCCGCATCGCCGAGGCGGCGGCCAGTGCCGGCGTGCACTATCTCGACCTGACCGAGGACGTCGTCTCGACCCGCCGCGTCAAGGAATTGGCGCGTTCGGGCAGAAGCGCCTTCATTCCGCAATGCGGCCTGGCGCCGGGCTTCATCTCGATCGTCGCCAACGATCTCGCCAGCCGGTTCGATTCGCTGGAAAGCGTGCGCATGCGCGTCGGCGCCCTGCCGCAATACCCGTCCAACGCGCTGAACTACAATCTCACCTGGAGCACCGACGGCGTCATCAACGAATATTGCGAGCCCTGCGAGGCGATCGTCGAAGGCGAGCTGGTCGAGGTGCCGCCGCTGGAAGAGCGCGAGGAGTTCTCGCTCGACGGCGTCACCTACGAGGCATTCAACACCTCCGGCGGCCTCGGCACACTGGCCGAGACGCTGAAGGGCAAGGTGCGCACGCTCAACTACCGCACCATTCGCTACCCCGGCCACGCCGCGATCATGAAGGCGCTGCTCAACGACCTCGGCCTGCGCCATCGCCGCGACGTGCTGAAGGACATTTTTGAAAGCGCCCTGCCGGCGACATTGCAGGACGTCGTCATCGTCTTCGTCACCGTCTCCGGCCGCAAGAACGGCCGCCTGCTGCAGGAGACCTACGCCAACAAGGTCTATTCCCAGCGTATCGGCCAGGTGGTGCGCAGCGCCATCCAGATCACCACGGCGTCCGGCATCTGCGCCGTGCTCGACATGCTGGCCGACGGCAGCCTGCCGGCGACCGGCTTCATCAAGCAGGAAGACATCGCGCTGGACGCGTTTCTAGCCAACCGTTTTGGCCGCGCCTATGCCCAGCACGAAATGGTGAGTCGGCTGGCGGGGTGAAGCGGCGTGTCTCTCTTGTGGAGAGGCGGGCGGGACAGTGCCCCCCCTCTGCCCTGCCGGGCATCTCCCCCTCTAGGGGGGAGATCGGCTGTCATCTTAGATTTCGCCAATTTTTGAAAGTTTTGGAAGAGGCAGGTTGCCCGAAACTGCCAATCTCCCCCCTTGAGGGGAGATGTCCGGCAGAACAGAGGGGGGCGCTGTCCCGCCGGCATCACCGCTTTTGCGCCATCGCGAATTAAATATGCAGCGCGTGTCCCAGCGCCTTCAGCGCTGCTTCCTGGAATCCCTCGCCCTGCGTCGGATGCGCGTGGATGGTGCCGGCGATGTCCTCCAGCCGCGCGCCCATCTCCAGCGCCAGCCCGAACGCCGCCGCCAGTTCCGACACACCCTGCCCGACCGCCTGGATGCCGAGCACCAGATGGTTGTCGGCGCGGGCCAAGACGCGGACAAAGCCGTCCTCGCCCAGCTTCGTCATCGCCCGGCCGTTGGCCGCGAACGGGAACATGCCGATCTTGATCTCGCCGCCGAGCGCCTTGGCTTCTTCCGGCGAAAGACCAGCGGTCACCAGTTCGGGATCGGTGAAGCAAACGGCGGGTATCGAACGCTTGTCCCAGCTGCGCTTGTGGCCGGCAACGATCTCGGCGACCATCTCGCCCTGCGCCATCGCCCGGTGCGCCAGCATCGGCTCGCCGGTGACGTCGCCAATGGCGAAGATGCCGCGCATCGAGGTGCGGCACTGGTCGTCGATGCGGATGAATTTGCCGGCCATGTCGAGGTCGATCTGCTCGAGCCCCCAGCCTTCGGTCACCGGCTTGCGCCCGACCGTGACCAGGATTTTTTCGGCGGCGACCTTGGCGCTCTTGCCGTCCGAGGTCTCGACCAGCAACGCGTCACCCTTGGTTGAAAGCCCCTTGGCCTTGGCGCCCAGCATCACCTCGACGCCGAGCGCGGTGAGCCGCTTGACCACCGGCCGGGTCAGCTCGGCATCATACTGCGCCAGCACGCGCGGCAAGGCCTCGATCACGGTCACCTCAGCGCCCATCTTGGCAAATGCCATGCCCAGTTCCAGCCCAATATAGCCGCCACCGACGACCGCGAGATTTTTCGGCACGTCGCTGAGTGCCAGTGCCTCGGTTGACGAAATCACCCGACCGCCAAACGGCAGGAACGGCAGCTCCACCGGCGCCGAGCCGGAGGCGATGACGATCGTTTCGGCCCGGATCACCTGCACGCCCGTCTCGGTCTCGACCGCGACCGTCTTGCCGTCGCGAAAGCTCGCCCAGCCATGCACGGTTTTCACGCCTGCCTTCTTGAGCAGGCCGGCGACGCCACTGTTGAGCCGGCTGACGATGCCGTCCTTCCAGGCGACGGTCCGGGCAAGATCGAGCGTCGGCGCGGTGACCGAAATGCCGAGCGGGCTCTTGCCGCCCGCCATGTGCGACACCTTCTCGAACTCCTCCGCCGCATGGATCAGCGCCTTGGACGGGATGCAGCCGACATTGAGGCAGGTGCCGCCCGGCTTGCCGGCCTCGACGATCACCGTATCGACGCCGAGCTGTCCGGCCCGGATGGCGCAGACATAGCCGCCCGGCCCGGCGCCGATGACGAGCAGCTTGCAGGAGATTTCTTTCATGATGGCACGCTCTTTCTGGTGGCGAAGGCCCCCTCATCCGGCCGCTTCGCGGCCACCTTCTCCCCGGTGGGGAGAAGAGGCGAGCACAGACGCCGGCGACCTCCTCTCCCCTCGGGGAGAGGTCGGATTGCCCCGAATTGCCCTTCGCAATTCGGTTTTGGCAATCCGGGTGAGGGAGCCCTTGCGACCGTTCTCATCCCCTCAATCCACGAAAATCAGCGCCGGCGTTTCCAGCAGCGTCTTGATCCGCTGGATGAACACCGCCGCATCCCACCCATCGATCACCCGATGGTCGAAGCTCGACGACAGGTTCATCATCTTGCGCGGCATGAACTGGGTGCCGTCCCACACCGGCCGCACCATCATCTTGTTGACGCCGACGATCGCCACTTCCGGATGGTTGATGACCGGCGTCGTCGCCACGCCGCCCATGGCGCCGAGCGAGGTGATGGTGATGGTCGAGCCGGACAGCTCGTCGCGTGTTGCCGTGCCGGACTTGGCCGCCTCGGCCAGCCTGATGACCTCGGCGCCGCAATCCCAGATGTCGCGCGCCTCGGCGTGCTTGACCACCGGAACCACCAGCCCCGACGGCGTCTGTGCGGCGATGCCGATATGGATGCCGCCATGCTGATGGACGATGCCGGCCTCGTCGTCGAACAGGGAATTGAGATTGGGCTGGTCCGCGATCGCCTTGACCATCGCCCGCATCAGGAACGGCAGCAGCGTCAGTTTCGGCCGCTCCACGCCAGGACGCTTCTCCTTGTTGAGCGCCGCGCGCAATTCCTCCAGTGCGGTGACGTCGATCTCCTCGACATAGGTGATGTGCGGAATGCGCGATTTGGACAGCGACATCTTCTCGGCGATCTTGCGCCGCAAGCCGACCACCTTGATATCCTGCACAGCGTCGTTGCGGGCGAGGCCGGATGCCTTTGCGACCTGCGGCCCGCGGGCCAGGAACGCTTCGATGTCCTCATGGCCGATGCGACCGGCCGGACCGGATCCGGCAACCTGCCTGAGATCGATGCCGGCTTCTTTTGCCCGCAGACGAACGGCCGGCGACGCCAGCGGTCTTTCGCCTTGAAGCCGCGGCGCGCCGGAGACGGAAGGCTGCGCCGTGCTTTTCTGTGAGGCTGCCGGTTTCGCCTTGGGCTCGTCGCTCTTTGGGGATGTCTTCACGACCGGCGCAGCAGCCTCGGGCTTCGGCGTCGGAAGTTTTGCCGGAGGCTCAGCGGACACCGCTTCCGCTTCGGCGCCTTGCGGCTTGGCGTTGCCCTCGCCCGCCACCTTCAGCCGCACGATGGGCGAGCCGATGGCCACCGTGTCGCCGATCTCGGCGCCCAGCCACAGGATCTCGCCATCAACCGGCGAGGGGATTTCAACCGTCGCCTTGTCGGTCATGACTGCGGCGAGCACAGTGTCCTCGCGGACGATATCGCCGACCTTGACGTGCCATTCGACCAGCTCGGCCTCGGCGACGCCTTCGCCGACATCGGGCAGCTTGATGATGTGTTCGCCCATCTCAGGCTCCCATGGTTTCAAGCAAGGCACGGCCAACGCGGGCGGGACCGGGAAAATAATCCCACTCCTGCGCATGCGGATAGGGCGTGTCCCAGCCGGCAACGCGAGCAACCGGCGCTTCGAGGTGATAGAAACAGTTTTCCTGCACCAGCGCCGACAGCTCGGCGCCGAAGCCCGAGGTCAGCGTCGCCTCATGCACGATGACGCAGCGCCCGGTCTTTTTCACCGAGGCGACGATCGTATCGAGATCAAGCGGCAGCAGGGTCCTGAGGTCGATGATCTCGGCATCGATGCCGGTTTCTTCGACAGCCGCCTGCGCGACATAGACCATGGTGCCGTAGGCGAGCACGGTGAGGGCCGAGCCTGCCCTGCGGATCGCCGCCTTGCCGAGCGGCACCGTGTAGTGGCCGTCGGCCACCTCGCCCAGCTCATGCTTCGACCAGGGCGTCACCGGCCGGTCGTGATGACCATCGAACGGACCGTTGTAGAGCCGCTTCGGCTCGAGGAAGATCACCGGATCCGGATCCTCGATCGCCGCGATCAAAAGCCCCTTGGCGTCGTGCGGGTTGGACGGCACCACCGTCTTCAGCCCCGACACATGGGTGAACAGCGCCTCAGGGCTCTGGCTGTGCGTCTGGCCGCCAAAAATGCCGCCGCCGGTCGGCATGCGCACCACGATCGGGCAGGTGAAATCGCCGTTGGAGCGGTAGCGCAGCCGTGCCGCTTCCTGGGTCAGCTGGTCGTAGGCCGGGTACATGTAGTCGGCAAACTGAATTTCCACGCACGGCTTCAAGCCATAGGCGGCCATGCCTATGGCCGAGCCGACAATGCCGGATTCGTTGATCGGCGCATCGAAGCAGCGGCTCTTGCCGTATTTGGCCTGCAAGCCCTGCGTGCAGCGGAAGACGCCGCCGAAGAAGCCGACGTCCTCGCCGAACACGACGACTTTCTCGTCGCGCCCCATCGACACATCCATGGCATCGCGAATGGCCTCGATCATGGTCCGTCTCGGCATGGCTCAGACTCCCGCCTGCTGGCGCTGGCGCCTGAGATGCGGCGGCATCTCGGCATAGAGCCCCTCGAACATGTCGCGCGTCGACGGCTTGCCGCCGGCATGCAGCGTGCCGTGGCTTTCCGCTTCCTTCTGCGCCGCGATAACCGTGTCGAGGATTTCCGCCTCGGCCTGCGCGTGCCGCTCGTCCGACCAGACGCCGAGCGCGATGAGATGGTTCTTCAGCCGCACGATCGGGTCGCCGAGCGGCCAGGCGTCGGATTCGGTCTTCGGCCGGTAGGCGGACGGGTCGTCCGAGCTCGAATGTGCGCCGGCACGGTAGGTGACATATTCGACCAGCGTCGGCCCGAGATTGCTGCGCGCCCGCTCCGCCGCCCATTTGGCGACCGCATGCACCGCGAGATAGTCGTTGCCGTCGACGCGCAGTGACGGGATGCCGAAGCCGAGGCCCCTCGCCGCGAACGTGCCCGAACCGCCGCGCGCGATGCCTTGAAAGGTCGAGATCGCCCACTGGTTGTTGACGACATTGAGCACGACCGGCGCCTTGTAGGTGGAGGCGAACACCAGCGCCGAATGGAAATCGGACTCGGCCGTCGAGCCGTCGCCGATCCACGCGGCTGCGATGCGTGAATCGTTCGATATCGCCGAGGCCATCGCCCAGCCGACCGCCTGGATGTACTGCGTCGCCAGATTGCCGGAGATCGAGAAGAAGCCGTGCTCCTTCGAAGAATACATGACCGGCAATTGCCGGCCCTTCAGCGGGTCGGCTTCGTTGGAATAGATCTGGTTCATCATCGTGACCATCGGGTAGCCATCGGCAATCAGCAGCCCTGCCTGGCGATAGGTCGGAAAGTTCATGTCGCCCGGCGCCAGTGCCTTGCGGAAGGCGCAAGCCACAGCCTCTTCGCCCAGATGCTGCATGTAGAACGAGGTCTTGCCCTGCCGCTGCGCCATCTGCATGCGCGCATCGAAGGTCCGCAGCGTCATCATGTGGCGCAGGCCGGTGAGAAGTTCGTCGCTGGACAGCAGGCTGGCCCACGGGCCGACGGCCTCGCCAGTGCGGTTCAGCACGCGGATGATCGAGAAGGCATGATCGCGGATGGTGCGCGGATCGACATCGATCTCCGGGCGCGGCACAGAGCCGGCCTTGGGGATCGGCACATTGGAAAAGTCAGGCGTTCCGCCCGGCCGCACTTCCGGCTCCGGAACGTGGAAACGCAACATCCCAGCATCGGCCATGACCTTTGTCCTCCAATGTTGCCCGGAACAGATATTTGCATATCTGCGCCGCCAGTGCGAATTCGTCGGGTAGCCTGCGGACGTCGGTCCCGGCCACGCCGGCCGATCCAGCCTCCCGCACCCAAGATGAAGATATGTCCGCGAAATTTCTTGTCGATGTTGGGCGGTGGCGCGCAATTAGAGGGAAGGTTGGGCGAGGTTTGCCGGCAGATAAGGTGATTGGTCGACGAACTCGCGCCTTTCCTCTCCCCCGTCGATCGGGGGAGAGGAAGGGAGCCAAGGCTGGCCAACTCGCGCCCTTCCTCTCCCCCGTCGATCGGGGGAGAGGTGTCGAGCGAAGCTCGACGGAGTGGGGGTCGACCGTTCGCCCAAGCTGGATGCCGCCCCCACATCATGCTAACCAACCCGCCATGGCACAGAAGAAAGCATATGAGGTCGATGGCTGGCTCGCGAAGCCGGACCAGCGGATCTCCATCGTCCTGCTTTACGGCCCCGATCGCGGCCTCGTCTCCGAGCGAGCAAAGGCCTTTGCCGGCAAGACCGGCCTGCCGCTCGACGATCCCTTCTCGGTGGTCAGGCTGGAGGGGTCGGAGGTCGACCGAGACGAGGGCCGGCTGCTCGACGAGGCCCGCACCGTGCCGATGTTTTCCGACCGGCGCCTGCTGTGGGTGCGCAATGCCAGCGGCCAGAAGGCATTGGCCGACGACGTCAAGGCGCTGACGGCCGAGCCCGCGCGCGATGCGATCATTCTCATCGAGGCCGGCGACCTCAAGAAAGGTGTCGGCCTGCGCGCCATCGTCGAGGCGGCCGACAACGCCATGGCCCTGCCTTGCTATGCCGATGAAGCCCGCGACATCGACACCGTCATCGACGGCGAACTGGGCAGGGCCGGCATGTCGATGACCATGGAAGCGAGACAGGCGCTGCGCCGCAATCTCGGCGGCGACCGGCTGGCCTCGCGCGGTGAGATCGAGAAGCTTGTGCTCTACGCCCATGGCCAGACCGAGATCGGCCTGGAGGAGGTCAAAGCGATGTCAGGTGATGTCTCCGGCGCGTCTTTCGACGACGCGGTCGACGCGCTTCTCGAAGGCAAGATCGGCGACTTCGACACCGCCTTCACCCGCCATTGCCAGTCCGGCGGCCAGCCCTTCCTGGTGCTGTCCTCGGCAATGCGGCAGTTGCAGCAGATCCAGATCATGCGCGGCCAGATGGAGTCCGGCAACCGCAACGCCGCCTCGGTCGTTGCCGCCGCCCGCCCGCCGGTGTTTTTCTCCAGGCGCAAGCTGGTGGAGAAAGCGCTGGAACGCTGGAGCACCGAAGCGCTCGGCCGCGCGTTGACTCGGCTGCAGACGGCGGTGCTGCAGACCAGGCGGCGGCCGGATCTTTCCGTCGCGCTGGCAAGACAGGCGCTGCTTGGCATTGCGGTGGAGAGCAGCAGGTTGGCGCAGCGGTAGGAGAGCGATCCTCCTCTTCTCGGCGCCGAGCGCTGCCTCCATCGGTCAATTCATTGTCATGGCGCCCACCTGCTGGAAGGTTGGCAGCGCCTGTGGAAAGACCAGCACCGCCGCGCCGTAAAGAAGCAGAGCGATACCCGACACCTTTGCGATCCCACCTCCGGACGGGAGGGTCTTTTCCGCAAAGATCAGCAAGGTGACCACGGCCATTGCGGCGACGTTCATGATCCCGAGAGGAAAGAGGGCGAGAAACAAAAGCCAGCAGCAGCCCAGGCAAAAAAGTCCATGCTCCAGGCCCATGCGAACCGCACCCCAATAACCATCGCGCCATGAGGTCAGGATGAAGCCAATCGGCGTGCGGCATTTGGCCAGACACAGATCTTTCAGTGGGGAGAGTTGATAGGCGCCCCCAATCATCAGCAGCGCGCCGCCGATACGCGCGGCCGTCGCAGCGGACAAACCCACATGCCCGGCAAGCATCTCCGCACCCGCCGCACCGGCAAAGGCGATAACGCCCATCACGCCCCAAACCAGCATATACCCGGCCACGAACACCCAGCTCGAGACAAAGGTCTCGCCCCGGCTCTGTTTGCCGGCCTGGACCTGGTGAAACGTCAGGATCATGGGCGCGGCCGTCGGAAACATCATGGCAATCATCATGATCATCCAGATGGCAAGAAACAGCGGCGCCTTCATACCCATGGTGAGTGCGTACATTTCCATGCGCATGTCCGCGTCCATGCCCATCTGCTGCCAGACAAGCAGGGTCCACGCCGCCGCAGCGATAGCGATCAGCAGCGCGAGAATGATGTATCGCTGCAACGTCGGGGCCATGGACGAGGTCGTTCCGTGCTACGCTGCCTACGGCTACTGCTGCCCAGACCAATTGATCGGGGCGTAATGTCCGTTTCGGCGGGAATTGTCCCAGCTCATGCCATGATCGCTGAATGTACTGCCTTCCGCCCCCATCGCCAGGGCGAGCCAATCGGGATTGACAGGATGGCCTGTGGCCGCCCACATCTGCCCGTCCTCGCGCATTGTCGGCAGCGGCTCGACCGCCATCTGCATGACGCCCGCAATCTCCGCCGACCGCTTCTTGCCGTCTATCCGGTAGCTTATCGGCACCTTCTTGGCGCCAAGATTCGTGCCAATCATGAGTGCCAGCACCGCCATAGGGCCGCCCGCAGCGCCGGTGAAGATGGCACCTAGCGCCTCTGTTTGCCTGTCATCGGCCCGTTCGTCGATATAGGCGGCGGCCGTCCAATTGCCGTTTGCCATAGGACCCGGCGTGTGAGCGACCATCGCGACACTGAGCCCATCCAATCGAACGTCGCCGTAGTTGCCCGTGTTGATATGAAAGACCAAACCGACGTCGCAAACACCTTTCGTCGGCTTCGATGTCAGCTGCGCGTTGGTGGACAGCAGACAAGGACATACGACATCGCAGCTACAATTTTCGAAGTAACTTCCGGACAATTGCCAACGGACTGCCATTTGCACCTCCCACTTGCGTCAGGCGCGTCGGCATATCGCATTGGCGGGGCGGTGCCATTTCACGATTGTTGTAGGAACGGCAAATAGCCCCCGCCTCGACTGACCGGCACGCTAGGGCACATAATTTAAGCCATATCTAATATAGGTTACGCCGTTGCCTGGCACTGTCAAGCCGCGAGCGGCAGGGCTGGCGGCAGGCGCTGCTTGGGATCGCGGTTGAGAGCGCGAGGCTGGGGAGCGAGCCTGATCTCCCCCTCGAGGGGGAGATGTCGCCGAAGGCGACAGAGGGGGCCGCCGCGCGTGGGGCGCTGACCTCTTCTTCGTTCCCGCAGGGGCCCGGCGCTTGATGTGGGGCGACCCCCTCTGGCCTGCCGGCCATCCCCCCTCAAGGAGGGAGATTCGCGGCGTCACCGATTTCGCCAATCACGAGCGCCCCAAAAGGAAAAGGCCGGCCAAACGGCCAGCCCCTTTCCACATGCGCAATCTCCGGTCTCAATATACTTCGCCGGCTAACTAACGCTCCTGCTTCAGCCTTCTGCACAGCTCATCAAGCTGCTCCAGCGACCGGTATGAAACCCGCAAAGTGCCGCCCTTGCCCTTGTGATCCACTGACACAATCATGCCGATCGTATCGGTCAACAGCTTTTCCAGCGCCAGCGTATCGGCGTCCTTTTGCTCCGGACTTGGCGCCGGCTTGGCTTCCTTGGTGCTGCTGGTGCCGGCCGGTATCTGGGCCAGCGCTTCGGCCTGGCGCACCGAAAGGCCCTCTTCGACGATACGCTTGGCAAGGCCGGCCGGATCTTCCGCCGTCACCAGCGTGCGGGCATGGCCCGCCGACAGCGCGCCGTCGACCAGCATGTCGCGGATCACATCCGGCAGCTTCAGGAGCCTGAGCGTGTTGGCGACATGGCTGCGGCTTTTGCCGATCACCTGGCCGAGATCGGCCTGGGTGTAGCCGTGCTCATCGATCAGCTGCTGATAGCCAAGCGCTTCCTCGACCGCATTGAGGTCGGTGCGCTGGACGTTTTCGATGATCGCCAGCTCGAGCGCGGTGCGGTCGTTGACCTCGCGGATGATGACCGGGATCTCGGACAGCCCGGCGCGCTGCGCCGCGCGCCAGCGCCGCTCGCCGGCGATGATCTCGTAACGGCCGGCCTGTGCCGGCGAAGGACGCGCCACCACCGGCTGGACGACGCCGTGTTCGCGGATCGACTGGGCAAGGTCGGTCAGCTCGGCGTCGCCGAAATGCCGCCGCGGATTCTTCGGATTGGGGGTCAGGAACTCGATCGGCACCTTGCCGTCGGCGCTCATGCCTGGTTTTTCAGGCGCAGCTGGGCGATCGATCTCGCCGATCAGCGCCGCCAGCCCACGCCCCAGTCTCTTTCTCGAAAGGTCTTCGCTCATCTTTATTCCAGGTTCCGGATCGTTTCGGTATCGAATCGGCTCTTTAAATTGCAGGGAGTCTAATCAAGCGGCGCGTAACTTGCGCTCGCGGCGGATCACTTCCGACGCCAGTTGCAGATAGGCCTGACTGCCCGAGCATTTCAGATCGTAAAGGATCGCCGGCTTGCCGTAGGACGGCGCCTCGGACACCCGCACATTGCGCGGGATGACGGTCTCGTAGACCTTGTCGCCCATATGCGCCCGCACATCCTGCACCACCTGGTTGGCGAGATTGTTGCGGCCGTCATACATGGTCAGCACGATGCCCTGGATGGTGAGATCCGGATTGATCGAGCGGCGCACCTGCTCGACCGTCTCCAGCAACTGGCTGAGACCTTCGAGCGCGAAGAACTCGCATTGCAGCGGCACAAGAACAGAATCGGCCGCAGCCATTGAATTCAAGGTCAAAAGGTTGAGCGATGGCGGGCAATCGATCAGCACATAGCCAAAGGGTGCGCCGCGCTCGGTCGCGGCGCGCAGCGCATTACGCAACTTGAGCACCCGGTCGGGCGCGGAGGCGATCTCCATTTCAATGCCGAGCAGGTCGAGCGTCGACGGCACGATCGACAGGCCGGGCACCGCCGTCGGGATGGCCGCGGCCTCCAGCTCCAACTCGCCGGTCAACACGTCATAGGAGGACACCGTCCGATCCTTGCGGTCGATGCCGAGGCCGGTGCTGGCATTTCCCTGCGGATCGAGATCGACGATCAGCACCTTTTCGCCGATCGCGGCCAGCGCGGTCGCCAGATTGATGGCGGTGGTTGTCTTGCCGACGCCGCCTTTCTGGTTGGCTACGGTGATGATTCGGGGGCCATTCTTCATCATGGGTTTATGCCAGAAATTCATTTTGGGCGCCAAATCGCCTGTCAGTGACGGATCAGACAGGTCGCAGGTTGGACAATTCCAGGATGACGCCGCCAGCGTCGGTCACACTGGGATGTTCTACCAGATCGAAGGACCATCGGTGAACGCTTTCTTGCACTTCGGTGCGGTAATCCCGGCCTTTGTGGAACAGGCCGCGCGCGCCTGAAATCAGCCAGGGCGCCGACAGGTCCAGCAACGTCGAAAGCGGAGCCAGCGCCCGCGCCGTGACGATCTGCGGCGTCGAAACAAGCGCATGACTGTCGTCGATGCGGCGCGCCACCACCCGCGCCGGCAGGCTGAACTGCCCAATGACGGTCTGCAGGAAGGATGCTTTTTTGCGATTGCTTTCAACCAGATCGATGCTGGCGCCGTCGCGCTCGGCCAGCAGGAAAGCCATGACAAGGCCCGGAAATCCGCCGCCTGAGCCGATATCCACCCAGCGTGTGGCTTGGGGCTCTATGCGCGCGAGCTGCGCGCTGTCCAATATATGACGCTGCCAGACGTCGCCCGAGGTCGATTGCGCCACCAGATTGATGCTGCGATTCCACTTCTGGAACATCTGCTCGAACGCCACCAGCCGATCGAATGTTTCACGTGAAACCGGGCCTGCCGTGTCCTGCAGGCTCGCTAGGGTCATAGAACTCACGCAACATCCTTTTGCAGGCGCTGGGCGCTCTCCGCGTGACGGACATGCGCGACAATGATCGCCAGCGCCGCCGGCGTCATGCCTTCCATGCGCTGGGCATCGGCGATGGAGCGCGGCCGCCGCGCCTGCATCTTCTGCTTCAACTCGTTCGACAGACCCGGCACTCCGGCGAAATCGACCGTCTCGGGGATCAGCCGGCTCTCTTCATGCCGGATCTGCGCCACATCCGTCTTCTGGCGATCGAGATAGACTGAATATTTCGCCTCTGTTTCGAGGCGCTCCGCCGTCTTGCCGTCGATCGCCGCGAATCGCGAATCGATACGACCCAGCCAGGCCACGTCGACGTCGGGATAGGACAGCAATTCATAACCGGACCGGCGCACGCCGTCCCGGTTGATTTCCAGCCCATGACGCGCCGCCTCGTTGGGCGTCATTGTGAGCAACTTCGCCAGCTCCCGCGCTTCATCAAGATTCTGCATGACATCCCCGTAGCGTCGCATTCGCTGCGCCGAGGCGATGCCAAGCTTCGCAGCCACGGGCGTCAGCCGCTCATCGGCATTGTCGGCGCGTAGCGACAGCCGGAACTCGGCCCGCGACGTGAACATCCGGTAGGGCTCCGCAATGCCCCGGCTGGTCAAATCATCGACCATGACGCCGATATAGGCCTCGGTGCGGCTGAGCACGATCTGCTCGCTGCCCGCCGCCCGCCGCGCCGCATTGAGGCCGGCAAGCAAGCCTTGCCCGGCCGCTTCTTCATAGCCGGTCGTGCCGTTGATTTGCCCGGCGAGGAACAGGCCACTGACGCGCTTCGTCTCCAGCGTCTGATGCAGCTCGCGCGGATCGACATGATCATATTCGATGGCATAGCCGGGCTGCAGCATGACGGCTCGCTCCAGCCCCGGAATGGTTTTCAAGATGTCGAGCTGCACATCCTCGGGCAGCGAGGTCGAAATGCCATTGGGATAGACGGTGTCGTCGTCCAGGCCTTCCGGCTCCAGAAAAATCTGGTGCCCGTCCCTGTCCCCGAACTTGACGATCTTGTCCTCGATCGACGGGCAATAGCGCGGCCCAACGCCTTCGATCGATCCGGAATACATGGCCGAGCGACCGAGATTGGCGCGTATCAACTCATGCGTCGCGGTCGTCGTCCGCGTAATGCCGCAATCGATCTGCGGCGTGGTGATACGGTCGGTCATCAGCGAGAACGGCACCGGATCCGCATCCGCCGCCTGGCTTTCCAGCGACGCCCAGTCGATGGTCCGGCCATCGAGCCGCGGCGGCGTCCCGGTCTTCAGCCGTCCAAGCTTGAAGCCGGCGCGGTCCATCGTTGCCGACAGGCCGAGGCTCGCCTGCTCGTTCATGCGGCCGGCGACGATCTTCTTCTCGCCGATATGGATAAGCCCGCGCAGAAAAGTTCCGGTCGTCAGGACGACCGCGCCACAGACCAGGCGCCGGCCGTCGGCTAGGAGAACCGCCGTGATCTGCCCGTCGGCGATCTCGAAGTCCAGAACCTCGCCTTCGACCACGTCGAGATCGTTCTGCTGCCGAATCGCTTCCTGCATGGCAAGGCGATAGAGCTTTCTGTCGGCCTGCGTACGCGGGCCGCGCACCGCAGGGCCTTTGCGGCGGTTGAGCAGGCGGAACTGTATGCCGGCCGCATCCGCCACGCGGCCCATGAGGCCGTCCATGGCATCGATCTCGCGCACCAGGTGGCCCTTGCCGAGCCCGCCGATCGCGGGGTTGCACGACATGACGCCGATCGTGTCGAAACGCAGCGTCACCAGCGCCGTCCTGGCGCCGGCGCGCGCGGCAGCGCTGGCCGCCTCGCAACCCGCGTGGCCGCCGCCCACCACAACCACATCATAGCGATTGGTCATTTCCAAACGTCCTGGACTCAGAAGAATGAGGGACACATGTCCCTGCGGAGCGACGCTGTCAAGAAAACTCCGCGACAAGTTTCACGTGAAACAGCCGCGCCGCTAGTCAGCCCAGTGTTTCACGTGAGTCATCGGGCCGCCTGACACGTTTCACGTGAGTCATGCAGGCGGCGCAGCGCGGTGGTGGCCCAGATGAAGCCTACCCGCCTTCGGGGTTCGTCGAAAATCACGAAGCCATGCAGCAAAGCAACATACGATCTAAAGGGAGCTCACGCCGCAGCGACCCTGTTTCACGTGAGTCATTTCCCGATGCAGAACTGCGAGAAGATCACGTCCAGCATGTCCTCGACGTCGATGGCGCCGACGATTCGGCCGAGGCGATCGGCGGCGAGCCGCAACTCCTCCGCGCGCAACTCCTGCTCGTTCATCCGGCCGTCAGTGGCGCGATGCAGATGGCGGTTGGTCTCGCCAAGCAATTCGACGTGGCGAAGGCGCGACGGCAGGACATCGCCGACGCTGCCGGCTGACTCCGACGCGCGCCGGCCAATCTCCGCCAGCAATTCCTCCACGCCGGTCCCCTCCTCCACCGAGATGACAAGATCATAGTCGGCGGTCGCGTCGGGCACTGCACGGCCGTCGATCAGATCAAGCTTGGTGCCGACAAGCAGGGTGGGCGCCACGGTCGGCAGCTCACCGACATCCCTTGGTTTCGCCATGTCGTGAAGCAACAGCAAGAGATCGGCGCCATGCGCCTTGGCCCTCGCCTTCTCGATGCCGATCGCCTCGACCTTCCCCGGCGCATCGCGCAACCCGGCCGTATCCGTAAGCCGGACACGCAGCCCCTGAAGATCAAGTGTCACTTCAAGCAGGTCGCGGGTCGTGCCTGGTTCATCCGTTACTATAGCGGCATCGCGCCGCGCCAGGGCGTTGAACAGACTCGACTTACCGGCGTTGGGGGCACCGAGGATGACGACCTCAAAGCCGTCGCGAATGATCTCGGCGGCGCGAAATCCGGCGATGTGCCGGTCGATCTCGTCGATCATCGTTCTGACATCAGACCAGACCGCATCCGAAACGGAACCAGGGACGTCTTCCTCGTCGGCGAAATCGATCTCGGCCTCGATCATGGCGCGGGCATGGATCAGCCTGCGGCGCCAGCCGAGATAGAGTTCGCTCTGTACGCCGTCGGCATTCTGCACCGCGAAGCGCCGCTGCGCCTCCGTCTCGGCATTGACGAGATCCGCCAGCGCCTCGGTCTCGACCAGGTCTACCTTGCCGTTCAGAAAGGCGCGACGCGTGAATTCGCCCGGTTCCGCGTGCCTGACGCCGTCAAACCCGGTCATCGTCTCCAGCATTTTTGCCACAACGGCACGGCCGCCATGAACGTGGAATTCCGCGACGTCCTCGCCGGTGAAACTGGCCGGACCGGGAAAGAACACGACCAGCCCGGTGTCGAGCACGGCTCCATCGGGTGCCCGCATCTTGCGCAGAGCCGCCGCGCGGTCCTTAACCATAGCCCCAGCAATCGTTTCGACGACGAATCGAGTCTGTGGGCCGGAAATTCGGATGACGGCGACGCCGGCAGGCAGCCGGCCGCTCGACAGCGCTACGATGGAATCGCCTGAAATCATTTGCCCGCTCTACTGAACCGCCCTAGCTTCACGCCTATCAGCCAATCGCACCCGAGTTTGCCCAGTGACGCTGCCCGCGCAAAACCTGCTTGCCGAAGAAGCCAGCCCCTATCTGCAGCAGCACAGCGGCAATCCCGTCCACTGGCGGGCCTGGTCGCCGGCTTCGCTCGAAGAGGCGAAAGCGCTGGATAGGCCGATCCTGCTCTCGGTCGGCTATGCCGCCTGCCATTGGTGCCATGTCATGGCGCATGAAAGCTTCGAAAACGATGGCATCGCCGCCGTCATGAACCGTCTGTTCGTCAATATCAAGGTCGACCGCGAGGAGCGCCCGGACATCGACCAGATCTATATGGCGGCGCTGTCCTCGATGGGCGAGCAGGGCGGCTGGCCGCTGACCATGTTCCTGACCCCGGACGGCAAGCCGTTCTGGGGCGGCACCTATTTTCCGCGCGAGCCGCGCTACGGCCGCCCCGGCTTCATCCAGGTGATGGAGGCGGTGGACAAGGCGTGGCGGGAGAAGCGGGCGAGCCTCAACCAGAGCGCCGACGGCCTGACGACGCATGTCGAGGCGAGGCTCGCCGGTTCGCATGCCAGAACCGTGCTCGACCGCGCCACGCTGGCGGAATTGGCCAAGGGCATCGACGGCATGATCGACCGTGATCTCGGCGGATTGCGCGGCGCGCCTAAATTTCCCAACGCGCCGTTCATGCAAACGCTGTGGCTGTCCTGGCTGCGTGATGGCAATGCCGCCCATCGCGACGACGTCCTCAACAGCCTCGAACAGATGCTGCGCGGCGGCATCTACGACCACATCGGCGGCGGGCTCAGCCGCTACTCGACCGATGCCGAGTGGCTGGTGCCGCATTTCGAAAAGATGCTCTACGACAATGCCCAGCTCCTCCGCTTCTGCAACTGGGCCTATGCCGCAAGCGGCAATGAATTGTTCCGGGTGCGAATCGAAGAGACGATCGGCTGGCTGCTGCGCGAAATGCGCGTCGACGGCGGTGCCTTTGCCGCCAGTCTCGATGCCGACAGCGACGGCGAGGAAGGTCTGTTCTACACCTGGAGCCGCGACGAGATCGAAGCCGCCCTTGGCGACGATTCCGCATTGTTTTTCAAGCACTTCACGCTCTCCAGCCCGCATGGCTGGGAAGGCGAGCCGGTCGTCCACCAAACCTGGTCCCAGCAATCGCAATATGTGATCCACCGCGAAGAGATCAGCGCGCTCAAGGCGAAACTCCTTGCTGTCCGGGAAGAGCGGGTCAGGCCCGGCCTTGACGCAAAGACCCTCATCGACTGGAACGGCCAGATGATCGCGGCGCTTGCCGAGGCCGGCCGGGCGCTGGCGCGGCCTGACTGGATCGATGCGGCGGCAAAGGCCTTTGCCCATATCAGCGCTGCCAGCCGCGACGGCCGCCTGCCGCATTCGATGCTCGGTGCCAGAAAACTGTTCCCTGCTTTGTCCAGCGACTATGCCGCCATGGCCAACGCAGCGATCTCGCTGTTCGAGGCCACTGGAAATTGGAGCTATGTCGACCAGGCCGGCCAGTTTGTCGAGCAGCTCGAGCATTGGCACGCCGACGCCGAGAAGACAGGTTACTACCTGACTGCTTCCGACAGCACCGACGTGCCGATCCGCATCCGCGGCGATGTCGACGAAGCCATTCCGTCCGCCACCGGCCAGATCATCGAGGCGCTGGTCAGGCTCGCCTCCGTCACCGGCAATCTCGAGCTGCAGGAGAGAGCCTGGCACGTCGCCGAGCATGCCGCCGGCCGCGCGGCGCAGCAGGCCTATGGCCAGGCCGGCATCGTCAATGCCTGCGCGCTGGCGATCGAGCCGCTCAAGCTGGTGTTGGTGGATGAGTTCACAGATCCAAAGCTCGTTCCGGTTGCGAATCGAAACCCGGACCCGCGCCGCATCGACATCGTCGTGCCGATCGGTACGGCAGCGAATCGATCCTTGCTACCCGGTGGAATCCTGCCGCCGACCGACAAGGCAGGTGCATGGTTGTGCACGGGGCAGGTTTGTTTGCCGGCGGTGACGGATGCTGAAGAGCTCGAGCGATTGTTGCGACGGCGATAGTTTTGCTAACCGCCGGCGAGAGACGCCCCCCTCTGGCCTACCGGCCATCGCCCACTCAAAATGGGGAGATCGGCAGCTTCGCTGTTCCGTTCACCTTACGGCGTTGATAATTGCCGAAAACGACCAAGGGCGTAATCTCCCCCCTAGAGGGGGAGATGCCCGGCAGGGCAGAGGGGGGCGCGAAGGATCGCTACCCCATCCCCTTACGTGTTCATCGAATCGAAGAAATCCGCATTGGTCTTGGTCTGCTTCAGCTTGTCGATCAGGAACTCGATCGCGTCGGTGGTTCCCATCGGCGCCAGGATGCGGCGCAGCACGAAGATCTTTTGCAGGTCCTGCTTGGAAACCAGCAGGTCTTCCTTGCGGGTGCCGGACTTCAGGATGTCCATGGCCGGATAGATGCGCTTGTCGGCCACCTTGCGGTCGAGCTGGATTTCGCAGTTGCCGGTGCCCTTGAACTCTTCGAAGATGACTTCGTCCATGCGGCTGCCGGTATCGATCAGCGCGGTGGCGATAATGGTCAGCGAACCGCCTTCCTCGATGTTGCGGGCGGCGCCGAAGAAGCGCTTCGGCCGCTGCAGCGCGTTGGCGTCGACACCACCGGTCAGCACCTTGCCGGATGACGGCACGACGGTGTTGTAGGCGCGGCCGAGACGGGTGATCGAATCGAGCAGGATGACGACGTCGCGGCCATGTTCGACCAGGCGCTTGGCCTTCTCGATGACCATTTCGGCGACCTGCACGTGGCGCACCGCGGGCTCGTCGAAGGTCGAGGAGATCACCTCTCCCTTCACCGAGCGCTGCATGTCGGTCACTTCTTCCGGCCGCTCGTCGATCAGCAGCACGATCAGATAGCATTCCGGGTGGTTGGCGGTGATCGAGTGGGCGATGTTCTGCATCAGAACCGTCTTGCCGGTACGCGGCTGCGCGTTGATCAAGGCGCGCTGTCCCTTGCCGATCGGCGCCACCAGGTCGATCACACGGGCCGATATGTCCTTGGTGGTGACATTCTCGATCTCCATCTTCAGCCGCTTGGTCGGATAGAGCGGCGTCAGATTGTCGAAGTGGATCTTGTGACGGATCTTCTCGGGATCGTCGAAATTGATGGTGTTGACCTTGAGCAGCGCGAAATAGCGCTCGCCCTCTTTCGGGCTGCGGATCGGCCCTTCGACAGTATCGCCGGTCTTCAGCGAAAAGCGCCGGATCTGCGACGGTGAAATATAGATGTCGTCGGGACCTGGCAGGTAATTGGCGTTGGCGGAGCGCAGGAAGCCGAAACCGTCCTGCAGCACCTCGACCACGCCATCACCGATGATCTCGATCTCCTGGGCGGCCAGCTTCTTCAGGATCGCAAACATCAGCTCCTGCTTGCGCATGACGCTGGCGTTTTCGACCTCGAGCGATTCGGCATAAGCGATCAGCTCTGGCGGTTTCTTGTTCTTGAACTCGGCGAGTTTCATTTCTTGCATAGACGGACCTTGAATAGATGGAGTCTGGGTAGGCTTTGGGAAAATATCGGCGGGATGCGACAAATGCCGGGCGCGGCCGAAAACAACGAGGGGCGGCGCATGACGGGAAGGAAGACCCGTCTTTTATCGTCGGTCGGGTGAAAGAGCAAGCTGCGTTTTGCATGGCCTATGAAGGCCTAAACGCATCAATGCCTGTCGCAGTCTCCTGGCCGTTTTTGAGCGACATGCATCAGAACGGCTTGACCACCACCAGGATGACGATTGCGATCATCAGCAATGTGGGGATCTCGTTGACCATCCGCCAGTGCCTGGCCGGTTTTTCATTACGGTCCTCGGCGAATTTGCGCACCGCGCCGGCCAGATAGCCATGAACGGCGGACAGCAAAAGCACCGCTCCGATCTTGGCGTGCAGCCAGCCGCCCTGGAAACCGAAACCCTTCCAGGCGAGCCACAGGCCGAACACCCAGGTGACGATCATCGCCGGGTTGATGATGCCGCGCAGCAGGCGCCGCTCCATCACCTTGAAGGTTTCCGACTGCACCGAGCCCTTCTCGGCATCGGTGTGGTAGACCAGCAGCCGCGGCAGATAGAGCATGCCCGCCATCCACGAGATGACGGCGAGGATATGGATCGCCTTGGCCCAGGGGTAAAAACTGTCGGGTGCCGCGAAATACAAAAGCGCGGTGAAAACGATCAGCACGGCGATACCTGATATCATGCGCATCATCGCCTGGCCGGTGCTGTTCGTGTTGTTCATCTGAGCCATCAGCGTGTCGCGCTCCGCACCTGTTTCACCATCGCCTCGACATGGGCGATCGGCGTCTCCGGCGTGATGCCGTGACCGAGGTTGAAGATCAGCGGCCCGTCTCCCAGCGCTCTCAGGATCGCCTCGACGCCATCCGACAGCGCCTTGCCGCCAGCGACGAGCCGCAAGGGATCGAGATTGCCCTGAACCGCACCCGAGCGCTGCAATTCCTTCGCCGCGATCAGGGGCACCGTCCAGTCGATCCCCAGCGCCGTCACGCCGGTCTTCTGTCGATAGGTCCGGTAGCGCGAACCGGCGCCCTTGGGAAAACCGATGATCGGGACATCGGGATAAACCGCCCGCACCCGGCCAACGATCTCGGCCATCGGCTGAACGCAGAACAAATCGAAAGTTTCATCGTCCAGCACGCCGGACCAGGAATCGAAAATCTGCACCACATCCGCGCCCGCCTCGATCTGGCGGATGAGATAGGCGGCCGAATGTTCGGCAAGCACCTTCAGCAATCGTTGAAAGGCCACCGGCTCGCGATAGGCAAAAAGCCGCGCCGGCGCCTGGTCGGGCGTGCCATGGCCGGCAATCATGTAGGTCGCCACCGTCCACGGCGCGCCGCAGAAGCCGATCAGGGTTGTCTCGTCGGGCAATTTGGCCCGCAACCGGCGAACCGTCTCGTAGACCGGTTCGAGATTCACGTGAAACACCTTGCCTTCCAGAGCCAGAATCTGCGGCGCGGTGATCGGCGTCAGCAGCGGCCCTCTGCCCTCTTCGAAACGGACGTCACGGCCAAGCGCATGCGGAACGACAAGGATATCGGAAAACAGGATCGAAGCATCGAAGCCGAAGCGCTCGATCGGTTGCAAGGTCACTTCGACGGCAAGGTCTGGATCATAGCAGAGATCGAGGAACGAGCCTGCTCGCCTGCGTGTCTCCCGATACTCCGGCAGATAACGCCCTGCCTGACGCATCATCCAGAGCGGAGGCGGAAAATGAGCCTTGCCCTTCAGGACATCCAGCATGATCCGGTTCTGGGGCATCGAGCGCTCGCTTCTTCCGGCCTCTTCTATAATCAAAGATTCTTATATCTAAGATTCTTCTGATTCTAAGAGTCTGTTGGTTCTGGTGATTGCCACCTGTCCCGCTTTGCCCCGGAAAACACCAGCCAACATATTGTCGCGTGCTTCTTTTTCCCAGATGTAGGGTTCTGGGGATAGGTCGGAATCGATCAATCGAGTCAAAGCGTTAGGCAGAGCGGTGAAAGGCAGGTCCTGTGGACGGACTGTAGGCGAAAAAAGCCGTCCCCAAACTTGTCCCCAGTCGCCCGACGAAGCTGACAGCGCATCGAATTGTGGACAAACTGCCATCTGATACAGTCGCCTCCGACCGCCCCCTCTTTTCATCCCGCTTTATCCACAGAAGCCCACAGCCCCAGGTGACCCCCTGTGAACAAACCCCAGAGCTTCTTCCACCTGCACCTGATTTCCGACGCGACCGGCGAAACGCTGCTCGCCGCCGGCCGGGCGGCTTCGGCACAATACAAGGATGCGCGCGCCATCGAGCATATCTATCCGCTCATCCGCACCGAAAAGCAGGTGGCGAAGGTGTTCGAGGATATAGAGGAAGAGCCGGGCATCATCCTCTATACGGTCGTGGACCAGAAGCTGGCGCGCGGCATCGACGAGCGCTGCGCGGCCATGGGCCTGCCCTGTGTGTCGGTGCTGGAGCCGGTGCTGACCGTGTTCCAGTCCTATCTCGGCACCCCCGCCGGCCGCCGCGTCGGCGCCCAGCATGTTCTCGACGCCGAATATTTCCGCCGCATCGACGCGCTCAATTTCACCATGGACCATGATGACGGCCAGCTGCCGCTCAACATGGACGATGCCGATGTCGTGCTGATCGGCATTTCTCGCACGTCGAAGACGCCGACCAGCATCTATCTCGCCAACCGCGGCATCAAGACCGCCAACATCCCGATCGTGCTCGGTGTGCCGGTGCCGGAAAGCCTGGTTGCCGCCAGCAAGCCGCTCATCGTCGGGCTGATCGCCACCGCCGAGCGCATCTCGCACGTCCGGCAAAACCGCATCCTCGGCAACAGCAGCTCGTATGAGGCATCAGACTATGTCGACCGCGCGGCGATCAGCGAAGAACTCGCCTACGCCCGCAAGATCTGCACGCGCCATGGCTGGCCGATGATCGACGTCAGCCGCCGCTCGATCGAGGAAACGGCGGCGGCCATCGTTGCCCTGCGGGGGAAGAATAGATAGGGCAGGTAAGATAAGTGAGCACCAGCACCCCTCATCCGACCTCGCTTCGCGAGGCCACCTTCTCCCACAAGGGGAGAAGGAAGAACGTGGCACCGTCGTCTCCGCAAGATACCGCCAGTTGGCGATTTGCAGCGGCGTACGCGCGGGACTTCCCTTCTCCCCTTGTGGGAGAAGGTGGCCGAGCGAAGCTCGGTCGGATGAGGGGTGCGTGACGGAGCGCCAACATGGGTGAATCAGCATGATCGAAAAACTCATCCTTGCTTCCGGCAGTCCGTTCCGCAAGGCGATGCTGGTCAATGCCGGCGTCGATGTCGAGGCGGTGCCGGCCGATGTCGACGAGCGCGCGCTCGAGTCGCCTTTGCAGGATAGCGGCGTCTCGCCCGAGGACGTCGCCCTGGTGCTGGCCGAGGCTAAGGCGACCGAAGTCAGCGAGCGCAGGCCGGGCGCCCTGGTGCTGGGCTGCGACCAGACGCTGTCGCTCGGCGACGAGGTGTTCCACAAGTCGGCTGACATGGAGGGTGCCCGCCGTCATTTGCTGGCGCTGTCGGGCAAGACCCATCAGTTGAACAGCGCCGCCGTGCTGGTTCGCGACGGCAAGGTTCTGTGGCGGCATGTCGGCATCGCCTCGATGACCATGCGCAAGCTCGATCCCGCCTTTATCGGGCGCCATCTCGCCCGTGTCGGTGCCAAGGCGCTGGGAAGCGTCGGCGCCTATCAGATCGAAGGCGAAGGCATTCAATTGTTCGAGAAAATCGAGGGCGATCATTTCACCATTGTCGGCCTGCCGCTGTTGCCGCTGCTGGCCGAACTGCGAGACCTGGGGGCGATCGATGGCTGAGGCGTCGAAAAAAGCCTTCGTGTCGGGCCATCCGGTCAAGCATTCGCGCTCGCCGAAGATCCATGGTCACTGGCTGGCCAAACATGGCATCGACGGAAGCTACCAGGCCATCGATGTCGCGCCGCAAGACTTTGCCGTGTTCGTGGAAACATTGCAGGCAAACAATTACCGCGGTGGCAACATCACCATCCCGCACAAGGAAGCGGCCTTCGCATTGGCCGAACGCCGCGACCAGGCGGCGCAAGAAATCGGCGCCGTCAACACGCTGTGGTTCGAGGACGGCATCCTGTGGGGCGGCAACACTGACGGTCACGGCTTTGCCGCCAACCTCGACGATCATGCACCGGGCTGGGCAAGCAAGGGTCCGGCGGTGGTGCTCGGCGCCGGCGGCGCGTCGCGCGCCGTCATCCATGCGCTGAAGGAGCGCAGCGTTGCCGACATTCGCATCGTCAACCGCACTCTGGCCCGAGCGCAGGAATTGCGCGATCGTTTCGGCACCGGTGTCTCGGCGCATGGCATGGCGGCGACCAACGAACTGCTCGGCGATGCCGGCCTGCTGGTCAACACCACCGCGCTCGGCATGCATGGCAATGAAGGCCTGTCGGCGGATCCCGCCCGGCTGCCCGACCATGCCATCGTCACCGACATCGTCTATGTGCCACTGGAGACGCCGCTGCTTGCGGCCGCCCGAGCGCGAAATCTGAAGACGGTCGACGGTCTCGGCATGCTTCTGCATCAGGCCGTGCCTGGCTTCGAGCGCTGGTTCGGCATCAGGCCGCGGGTGACGGCCGAACTTCGGGCCCTGATCGTCGCCGATCTGGTGCCGAAGCCATGATCGTGCTCGGCCTCACCGGCTCGATCGGCATGGGCAAGTCGACCACAGCCAGGATGTTCACTGACGCCGGCGTGCCGGTCCACGATTCCGACGAGACGGTGCATCGCCTCTATGCCGGCAAGGCAGCACCCCTGGTCGAGGCCGCCTTTCCCGGCACCACATCCGCCGGCATGGTCGATCGTGCCAAACTTGGCGCGCGCGTGCTCGGCGATGCCGCGGCGCTGAAGCGGCTGGAAACCATCATCCACCCGCTGGTGCGCGCCGATGCCGATGCCTTTCTGGCCAGGCATCGTGGATCAGGCGCGCCGATCGCCGTCCTCGACATCCCCCTGCTCTTCGAAACCGGCGGCCGCAACCGCGTCGACAAGGTCGTCGTCGTCACCGCCCCGGCCGAGACCCAGCGCGAACGCGTGCTGGCGCGGCCGGGCATGACGGAGGAAAAGCTGGCGTCGATCCTGGCCAAGCAGGTGCCGGACGCGGAAAAACGCCGTCAGGCCGATTTCATCGTCGACACCGGCCAGGGGATGGACGCCGCGCGGGCGGAGGTCGCTGCAATCATCAGCCAGCTGATAGGGGTTGGCAAGCCAGGTGGTTGAGCCCACCGCTCGACCGCCAGCTGTCGATGTGAGAGCCGCTTATCTGCCTGCCGGCTTCGCTCGACACCTCTCCCCCGATCGACGGGGGAGAGGAAAGGTGCAGGGCGATGAGGGGCGGCGCAAACCTGTGCGATTGCCCTGGCCATCATAGTTTCTCATTGCCATTTTGTTCCGCTCTCACGATTCTGCTCCTTTGGAGCGACTGATTCGATGCGTGAGATCATCTTCGACACGGAAACCACCGGCCTCGATTCGCGCGACGACCGCGTGATCGAGCTGGGCGGCGTCGAACTGGTCAACCGTTTCCCGACCGGCAGGACCTTCCACCACTACATCAACCCGCAAGGCCGAGCGATCCATGTCGAGGCACAGGCGGTGCACGGCATCAGCGCGGCGGACCTCGCGGGCAAGCCGACCTTTGCCGAGATTGTGCAGGAGTGGCTGGACTTTACCGACGGCGCCAAGCTGGTCGCCCACAACGCCACTTTCGATGTCGGCTTCCTCAACGTCGAATTCGGCCGGCTGGGTCACCCTGTCATCGACAACGGCGTCGTCGTCGACACGCTGGCGCTGGCGCGCCGCAAGCACCCGATGGGTCCTAATTCGCTCGATGCGCTCTGCCGGCGCTACGGCATCGACAACACCAAGCGCACCAAGCACGGCGCCCTGCTCGATTCCGAATTGCTGGCCGAGGTCTATATCGAGCTGATCGGCGGCAAGCAGGCGGCCCTCATCCTCGACAGCGCCACCGCGCCGGCCCAGGGCGAGAATGTCCGCCAGATCGAAATCGTCGTCGCCCCGCGCCCGGCGCCACTGCCGCCGCGCGTGACAGAAGCCGAACGTGCCGCGCACGCCGGCATGGTCGGGACATTGGGTGAAAAGGCGCTGTGGCTGAAGGTTCACGGGAACTAAAATCGTCCCGTTGGCGATCCTTGGCGCCCCCCTCTGCCCTGCCGGCGCCTCAATCGTCCCGCCCAAAACAAAAAACCCGGCGCAAGGCCGGGCTTTTCACAATCCGTGGCAGGCAGCCCTCAGCTCACCTGGACCTTCGACGACGCCTGGTCCTCCGCCAGCTTCTGCTGGAACATCTGCGCGAAGTCGATCGGGTCGAGCATCAGCGGCGGGAAGCCGCCATTGCGGGTTGCCTCGGCGATGATCTGGCGGGCGAACGGGAACAAAAGACGCGGGCATTCGATGAACAGGATCGGCAGCATGTGTTCCTGCGGAAAGCCTGCGATGGCGAACACGCCGCCATAGACCAGCTCGACATTGAACAGCACTTCCTGGTCGAAGGACGCCTTGGCGTTGAGCGTCAGATTGACGTCGAACTGCTTGTCGGAGAGCGGGTTGGCGTTGACGTTGACATTGATGGCGATGCCCGGCGCCTTGTCGCGGCCGCGCAGCGAATTCGGCGCGCCGGGGCTTTCGAAGGACAGGTCCTTCACATATTGCGCCAGAACGTTGAGCGACGGCTGCGCCGCATTGCCGTTTCCGTTGGCTGCGCCGACCGGCGCGTCATCTTTGCTGGCCATAAGCCTTGTCCTCTTGCCTGGGCAGCGTCGCTGACCGAATTGAAATCGGGCGTTCGCTACCATGGCGGGGATGACAAGACAAGGTTTGCCGCCTTGCTTCCCGGCTGCGGCATGGAGATGGGACGGCGCGCTAATCGTCCTTCAGGCGACGCCACGGCGAGTTGTGATCCGGGCCGCGCTTCAGATCGTCCTCGCGCGAATAGTCGCCGTCTTCGAGGTCGATGACCCTGTCGCGCTGGCGGCCACGAAAACCGCCGGTCGAGAAATCGGTGGCGACGACAATGCGGCCCTTGAACCGGCTCCAGGCAAAGTCGCGCAACGGCGGCAGAAACAGCAGCAGGCCGATAATGTCGGTGATGAAGCCGGGGATGATCAGGAGGATCGCCGCAACCACGATCATGGCGCCGTGCGCAAGGTGGCGGCTGGGGTTCTGGCCGGCGGCCATCTCGTTGCGGATGCGGGCCATGACACCAAAACCCTGGTATCGGAGCAAAAGCACGCCGGCGATGCTCGAGGCCAGCACGAGGCCTACCGTCGCCAGCGCGCCGACCTCGCGGCCGACGATGACGAAACCGGCAATTTCCAGCAGCGGCAGTGCAAGGAGAAAGAAGGGAAGCAGCGAAATGCGCAAGTCTTGCCAACCTTTTTCGATCGTCATGACCGTTTTGATTGTTTTGGCCGCCAGCTGGCAATCGCCGCTGGCACTGAGGCTGTTAGATAGGTATGCCTGCCTTTGATTTGAATGATTGCGCCTTGCGCTCTATATGCTTTGAATGTTGAACGCTATGCGACCGCGGCCGTTGGGCCTGACGGTCCGGCCACAGGGCAGGGATTGATTGGCGGAAGATATGGGATTCTTCGACTTCGGCACGATTTTCTTCCTGATTGCGGCGGTGGTCATCTTTTTCCAGCTGCGCAATGTGCTGGGCCGCCGCACCGGCAGCGAACGGCCGCCCTTCGATCCCTATTCGGCGGCTCGCACCAGCGACAAGGATGCCGCCCAGAAATCCGAAAACGTCGTCTCGCTGCCGCGCAAGCGTCCGCCAGGCGAGCCGGCTCCCGACGCCTATGCCGCGATCGACGCTTTCGCCAAGCCCGATACCGACCTCAACAAGGGCCTGCGCACGATCAAGGACAATGATCCGTCCTTCGAGCCGAAGGGTTTCGTCGACGGCGCCAAGATGGCTTACGAGATGATCGTCATGGCCTATGCCGACGGCGATCGCAAAACGCTGAAGAACCTGTTGTCGCGCGAGGTCTATGACGGTTTTGTCGCCGCCATCGGCGAGCGCGAGGCCAAGGCGGAAAAGATCCAGTCCTCCTTCGTCGGCATCGACAAGGCCGATATCGTCTCGGCCGAGATGAAGGGCGGCGAGGCGCATGTCACGCTGCGCATCATCAGCGAGCTGATTTCGGCGACCCGCGACAAGGCCGGTGCCGTCATCGACGGCGACCCGGAAACCGTGGCCGAGGTCAAGGATGTCTGGACCTTCGCCCGTGACACGCGCTCGCGCGATCCGAACTGGAAGCTCGTCGCCACCGAGGAAGAAGACTAGGGAATACGCGGCGAGGCTCCGGTGTCGCTATCGCCTCTTTTTGTCGAGAAAGCCTTCGGCGATCTGCCCGGCTGGGGCGATGACGACCATTCGGCCGCCTTCGCCGCCTTTCGGCGCTCGGCCTTCCATGTCCTGACCAAACCCTATCGCAGCGGCGCGCTCGGCGTCGACTTCGACGCCTTTGCGGATGTCTACGCCGAGGCCCGGACCGTTTCGCCGGCGAATCGGTCGCCGGTTTTGACCCGCGGCGAAGCTCGCGCCTTCTTCGAGCGCCATTTTGTCCCGGCGCTTATCCCTGCCGAAAATGGGCTCGTCACCGGTTTCTATGAACCGCAGGTCGAGACGTCACCGGTGCGCACGGACCGGTTTTCGGTGCCGCTGCTGTCGCGCCCGGCCGATCTCGTCGATATCGATGACGCAAACCGGCCGCCGGGCCTGGACCCCTATCTCGCTTTCGCGCGCCAGACGCCGAACGGGCCGGTCGAATATCATGACCGTGGCGAGATCGAGCGCGGCGCGCTTGATGGCAAGGGCCTGGAAATCGCCTGGTTGGCCGACAAGGTCGATGCCTTCTTCATTCACGTGCAAGGTGCCGCACGCCTCGCCATGACCGACGGCCGGCTTGCCCGCGTCACCTATGCCGCCAAATCCGGCCAGCGCTTCACCGGACCAGGCAAGGTCCTGAGCGAGATTGGCGAGATCCCGCTGGCGGAAGTGACGATGCAATCGATCCGCGCCTGGTTCAAGGCGCATCCGGACCGCGTCGACGAGATCCTGTGGCAGAACCGCTCCTACATTTTCTTCCGCCCGGCCGATGTCGAGGACGTTGCCCTTGGTCCGATCGCCGCCGCCAAGGTGCCGCTGACGCCGGGCCGCTCGATCGCCGTCGACCGCCTGCTGCACACATTCGGCACGCCCTTTTACATCGACGCGCCGACGCTCGCCGCCTTCGACGCAAAACCATTCCGCCGCCTGATGATCGCGCAGGACACTGGCTCCGCCATCACCGGGCCGGCGCGGGGCGACCTGTTCGCCGGTTCGGGCGATGCCGCGGGCGAGATCGCCGGCGTGGTCCGCAATGCCGCGGATTTTTATGCGCTGGTGCCGCGCGCGCTCATTGCGGGTGCGGTCCGATGACCCGGCGCCCGGACAAGCTCAGCGAGGACGACCGGGTTCTGTGGAACCTGGTGGCGCGCACGGCCAAGCCGCTGAAGGGGAAATTTGCCGTGGACATCCCCGAAATTCCTGCCGAGGCCAAGCCAAGCCAGTCGCAGCCCGCCCAGCCCGTCGCCAATGTCGCAGGGACCGCGAAGCCGAAGGCGCAGCATGTCACGCACCGCCTCGACGAACCGACGCTGGACAAATTGTCGAAGGGCCGGCTGCCGATCGAGGGCCGCGTCGATCTGCACGGCATGACGCAGGACGAGGCCTACTCGCTGCTGTTCTCGTTTCTGCACCGGGCGCATGCCGGCGGCGTCCGCTATGTCCTGGTCATCACCGGCAAGGGCTCGTCCTCCGGCGGCGATGGCGTGTTGCGGCGCGCCGTGCCGGCCTGGCTGTCGACGCCTGCCTTCCGGCCGCTCGTCTCCAGCCACGACCATGCCGCCCGCAATCACGGCGGTTCGGGTGCGCTCTATATCCGCCTGCGGCGGGTCC
Source organism: Mesorhizobium sp. Primo-A (assembly GCF_003997175.1). Classification (NCBI taxonomy): domain Bacteria; kingdom Pseudomonadati; phylum Pseudomonadota; class Alphaproteobacteria; order Hyphomicrobiales; family Phyllobacteriaceae; genus Mesorhizobium; species Mesorhizobium sp. Primo-A. The sequence continues at coordinate 185,630 of NZ_RZTG01000014.1, forward strand.
GTTCATGAGGATGGGCGCATGACCCCGTTCGGCGAGAAGCTGCGGACGCTGAGAAGCGAACGTGGTGTCCGCCAGAAGGACATGGCGGCGGCGATCGGCGTCAGCGCCGCCTATCTGTCGGCGCTCGAACATGGCAGGCGAGGCGCCCCGACCTGGACGCTGATCCAGAAGATCATCGGCTATTTCAACATCATCTGGGACGATGCCGAGGAACTGGCGCGGCTGGCCGAGGCCTCGCACCCGCGTGTAAAACTCGACACGTCGGGTCTTTCCCCCGCCGCCACCGAGCTCGCCAATCTGCTGGCGGAAAACATCGAGAAACTCGACGAAACCGAGCTTCGCCGCATCACCGCATCGATCCGCGGGGCGTTGAACCAGCGGCCGTAGCCTGACGGTCCGCGCCGGTACAAGTTCGCCTGCCTCACGAGGACACTGCCCGCCGGCGGGCAAAGTGGTGAGATCATTTCTTGCCGGCGGTGCCGCCATTTCCACCCCGGCCATGATCGCCGTGGTCGTGGCCATTGTTTCCGCCGCCCAGGCAGTCCGACGCCCCGGCATCACCGCAACAGCGGCCGGCCCAGAGGTCGTTGAGGTTGGCTTTGGCACAGCTGGTGGTCTGATCGGCCATGGCGGATCCGGCCATGCTCGACACCGCGATAGCGGCAAGAAGGGTGTTTCGCAGAAAAGCAGTCATCTGAAGTCTCCATGGTTGGTTTCGGTTCACGGCTGTGTGTCGCTGGCCGGAGCGAAATGGTTCACGGAGAAATGCGAATTCTGGCGGAGGGCCCATCGATTTCGTCATCCACGGGCGGAGCGGACGCGCAGACCCGAGGATCCATGCCGCGAGTTGCGAGCGTCGCGACGGGGCAAAAGATCTGGTGATGACGGTATGACGATTGCAGGCGCCTGTTCCTGCGCCGCAGCGTTCTTCATCGGCATCACGGCATGGATCCCGGGGTCTTCGCGACGGAGCTTCGCTCCTGCTCAGCCCTGTGATGACGAAGCGTTGGATGCCGCCCCTAGGGAAGCCGCCGTTGCCGGTGCCTACTGAACCGCGCCGACCAGAACTTGCTGGCCACCGCGGATCGAGACCCAGCGGCCGGTGTTGTCGATCGCCTGCCGCTTGAGGAAGCGGTAGCCGGTCGCGTCCCATGGCTTGACCTTGTCGGTCAGATTGTCGAGCACATAGTCGCCCTCGTCGGTGCGCACCGTCAGCACGGCGTGGCCCTCGCCGTCGGGCTTGCGCACGACGGTGATCAGAAGATCGGCAAGCGAGATGCTCATGCGCGAAAGCTGGCGTCGCTTTTCCAGCACATAGTCCTCGCAATCGCCGACGCCCTTGTCGGGATAGGCCCAGACCTCGTCCTTGCCGTAGATGTCCATGTCGCTCATCGGCTTGACGGCGGCGTTGACCCTGGCGGTGACATTGAGAAGCTTGCGCATCAGCGCGTCGGTCATCGGAGCCGGCGCCAGATTGGCCGGGCGGATCGAGCACTCGCCCGGATGCAGCTTGCAGAAATCATAGTGGCCGATCGGCTGCGAGGTGAGCCCCCCGGTCGCCATCGCTCCACCCGCCAAGGCCGGTGCCACCCAGCCCGCCGTCATTGCCAGCCCGGCCGCCACATACACGCGCAGCCGTCGCGCCATCGATGAGGAAATCATTGTCCCCGCTCACCCTTTGTTATTAACGAAAGGTTAAGGGGGATTTACAGTCCGTGTCAATTACGACGACGGTCGGATTGTCGGCATGGTTACCCGAGGGGCTGGACAGCGGCACTTGTGCAACAGAATCAGCCAGCCAGCCGGCTTTTACCGGTCAATCGCATGGCTTGTCGCCGTTAAGCTTGGTTTTATGCAAATCATCGTCCCAAAACCCGCAATTTTGGACGACGTGCATTATCTCTTGGCGGCGCGGACCAGCTTCGGCTTCGCCGCGACACGCTCCTGGCGGCCGTAGCTGGTGATGAAGTCGACGATGCGCGGCACGATTTCGGAGCGGAAGCGAGAACCGTTGAACACGCCGTAATGGCCGACCGCCGGCTGCATGTAGTGGGCGTGCCGCTCAGCCGGGATATTGGGGCAAAGATCATGCGCTGCCTTGGTCTGGCCAAGGCCTGATATGTCGTCGTTCTCGCCTTCGACCGTGAACAGCGCGACGTTGCGGATCGCCGACGGATCGATCCTGGTGCCGCGATGCGTCATCTCGCCCTTTGGCAAGGCCTGCCGCACGAAGACGGTGTCGACGGTCTGCAGGTAGAATTCGGCCGTCAGGTCCATGACCGCCAGATACTCGTCGTAGAAATCGCGGTGCTTCTCGGCATTGTCGCCATCATGCTTCACCAGATGCATGAAGAAGTCCTTGTGGGCGATGATGTGGCGATCGAGGTTCATGCTCATGAAGCCGGACAGCTGCAGGAAGCCTGGATAGACCTCGCGGCCGAAGCCTGGCACCGGCCACGGCGCATGCATCACGACATTGTCGCGGAACCAGTCGATGCCTTTTTCCTGCGCCAGCAGATTGACCGCGGTCGGGTTGCTGCGCGTGTCGATAGGCCCGCCCATCAACGTCATCGTCGAGGGCACGAACGGGTCGCCCTTGGATTCCATCAGCGCCACGGCGGCCAGCACCGGCACGGAAGGCTGGCACACCGCCATCACATGCGTGTCCGGCCCGAGCGTGTGCAGCATGTCGATGACATAGTCGATGTAGTCGTCGAGATCGAATTGGCCGTCGGCAAGCGGCACCATGCGGGCATCGACCCAGTCGGTGATGTGCACGTCGGCATAGGGCAGCATCGCTTCCACCGTGCCGCGCAGCAGCGTCGCATAATGGCCCGACATCGGCGCCACGATCAGAAGCTTCGGATCGGGCTTGCGCCCGGCGGGGACAGCGCGCTCGAAGCGCACGAGATTGCAGAACGGCTTCGACCAGACGGTCTTCTCGGCGACCTCGACGCTCTTCCAGTCGACCACGGTCTTGCTCAGGCCGAAGGCCGGCTTGCCGTAGCGGCGCGTGGTGCGCTCGAACAGTTCGGCCGTCGCCGCGATCGAACGGCCCCATTGCGTGTGGGAAAACGGATTGAGCGGATTGGAGTAGAACATCCGCACCGCGTCGGCATAGAGGCGCGCCGGCTGCAGGGCGGCGTGGTTCATCTCATAGAGCTGGTAGAACATCGAGAAACCCCGCTGCTGCCTGCGACCGAAGGCACGACGAGCAGCGCCGAGCCTAAATGTCTCGCGGGGAAGTTAACAACTAATTGCTGCGATGCAATACGTCACGCTGCGTGACCAATGCTTCTTTGGTTCAAGGCCATGGAAATCGGGGCCGAACGGTGCCAGCCGGCTCAGTGTGCGGCTGCGAAATGTGTAGGTAATGTGTCCGGCCCTTGCCGGACACAGGAAGCTCTAGACGCGCGCCATGCACACGGAAGTGTGGCCGGAGCCGATGAAGCCGAGCTGGCCGGCCGCGCCCTTCGACAGGTCGAGCACGCGTCCCTTGATGAACGGACCGCGATCGTTGATGCGCACGACGACGCTGCGGCCGTTGTTCTTGTTGGTCACCCTGAGCTTGGTGCCGAAAGGCAAGGTGCGATGCGCGGCGGTCATCGCCGACGGGTTCATGCGCTCGCCCGAGGCGGTTCTGGAGTGCAGGGCGTACCACGAGGCGCGGCCGCACTGGGCGGCGGCGGTCGCCGAAGAAGCGCCGACCATCAGGCCAGCAGCGATCGTTACCGCGACAATCGCGGTCTGTTTTGGGTTCTTCATATTTGGGGGATGGCTCCGTTTTTGACAGACCCCAGCCGTTAGGTGCCAAATAAGGCGGGAAATGCGGCAGTGATCTGGCGGTTCCGTGGCAATGGCACACGTTTGGAGTCGCTGGGTAACAGTCTGTCAGGGATTTTCCGGCACGCGATGATCAATCAACGATGATCTTTGTGTTGCTATCGGGCATCCGTTTGACAAGATCGAACATTAATATCCAAGTAGAGCTCGGCGCGGCCGGGCCACTTCCTTTGGCTCTTTTATCGCGGTCCCGATGCTGTAACCAATCGACTTCAAAAGGGAGATCCGGCAATGAGGCTGACCAAAAATCTGCTGGCGTTGATTGTGCTTGCCGTCGGCGCGCTGTGGTCGCTGCAAGGCATCGGCGTTGTCGGCGGCAGCTTCATGACCGGCCAGTCGCAATGGCTCTATATCGGCGTCGTCACCATGCTGGTCGGGCTGATCGGGTTGGTGTGGGCGAACCGGTCAAGCGGGTGAGCTTGATGAAAGGTCGACCCCACTCCGGCCCTTCGGGCCACCTCTCCCCCGATCGACGGGGGAGAGGAAAAGCGCGAGCTCGCCGACCTTGGCTCCTTTCCTCTCCCTCCGGAGGGGGGGAGAGGTGGTGCTGCGAAGCTGCGACGGAGTGGGGGAAGGCGGTCCTCCAGGGCCCTGCCCCCGACAGCCCTACCCGAACAGCCGATCCAGAATCTTGCCCTCCAGCCGGGCCAGCTCCACCGAACCGCGCCGGCGCGGCCGTTCCACGGGCACATCCAGATCGAGCGCGACCCGGCCTTCACTGATCACCACGACCCGGTCGGCGAGCGCGACCGCTTCGGCGACATCATGCGTGACCAGCACGGCCGTGAACTTCTGCGCGATCCAGATGCGTTCCAGAAGCTGCTGCATCTCGATGCGGGTCAGGGCGTCGAGTGCGCCGAGCGGCTCGTCGAGAGCCAGGATCTGCGGGTGGCCGACCAGCGCGCGGGCCAGCGCCACGCGCTGCTTCTGACCTCCGGACAGCACCGAAGGCCATTCGTCGGCCCGGTCGGCAAGCCCGACCTCGCCGAGGATGTCGAGCGCGCGGTGCCTCGCTTCGCTACCGGTGGCGATGCCGGTCAGCCCGACCTCGACGTTTTTCACCACGCTGGCCCAGGGCAGGAGCCGTGGCTCCTGGAACATGAAGCGCGTGCGGCTGTGTCCTTCCTCTTCGACGCCGAAGGACAGCGATCCCGATGTCGGCCGGTCGAGCCCGGCCAGAAGCCGCAACAGCGTGCTCTTGCCGCAGCCGCTCTTGCCGATGACGGCGAGGAACTGCCCGGCCGGCACGTCCAGGTCGATGCCGTCGAGCACGGTCTTGTCGCCGAAGCGCTTGCCGGCATGCCTGAAGGCAAAGGCCCGCTGTCCTTCGACGGAGCCGATCGGCCGCACCGGCGTGGCGACGAAGGAACGGGCTGCGGTCAGGCTGGCGGCGGTCATGGGCAATCTCTCATCCGTTCTGGAAGGCCGGATGCCAGCCAAGCGACAAACGCTCGAGCAGGCGGGCGAGGCTGTCGGCGAGCTTGCCGAGCAGCGCGTAGATCAGGATCGACAGCACGACGACATCGATCAGCAGGAATTCGCGCGCCTGCATGGCCATGTAGCCGAGGCCCGAACTGGCCGAGATGGTTTCGGCGACGATCAGCGTCAGCCACATGATGCCCAGGGCATAGCGCAGGCCGACGAAGATCGACGGCAGCGCGCCGGGCAGGATGACGCGGAAGAACAGGGCGCGCCGGTCCATGCCGTAGACGCGGCCCATCTCGACCAGCTGTGGGTCGACGCTCTGGATGCCGAGCAGCGTGTTGACGTAGATCGGAAAGAACACGCCGAGCGCCACCAGGAACAGCTTGGCTTCCTCGTCGATGCCGAACCACAGGATGACCAGCGGGATCAGCGCCAGATGCGGAATGTTGCGGATCATCTGCAGCGTCGTGTCGGTCAGGCCGCGGCTGAGCGTCGACAGCCCGTTGGCAAGGCCAAGCGCAAAACCGATGGAGCCACCGACGGCAAAGCCGGCAAGGGCGCGCGCGGTCGAGACGCCGATGTTGCGGATCAGTTCGCCCGACAGCGTCAGCCGCCAGAAGGCCTCGGCGACCGCGCTGGGCGCCGGCAGCACGTTGGCCGGCATGACGCCGGCGCGGCTGGCAATCTCCCAGCCGGCAATGATCAGCGCCGGCAGCAGCCAGCCGATGGCGTTGCTATGCAGGCGCGTGGAAAAGCTCATGACGAAGCCTGCAGGCGGTTGGCGCCATGGAAGCCGACCGAGAATTCGTTGGCGATGTTCTCATGCGCCCGCTGCCGCCTGGTGCCGAGCCCGAGCTTCGGAAACAGAAGCTCGGCGACGCGGTAGGCCTCCTCGAGATGCGGATAGCCCGAGCCGATGATGGTATCGATGCCGATCGCCTGGTATTCGCGGATGCGCCCGGCGATCTGTTCCGGCGTGCCGACCAGCGCCGTGCCGGCGCCGCCGCGCACCAGCCCGACGCCGGCCCACAGATTGGGCGACACCACCAGCCTGTCACGGCGGCCGCCATGCAGCTCCGACATGCGGCGCTGGCCGACCGAATCCATCTGGTTGAGGAAGCGCGCCTGCGCGTTTTCGATCTGGGCGTCGGTGACATGGCTGATCAGCCGGTCGGCGGCGCGCCAGGCTTCGTCCTCGGTCTCGCGCACGATGAAATGCAGCCGGATGCCGAAGCGCAGTTTTCTGCCGCGCCGCGCCGCCTTTGCGCGCGCCGCGGCCAGCTTCTCGGCGACCTGCGCCGGCGGTTCGCCCCAGGTCAGATACATGTCGACGAGGTCCGCGGCGAGGTCCTGGCCGGCATCCGACGATCCGCCGAAATAGAGCGGCGGCCGTTCCTGGTGCGGCAGAAGGTCGAGGCGGCCATTTTCGACGCGGTAATATTTGCCGTTGAAATTGACCCGCTCGCCGGACACCAGGCCGCGCCAGATGGTCAGGAATTCATGCGCCTGGGCATAGCGCTCGTTATGCGGCAGGAAGACGCCGTCGCCGGCGAGCTCGGTCGGGTTGCCGCCGACCACGACATTGAGCAGCAGGCGGCCATTGCTCAAGCGATCGAGGGCGGCGGTCTGGCGTGCGGCGAAAGTCGGCAGCGTCACGCCCGGCCGCAGCGCGACCAGGAACTTCAGTTTTTCGGTGAGTGTCGCGAGGCCCGTCGCGGTGATCCAGGAATCCTCGCAATTCTGGCCGGTCGGCAACAGCACGCCGGGAAAGCCGAGCCGGTCGACCGCCTGCGCGATCTCCTTGAAGTAGCCGAATTCGGGCGGCCGCTGCTGCTCCTCGGAACCGAGATAGGAGCCGTCGCCATGCGTCGGGATGAACCAGAAGAAATCGAGCGGTGCGGTGCTGGCAGGCGCGGTCATGTCTGGCACAGTCACGGGCGGATCTCCTGGAGATATGGGTGCGAACGCAAATGGCGCCGGGCGTTCTCATCCGGCGCCGTCAGGGGACAAGTCAGTTGCCGGGTGCCGTCCACACCGCGTCGGAGATGCGGACCGCGTTCGGGATCAGCCCGAGCTTGAAGAAGCGGTCTGCGGTCGCCTGCTGGCCGGCGATGATCTCGTCGGTGATCGGGAAGACGCCGAATTTGGTGCGGTTGGCGGCGATGATCTGCGCGTCGAGCGGCACGCCGGTCACCTCATGCAGCGCCGCGGCCACCTTGTCGCGGTTCTGGTCGGCCCATTTCGCCGCCTCGCCCAAGGCTGATATCGTTGTGGTGACGGTTTCGGGATGCGCCTTGGCGAAGTCCTTGTTGGCGAGGAAATAGGTGTTGACCTTCAGCACCTCGCTGGAGCGGGCCAGCACACGCGGCTGGTAGCGGGTTTCGGCGATGGCGAAGAACGGATCCCAGACGGTCCAGGCATCGATCTGGTCGCTGGCAAAGGCTGCGGCCGCATCCGCCGGGCTGAGATAGACCGGCGTGATCTGGTCGAACGGGATGCCGGCCTTCTCCAGCGCGGCGACGAGCAGATTGTGCGCGCTGGTGCCCTTGCCGACACCGACGCGCTTGCCCTTGAGATCGGCGACCGACTGGATCGGCGACGCCGGCTTGACGAAGATCGCCTCGCCCTCGCCATTCGACGGCAGCGCTGCGGCATAGACGATGTTGGCACCGGCCGACTGGCCGAAGATCGGCGGCGCGTCGCCGGTCCAGCCGACATCGATGGCGCCGACATTGAGCGCCTCGACCAGCGGCGGACCGGCGGTGAACTCGACCCACTTGACCGTCACGCCCTTGTCTTCAAGTGCCTTCTCGATCACCTGCTGCTGCCTGGCGATCACCGGCAGGCCGGTCTTCTGATAGCCGATGCTGAACTGCTTCAGCTCCTGCGCCGTGGCGCCGGACGACACGGCAACCGTCGCCGCCAGCAGGCCGATGCCGAAAACACGTCTCGTTAGATTGAACATTGATCCCTCTCCTTCGCTGCGGATCGGCGCCGGAAATGGCCTCGCCGGTTGGAAGATGGATGAGGCTAGGTAATTCTATAAATTTAGTAGAGGAATGATTTTGCGAGTTAGAGGGGAGAATGGGAATTATCTTCTTTGGCTACCTGGAATTCGTCATCCTGGGGTCTGCGCTGCGTCGCTTCGCCCTTGCTCGCCCTAGGATGACGAAGACGCGGGGGCTAGTGCCAATCGCCAATCCCCTCACTGCGACCAGTACTGCCAGGCCCAGTAAAAACTCTCGTCGCGTGGCGGCAGGCGGTCGCGCTCGGCGTCCCAGCGGACCGGCGTTGGCGATTTCGGTTGCTGTTCAAGCGGCTGGCTTTCCCTGGTCCAGGCGAGAAGCCAATTGCCGGCTTGGGCGAACAGCACGGCGGTGGAATGGGTCATCGTCATTCTCTCCTGCTCTTCTGATTCCCAATCATTCGCGTCCCGCCCACGGGACGAGCACGCGCTCGATCCTGCGGAGGGTGAATTCCAGCACGAAGGCAATGGCCGCGATCACCAATATGCCCATCACCACCACGTCGGTGACGAGGAACTGGGCGGCCGATTGGATCATGAAACCAAGCCCGCGCGTCGCCGCCACCAGTTCGGCGGCGACCAGCGTCGACCAGCCGGCGCCGAGCGCGATGCGCAGGCCGGTCAGGATCGACGGCAGCGCGCTGGGCAGGATGACATGGCGGACCACTTGGCGCTGAGTAGCGCCCAGTGAGCGCGCCGCATTGATGCGTTCCTGCGAAACGCCGCGAACGCCGGACGCGGTCGACAATGCCACCGGCGCCAGCATGGAAATAGTGATCACCAGGATCTTCGACGGTTCGCCGATGCCGAACCAGATGATGACCAGCGGCAGGTAGGCGAGCGGCGGGATCGGCCGCAGGAACTCCAGCAGCGGATCGAAGATGCCGCGCCCGATCGTGCTGATGCCGATGGCGAGCCCAACCGGCACGCCGACGAGGATGGCGGCGACCAGCGCGGCGAAAACCCGGCCCAGGCTGGCGACGGCATGCTGCAGCAGCGTCGCATCGACGAAGCCGTCGCGGGCGACGGTGATGAACTTGTTCCACACCGCAACCGGCGAGGGCAGGAACACTGGCGACACCAGTTGCAGGCGGGCCGACAGCGCCCACAGCGCCAGCACCACCAGGATGGTCACCACGCTGACCGCGCGCGCGGAAACGCCTTTGCGTTTCGGGCTGGACCGCGACCACGGCACCGACAGGCCGTCGGCCTCGTCGACCTTGTGTCCCGGCCGCTCGGTGTAGGAGGTAACGGTCATGCCGCCTCTCCTTCGAAGATCGCGTCGGTTAGTTCGCCGCGCGCCGCGGCGAAGGCCGGGTCGGCCTTGATGGTGCGGATGGCCTCGCCCGATGCGTAGCGCCTGGAGAAGCCCGGTTCGAAAGTTTGCACCACGCGGCCCGGGCCAGGCGCCAGCACGACGATGCGGGTGGCCAGCACCAGCGCCTCCTCGATGCCATGCGTCACCATCAGCACGCCGACATCGCTTGCCGTCCACAGATCGAGCAGCGTCGTCTGCATGCGCTCGCGCGTCAGCGCATCGAGCGCGCCGAGCGGTTCGTCGAGCAGCAGGAATTCGGGTTCGGCGGCGAGCGCCCGGGCCAGGCCGACACGCTGGCGCATACCGCCGGAAAGCTCCCAGATGCACTTGTCGCCGGCGTCGGCGAGCTTCACCAGCGCCAGCAGCTCATCGGCGCGCCGCGCCCGCTCGGCCGGAGCGACACCGCGCAGCCTGAGCGCGAAGGCAACGTTTTCGCGCGCCGTCAGCCATGGGAACAAAGCATCGTTCTGGAACACCACCGCCCGGTCCGAGCCAGGTGCTGTGATCGGCTTGCCGTTGATTGAAGCCGTACCGCGCGCCGGCGCGACAAGGCCGGCGGCGACGTTGAGCAGCGAGGTCTTGCCGCAGCCGGAACGGCCGACCAGCACGACGAAATCGCCCTTGGCGACATCGATCGACACCCGCTCGACCGCAGGCGCTGCCTGGCCGTCATAGTGGATCGAGACCTTGTCCAGTACGAGATGCGGGTCGAGCACGAGATGCGGCATGGATGCCTCGCGGTTCGTTGAAATCCGACTGCCCCGGCCCTCGTCAGCGGTTCCGGGGCAGTCAGCACGCGGCGTTAGGGAAAAAGATCCGCGCGCGTTCAGAGCAATTCCAGGAAAAGCGTGAAGCGGTTTTCCGTCCGGAATTGCGTTAAGCGAGTACTAGTTCGAGGCGAGCGCCTCGGTGACGTATTTCGACGATACGTATTTCGAATAGTCGGGAAGCACGGCGTCGATCTTGCCTTGCTCCTTGAGGAAGGTGGATGTCGCTTCGACCGCCTTGACCGTGCCGCCGCCGAGGAATTTGTCGGAGGCCTGCTCTTCCAGCGTCGGGAAGACATAGCCCTTGAGCAGCTGCGGCACTTCTTCCAGCTTGGCGCCGGTGAGTTTGGCGATCGCGGCCGCCTGCGGCGACGATACCGACCAGGCTTCGGGCTTGGCGAGGAACTCGGCATATGCCGCGCCCGTCACCTTGACGAAGTCGCGCACCGCTTCCGGGTTCTTTTCGGCGAAGTCGGTGCGCACGATCCAGGCGTCGAAGGTCGGCGCGCCCCAGGCGGCGACCTGCGAGGAATCCACCACCACCTTGCCCGTCGTCTTGATCTGGCCGAGCGCCGGATCCCAGACATAAGCGGCGTCGATGTCGCCGCGCGAGAAGGCGGCGGCGATTTCCGGAGGCCGGAGATTGAGGATCTCGACCGACTTCGGATCGACGCCCTCATGCTTCAGTGCTGCGAGCAGGCTGTAATGCGTCGTCGAGACGAACGGCACGGCGACCTTCTTGCCGGCGAGATCGGCGATTTTCTCGATGCCGGCGCCGTTGCGTGCCACCAGCGCCTCGGATTCGCCGATCAGGCCGACGATGAAGATGGTCTGGATCGGCAACTCGCGGCTCGCCGCCGCCGCCAGCGGACTCGAGCCGACATAGCCGATATCGACCGAACCGGAAGCGACCGCGGCGATGACATCGGCGCCGGAATCGAATTTGCGCCAATCAATGGTGGCCTTCGTCGCCTTTTCATAGGCGCCGTCGGCCTGCGGCACTTTCGAGGGTTCGACCACCGTCTGGTAGCCGATGGTGATCTTGAGGTCGTTGGCAAGGGCCGGGCCGAGGAAGGCCGCACCGGCAAGTGCCGCCGACGAGAGCAGAAGAATGCGTCGCGAAATGGTGGACATGAAGGGCTCCTGAAAAGAGAAAAACCGGAATGCTTCATAATAGTCAGCTAATTCTATGGTTCTTGTAGAGTTAAATCCTTCCAACCAAGGCGGGCTTGTTAGAAAAAAGCTGTCGATGGTGAGGTGGTGAGGCGGATAGGGTGGTTGCGGTGGGGCAGAGTGTCGCCACAGGGCAGGCCTTTCGACGCCGGCGGGCCAGCGCCCCCCTCTGTTCCACCGACCTTTAACCTCCTGAACTGCGGTGATGGCTCCGCCTACGCCCACCGCGAACTAGAATTCCCGCTTCCGGCCTCTTCCAGGCAAATTCATGCCTCAAATAACCGCCGATTTGACAACCCATTCCGCGTGTTCGAGGGTAAGTATAGTAATCTTATCGACATTGAGATTGGAGGCGACGATGAGCAGTCACCATATCGCGATGATCGCGCCCCCAAACTCGTGCGCTTTTGTGTCCCTGTGGGCACAAAGGCTAGTCAAAATGGCCCGCGCGGCTTGAAAACGAAGCAAAATCAGAAGTTCTCGGCTTGTACATCATGTCACTAGAATTTATGTGTCATGCGGGCTTGGACGCGGCGGCAACGCACGCCAGGCGTTTTGCAACCGATGGTTCCATGCCGTCGCATGCCAGAGAAAATTTGATCTCATGCTCACCAAAAAAGGTAAGTACGGCCTCAAGGCGCTTGTCCACCTCGCGCGATTGCCGGCCGGGCAGCTCGCCTTCGTCAACGACGTCGCCACCGGCAACAACATCCCGAAGAAATTTCTCGACGCCATCCTGGGCGAGTTGCGCAATGCCGGCTTCGTCCAGAGCCGCAAGGGCAAGGATGGCGGCTATCGCCTGGCGCGCCCCGCCGACGAGATCAAGGTCGGCCATGTGGTGCGCGTCCTCGACGGTCCGCTGGCGCCGATCCCCTGCGCCAGCCGCACCCAGTACCAGCGCTGTGAAGATTGCAACGAGGCGAGATGCCAAGTCCGACATCTGATGCTCGAGGTCCGGCAGGCGATCGCCGAGGTGCTCGATCAGCGCAGCCTCGCCGAAATGCGCGATATCTCTCTCGACGACCTGTCGGTCGGCATCGGCGATCTGCCGGTCGCGGTGAAGGTCCAGGCCTGACACTGGCGCTGCGCAGAGCGAAGGCATGCCTATGACCGGGCGCGCCAACTCCATCATCATTGTCGGTGGCGGCGCCAGCGGCGTCGTGCTGGCCGCGCATCTCCTGAAGTCGCCCAATCCCGACCTGCGCGTCACGCTGATCGAAAGGCGCCCGCATTTCGGCCAGGGCATCGCCTATTCGACGCTGCTGTCGGCGCATGTACTGAATGTCAGCGCCGCCGGCATGAGCGCCTATGCCGACGATCCCGGCAATTTCTGGCGCTGGCTTCAGGAACGCGGCCTGGCAACGGCTGAGGAGGCGCCCTTCTATGCGCCACGCAGCATCTATGCCCGCTATCTCGGCGAGTTGCTGGTCGATCTGGAAGCGCGGGAAAAGCAGAGCGGTCGGCTTCGGCTGATCCGCGAGGAAAGCCTCTCGATCACGCCCACCGCCTCCGGCGTCGAAGTGGCGCTGGCCAACGGCACCAGCGTCGTTGCGCATCTCGCCGTGCTGGCCACCGGCCACGACGAGGAGCCGGCGCAAGGCCATGCCATCAGGATGGGATCGGAAGCCGACACAGCACTTCCGCCCGGCGCCGGCGTCATGGTGCTGGGCACCGGCCTCAGCATGGTCGATGCTTTCCTGGCGCTGGAGCAACGCGGCCATCGCGGCGACATCATAGCTGTGTCCAGGCGCGGCCTGCTGCCCTCGCCGCATCGCAAGGGCAATCCGATCAAGCTCGACGTCGCCGACATTCCGCTCGGCACGCAGCTCTCCTATTTCGTCGGCTGGTTCCGCGACCTGATCAAGGAAAACCAGAAGGCCGGCATCGACTGGCGTGACGTCGTCGACGGGCTGCGGCCGTTCAACCAGAAGATCTGGCAGAACTGGCCGGCTTCCGCCAAACGCCGCTTCGTCGAGCACACCAAGGCCTGGTGGGACATCCACCGCCATCGCATGGCGCCCGAGGTCTACGCCCGTGTCACCGAGGCCGTGCAATCCGGCCGCATCCGCCTGGTCGCCGGCCGCGTCGTCGACATTGCGCGCAACGGCGAATTCACCGTCCAGGTCCAGTCGCGTCACACGCAGCGTCTCGAGACCTTCGAGGTTGCCCGCATCTACGATTGCTCTGGCATCGTCAGGGACATCTCGACCTCGTCGAACAGCGTCGTGCGCTCGCTGGTCGACCGCGGCCTGGCAAGGCCGGATCCGCTGCGCATCGGCCTCGACGTATCGACCAAATGCGAGATCATCGCCGGCGACGGAACCGTTTCGGCCAAGATCCTCGCCGTCGGCCCGCTGACGCGCGGCACCTTCTTCGAGATCGACGCCATCCCCGATATCCGCGTGCAGTGTGCGAGGCTGAGCAAGCAGCTGCTGGGGTAGGCTGTGTCGATATTCAGGTGATGCCGGCCTGCAAATGCGGCTTCCTGTGGCTTCCGGTGCTCACGTACCCAAAAGTACGCTCTGCTCCGGTTCTCGGAATCTGCCATTTTCGGCTCGGCCTGACCTGAATCTCAACACACCCTCCAAGCCCTTGAGGCACAAACCGGAATTTCATTCCGCATCTGGCCGGTTGATTGGCACGATCTATCTTCTTTCCGACTGCAAAGGGCTGGAAAAGAGGCTACGCTGCCGCCCTGCCCAGAGGCGGTCGCTTGGTCATGGAGCATCGATATGAGCGAGCATGAGATCGCCACACTGGACAGTGCCCCCTCGGAAGCCGAATTGTCCCGCCTGCGTCCGCCCTACAAGTCGGTGCTCGACCTGATCGGCCAGACGCCGGTGGTCGAGCTGACCAAGTTCGACACCGGCAAATGCCGGCTGTTCATCAAGCTCGAAAGCCAGAATCCCGGCGGCTCGATCAAGGACCGCATCGCGCTGTCGATGATCGCCGCGGCTGAAAAGCAGGGCAAGCTCAAGCGCGGCGGCACCATTGTCGAGGCGACGGCCGGCAACACCGGGCTTGGCCTTGCCCAGGTCGGCATCCCCAAGGGCTATCGCATCGTGCTGGTGGTGCCCGACAAGATGTCGCGCGAAAAGATCCAGCACCTGCGCGCGCTCGGCGCCGAAGTGCGCATGACGCGCTCCGATGTCGGCAAGGGCCATGCCGAATATTACCAGGACATGGCCGAGAAGATCGCGGCGGAAACGCCCGGCGCCTTCTATGCCAACCAGTTCGCCAACCCGGCCAATCCGCTGGCGCATGAAACCACCACCGGCCCGGAGATCTTTTCGCAGCTCGACGGTGATGTGGATGCCGTGGTGGTCGGCGTCGGCTCGGGGGGCACGCTGACCGGGCTTGGCCGCTACTTCGCAAAAGTGTCGCCGAAGACCGAAATGGTGCTGGCCGATCCGGTCGGCTCGGTGCTGGCGCCGCTGATCAAGACCGGCAAGATGGAAGAGGCCGGCAGCTGGACCGTGGAAGGCATCGGCGAGGATTTCGTGCCGCCCAATGCCGATCTGTCGCTGGTCAAGAAGGCCTATTCGATCCCCGACAAGCAGAGCATGCTGGCGGTGCGCGACCTCTTGTCCAAGGAAGGTATCCTTGCCGGCTCATCCTCGGGCACGCTGCTGTCGGCGGCGCTGCGCTATTGCCGCGAGCAGACGGTGCCCAAACGCGTCGTCACCTTCGTCTGCGACAGCGGCAACAAGTACCTGTCGAAGGTGTTCGACGATTTCTGGCTGGCCGAGCAGGGGCTGGCCGAGCACGAGCAGCATGGCGATCTGCGCGACCTGGTGATGCGCTCGCACCGCACCGGCGACACCGTCTATGTCGGCCCGGACGAAAGCCTGCTCAATGCCTATGGCCGCATGCGCCGCTCCGATGTCTCGCAGCTGCCGGTGCTCGACAATGGCAAGCTCGTCGGCATCGTTGACGAAAGCGACATACTGGCCAAGGTCGACGGCCCTTATGACGGCCGCTGGGAGCGCTTCAACGGCCCGGTGCGCACGGCCATGACCTCCAACCTGCACACGCTGCAGGCCAGCCAGACGCTGGACGCGCTGCTGCCGGTGTTCGACCGCAACGAGGTCGCCATCATCTTCGACGGCGACGAATTCGTCGGCCTGATTACCCGCATCGATCTGATCAACCATCTGAGGCGCGCACGATGACCAGCAATACTCCGCCAGCCGGGAAAAACCGTCTGGCTTTCTCGACGCGCACCATCCATGGCGGCCAGAGCCACGACCCGCTGACCGGCGCGGTGATGGTGCCGATCTACGCCACCTCGACCTATGGCCAGCAATCGCCCGGCGTGCACAAGGGCTTTGAATATGCCCGCAGCCAGAACCCGACGCGCTTTGCTTTCGAGCGCGCGGTGGCCGACCTCGAAAGCGGCTCGGCCGCGTTCGCCTTCGCGTCAGGGCTGGCGGCGATCGCCACCGTGCTGGAGCTGCTCGATTCCGGTGCGCATATCGTCGCCACCGACGACATCTATGGCGGTTCCTTCCGGCTGATGGAGCGGGTGCGCAAACGCTCGGCCGATCTGCAGGTCTCGTTCGTCGACTTCACCGACCTTGCCGCCGTCGAGGCCGCGATCCGGCCCGAGACGAAAATGCTGTGGGTCGAAACCCCCACCAACCCGCTGCTGCGCATCGTCGACCTCGAAGGCGTCGCCGCACTTGCCAGGCGCAAGGGGATTCTCACGGTCGCCGACAACACCTTCTGCAGCCCCTATATCCAGCGGCCGCTGGAGCTCGGCATCGACATCGTCGTGCATTCGACGACCAAATATCTCAACGGCCATTCCGACATGGTCGGCGGCGTCGCCGTGGTCGGCGACAACAAGGATCTGGCCGCCCAGCTGAAATTCCTGCAGAACGCCATCGGCGCCATTTCGGGCCCGTTCGACAGTTTTCTGGCGCTGCGCGGCCTCAAGACCTTGGCGCTCAGGATGGAGCGCCATTCCGCCAACGGCCTGAAGATCGCGCAATGGCTGGAAGCGCGCCGCGACGTCCGCCGCGTCATCTATCCCGGCCTCGCCAGCCACCCGCAGCACGCCGTCGCCGTCCAGCAGATGCATGCCTTCGGCGGCATGATCACAGCCGTGCTCGACCGCGACCTAGCCGGCACCAAAAAGTTCCTCGAACGCACGCAATTGTTCACGCTCGCCGAAAGCCTCGGCGGTGTGGAGAGCCTGATCGAACACCCGGCGCTGATGACGCATGGCTCCATACCGGCGGAGAAACGGGCCGAGATCGGCATATCGGATTCGCTGGTAAGGTTGTCGGCGGGGATCGAGGATGGCGATGATCTGATTGCGGATCTGGAGCAGGCGCTGGCGGGTTAGAAGCTTAATCAACTTGCAACTTCAGCGTTGCCCCTCATCGCCCTGCCTTGGCTCCTTTCCTTTCCCTCCGGAGGGGAGAGAGGTGGCTCGGCGAAGCCGAGACGGAGTGGGGGAAGGCGTTCGCAGACGCGCAGTCGCCGCAAGACAGGCACAATCTGACGAGCAAGAGACCTCAGGGCGCGCGGCGAGGGTCGACCCCCACTCCGTCGAGCTTCGCTCGACACCTCTCCCCCGATCGACGAGGGAGAGGAAGGGCAAGGGGCGGCGCGCGGACGTCTCATGATGATGGACCGGCCAATTGACCCCGAACCCCATCTGCCCGAAATGTAGCGCCCCATGGCCACGCGCGAACCACCCAAGCCCACTGAACCCCTCACTTTCGCCGTGCTGGTGTTCCCAGGTTTTCCGATGATGGCGTTCAGCTCGGTCATCGAGCCGCTGCGCGCCGCCAATGTCCTGGCGAAACGGCAATGCTATCGCTGGATCATCGTCGGCGGCACGAAAGGTGCGGTCGAGGCGTCGAACGGCGTCGTCATCCAGCCGGGCTTTTACGCCGAGGATGCGCCGAAGGTCGACCGCATCGTCGTCTGCTCGGGCGGCGATGCCGATCACCTCGTCGCCGAGGACGCTGCACACTGGATCCGCAAGAGCCTGCGCAATGGCGCCCATATCGGTGCGGTGGCGGATGCCGCGTTCTTCCTGGCGCGCGCCGGCCTGCTCGACGGCCATGCCTGCACCTTGCACTGGACCAGCCAGGCCGCCTTCACCGAAGCCTTCCCCAACATCGAGCTCAGGCGCGACCTCTATGTTATCGACCGCAAGCGCTTCACCTCGGCCGGCGGTGTCGGCAGCCTCGACATGATGCTGGAGATCATCACCCGCGACTACGGCGCCGAGCTTGCCGCCGGCGTCGCCGAATGGTTCGTGCACAGCCAGCTGCGCTCCAGCATCGACCGCAAGATGATGCCGCTGCGCCTGCGCACCGGGGTCCAGAACGAGCTGGTGCTGTCGGCCATCGCCATCATGGAGGACGCGGTCGAGGAGCGGCTCGGCATGGCCGAGCTGACCGCGAAGCTCGGCGTGTCCTCAGACAAGCTCGAGCGCTCCTTCCGCTCCGAACTCGCCATCTCGCCCAATGGCTATTACCGGCGCCTGAGGCTCAAACGCGCCGCCGATCTTTTGGCGCATTCGACGCTCGCCGTGCGCGACGTGGCGCTGGCGTGTGGGTTTGCCTCGATGTCGAGTTTTGCCCGGGCGTTTCGCGAGGAGCATGGCCATCCGCCGAAGCTGGCGCGACGGCATTAGGCTTGGCGCTCGCTGACGCGGTGAGATGTTGGCGGGACAGCGCCCCCCTCTGTCCTGCCGGACATCTCCCCCTCAAGGGGGGAGATCGGACTGCATCTCTGCTTTCGCCAATCTCAGATGTTGAAGAAAAGAACGGCGGCATCGAAAATGCCAATCTCCCCCTTGAGGGGGAGATGCCGGGCAGGGCAGAGGGGGGCGCGAAGGATCGCGACGCAACCGATTAGCCAGCGGCATCCCGCACAACAGCTGCGGTTTTCCGCACAATCCTCCCGCCCCTCTTGCGCCATGCTGCGACCTCGCAACCCAGCCAAGGCCGAGCCCATGAGCATCGTCGTTTTCGACCCCGACAGCACCGAGGACGTGAACTTCAAGGATCGCATGCGCCACCCCGCGGCGGCCGATCCGGCCGGCGGCATGTGGCTGTCGGACACCGAACCGTCCTTCATCGATGCCGATGCCCTGCGCAAAGGCCGGCTGGCCAAGCTGCGCGGCTGGATGCGCAAGGCCGGCTATGGCGGCGTGGTGCTGTTCGATCCGTACAACCAGCGCTACGCCACCGGCTCGCGCAACATGTTCGGCTATTTCCTGCGCAACTCGACCCGCTATTTCTTTATCCCGACCGACGGGCCGATCGTGCTGTTCGAATACCCGCAGAGCTATCATGTCTCCATGGTACTCGACACGATCGACGAGGCGCGGCCTTCCAAGTTGGTCTGGTCGTCGGTCTCGGGCCGCGACGACGAGACCGCAGGTCCGTTCGCCGACGAGATCGCCGAGCTTTTGAAAAAGCATGGCGGCGGCTCGATGAAGCTCGGCCTCGACCGCTGCAGCCATCTGCAGGCGCTGGCGCTGGAAAAGCGCGGCTGTGAGGTCAGGGATTGCCAGGGCGAAATCCTGGCGGTGCGCGCGGTGAAGACGCCGGAGGAAGTGAAATGCCTGCAGGTGTCGATGGCCGGCGCCGAGGCTGCCGTCTATGCGGTGCGTGAGGCGATCAAGCCCGGCGTTTCCGAAAACGACCTGTTCGCCATCATGTATGGCGAGGTCATCCGCCAGGGCGGCGAGTTCATCGAGACGCGGCTGCTGACATCAGGCCAGCGCACCAACCCGTGGTTCAACGAGGCCAGCGGCCGCAAGATCCGCCCCGGCGAACTCTTGGCGCTCGATACCGACACCATCGGCTGCTACGGCTATTATTCGGATTTCTCGCGCACCTTCCGCTGCGGGCCAGGCAAGCCGACCCCTTACCAGAAGTCGCTCTACCGCATGGCGCACGATCAGGTTCAGCACAACATTTCGATCGTCAAGCCCGGCATGGCCTTCCGCGAGATCGCCGAGCAGGCGTGGAAGATCCCCGACCGTTTCGTCGACCAGCGCTACACCTCGGTCATGCACGGCGTCGGCATGCATGGCGAAACGCCGTTCATCGCGCATGCCATGGATTACGAGACCTATGGCCGCGACGGCCATATCGTGCCAGGCATGGTGGTGAGCGTCGAAAGCTATATCGGCGAAAAGGGCGGCCGCGAGGGCGTCAAGCTGGAGGACGAGATCCTGATCACCGAGACGGGCACGGAGCTTCTGTCGCGCTTTCCTTATGAGGACGAGTTTCTGGAGACGCAGGTTTGATACGGGCAACCAATGAGCGCCTCGTTGCCTGGCGCCCCCCTCTGTCCCGCCGGCATACGGAAGGGTCTTTGACTGCCTCGCCCATGCATCACGCAGGCGCCGCATGAAAACGCCCATCTCCCTCAAGCCCGGCACGGTGGCCGCGATCTTCATCGACCTGCAGGAAGAGCACCGGCAGGACCCGCGCTACCTCGTCGAGGGCTTTCCCACGATCCTCGCCAACGTCCAGCGCCTGCAGGCGGCGGCGCGGCGGAACCAGGTGCCGCTCTACCACTGGGCCTACATCGTCGATCTCGACAAGCAGGACCGCCCGTTTCATCCGCTCGGCGAGGACGGCAAGTCGGCCTTTTCCGACAAGAGCGATCCGCTGACCGAAATCTGCCATGAGGTGGCGCCGGCCAAGGGCGAGGCGCTGCTGATCAAGGCCGAGGCCAGCGCCTTCCGCACCGGGCCGGCGGCGGGCGACATCAAGTCGGCCGGCATCGAATGGTTGGTCATATCAGGCGTCTGGACCGAGGCCTGCATCGACGCGTCGGTCAAGGATGCGGTGGCCAAAGGCTTTCGCGTGCTGCTGGTCAAGGATGCCTGCGGCAGCGGCAGCGCGGCCATGCACCAGACCGGGATCCTCAACCTCGCCAACCGGCTCTATGGCGGCGCCGTCACCGACACCGACGGCGCCTGCCGGCTGCTGGCCGGCGAAACCGTCACCGTCTGGCAGGTCGAGGGCTCGGTGCCGCTGCGTTTCAGCTTCGACAACGCGGCCGCGCTCTACGCCGATCTATGACGCGCGGCCCCTACGAAACACGGCTCGACCCGGCCCTTTGGGCCTATATCGACGCCGTCAACGCCTGGCATCCGCCCGAGATCATCGGCCTGCCGATCGACAAGCAGCGCGCCGTCTATGACAGGATGAGCCGGGCTTTCCACCAGGGCCGCCCGCCCGGCGTCAAGGCCAGCGACGGGCTGATCGCCGCCGCCGGCCGCGACATCCCGGTCCGGCGCTACCGGCTCGAGGGCAACGCCGCCAAGGCGATGGTGGTCTACTACCACGGCGGCGGCTTCATCCTCGGCGGGCTCGAAAGCCATGACGACATCTGCGCCGAGCTCTGCGCCGGCACAGGTTTCGACGTGCTGTCGGTCGATTACCGGCTGGCGCCGGAGCATCTTCATCCCGCCGCCTTCGATGATGCGGTGGCCGCCTTCGAATGGGCAGCGGCGAGATCAGGCCTGCCGCTGGTGCTGTGCGGCGAAAGCGCCGGCGGCAATCTCGCCGCGGCGGTGGCGCAGGCGACGCGCCGCCACGCCAGCGCTGCCATTGGCCAGGTGCTGATCTACCCCGAGCTCGGCGGCGACGAGCGCGCCGGCTCCTACATCGAACACGCCGACGCGCCGCTGCTGTCGGTGGCCGACATCGCCTTCTACCGCGACGTCCGTTCGGCCAGGCGCCAATCGCTTGACGATCCGACTTTTGCGCCGCTGCGCGACAAGGATTTCACCGGCCTGCCGCCGACGGTGATCGTCACCCCCGAATGCGACCCGTTGTCCTCGGATGGCGAGACCTACCGCGACCGCATTCTGGCCGCCGGCGGCAAGGCGTGGTGGCACGAAGAGCCGAGGCTGGTGCACAGCTTCCTGCGTGCCCGCACCACGGTGCCGGCGGCGGCGGAAGCGTTTGCGCGGATCGTGGCTGCGGTTGCAGCGCTGGGCAGGGGTGAGTGGCCGTATTGAACATAGCGAAGGCCCCCTCATCCGGCCGCTTCGCGGCCACCTTCTCCCCGCTGGGGAGAAGAGGGAAGCGCCGGCGCTGCAAGTCTCCTCTCCCCTCGGGGAGAGGTCAGCCGAGCGAAGCGGAGGCTGGGTGAGGGGGCGTCTCGCGTGAAGCGCCGGCATCCTCTTTTCAACAATGGAACATAGGAGGTCGAGTCCCGTCGTACCGACCCCCTCTGTCGCCTTCGGCGACATCTCCCCCTCAAGGAGGGAGATTCGCGCCGCGCCATCGTCCAACGCATACGCCAATCGCCGACTCCCCCCGCGGAACCCCGCACAATCACTGCGGAAAAGCGAACACTCCGCGGCGTCACCCCGCTCTATCATTCCCCCTCAGGCAACGGCGCCCCGGCGGTCGCGTCCGCCCCCGCGCCTGTCGATCGGCCGGGGCGATTTTTCTGTGCATGCCATTGTCCCAAAACCGCTGGGCACTTTTGGGCGGCATGCATCAACAACAGGGGAACGACGATGAAATTCATGCTGACCGACCGCAAACTCCACCCGCAAGCCAAACCCGTGGCCGACGATTTCAAGGCCGGCGGCATCAACCGCCGCGAATATCTGGCGCTGATGGCCGGGCTCGGCGTCAGCGCCGCCGGGGCGCTGGCGCTGGGCGGACTTGGCACCATCCCTGCCCGCGCGGCGGAACCCAAGAAGGGCGGCGTCCTGCGCGTCGCCATGAACGTCAAGGGTTTCAAGGACCCGCGCACCTTCGACGGCG
Organism: Mesorhizobium sp. Primo-A; assembly: GCF_003997175.1. Lineage (NCBI taxonomy): Bacteria > Pseudomonadati > Pseudomonadota > Alphaproteobacteria > Hyphomicrobiales > Phyllobacteriaceae > Mesorhizobium > Mesorhizobium sp. Primo-A. Next base: position 207,950 of record NZ_RZTG01000014.1, read on the forward strand.
TCGAGATGTCCAACGTTGCCCGCCACTGCAACGAATATCTGGTGCGCTGGAACACCGACTTCTCCTTCGAGCCCTGGCTGCTCGAAAGCTGGGAGGCGAGCGACGACGCCAGGATGCTGACCCTGCATGTGCGCAAGGGCATCTCGTGGTCGAACGGCGATGCCTTCAACGCCGACGATGTCATCCACAACCTCACCCGCTGGTGCGATGCCTCGGTGCCCGGCAATTCGGTCGCCGCGCGCATGGGCGCGCTGGTCAATGCCGACACCAAGAAGGTGGTCGATGGCGGCATCGAAAAGGTCGATGACTTCACCATCAAGCTGAACCTGCCCAAGCCCGACATCTCGCTGATCGCCGGCATGGCCGACTATCCCGCACTGATCATGCACCGCTCCTATGAGGGCGACGGCGATCCCCTGAAGGCGCTGGCCATCACCACCGGTCCCTGCGAGCTGGTCAGCTGGGATGCCGAGACCGGTGCCGAGGTGAAGCGCAAAGACAAGCCCTGGTGGAAGGGCGAATTCTACTTGGACGGCATCAAATGGGTCGACTACGGCTCCGACCCCAACGCCATGCTCTCGGCCTTCGAATCCGGCGAGATCGACACCGACCACGAGACCGCTTCCGATGCCGTCTCGCAGACCGAGCAGATGGGGCTGATGAACTCCGAGATCGCCACCGGCTCGACCATCGTCGCCCGCTTCAATGTCGCCAACGCGCCCTATGACGACGTCAAGGTGCGCCGCGCCGCCCAGCTCGCCGTCGACAATGCCGCCGTGCTGGCGCTCGGTCTCGGCGGCCGCGGCAAGCCCGCCGAAAATCACCATGTCGGCCCCATGCACCCCGAATATGCCGATATCGGCCCGGCGAAGCGTGACGTCGAGCAGTCGAAGAAGCTGTTGGCCGAGGCCGGCAAATCAGACCACGAATTCGAGCTCATCTCCGTCGATGTCGAATGGCAAAAGAGCACCGGCGACGCCATCGGCGCGCAGATGCGCGAGGCCGGCCTCAAGATCAAGCGCACCGTGCTGCCGGCCGCCACCTTCTGGAACGACTGGAGCAAATACCCCTTCTCCTGCACCGAATGGCTCGGCCGCCCGCTCGGCGTCCAGGTGCTGGCGCTGGCGTATAAATCCGGCGCCGCCTGGAACGAAAGCGCCTACGCCAATCCCGAATTCGACACGCTGCTAGACAAGGCACTGGCGACACCCGACGCCAAGGCGCGCAAGGAGATCATGGGCAAGATCGAGCAGAATCTGCGCGACTCGGGCATCATCATCCAACCCTACTGGCGCTCGGTCTACCGGACCTGTCGCAAAGGCGTCGAAGGCTGCGAACAGCACCAGGCGCTGGAGCAGCACTTTGAGAAGGTGTGGATTGAGAGTTGAGAGGCGGTCCGCGCTAGCGGACGTAAAGCCAATTGCTTGGCTTTACGAGCCTCGAACGCTCTGAGCCTGCGAAGGGCCGGGCGACGGTGATGCGCCGGCATTTCTAACCTTCTCCCCTTGTGGGAGAAGGTGGATTGCCGCGCAGCGGCAAGACGGATGAGGGGTGTTCCAGCTTGGCGATACGCCAACAGTAAACGCCCTGAACCAGAGCAGAACCTTCACCGCCTCACTCCGTCACGCACCCCTCATCCGTCTCGGCGCTGCGCGCCGATCCACCTTCTCCCACAAGGGGAGAAGGTCAGAAGCGTCAGCGCCCCTTCAAGTGCAGGGCTAGCCGGTGGATCGCTGCGATCATCTGACGGGTTGAAAATGGCCGGCGCGAATGCCGGTGAGGCAGTTGCCTGAGCCCGCGCCGGCCACTGGCGAACCTGGGTCCGCCGCCCGGATTTTTTACCGTTCCGCCGATGCCCGATCAACCAGGCCGGACGTTTGGTACGGAAGCGAACAAAGGCTCACCGGGCCGGCTTCAGCAGCGTCCAGATCCAGCCGACAAAGGTCAGCACCAGGAACGGATAGCCGGCGGCGGGCAGCGGCGCCGAGGTCGGCAGCAAGGGCGCGCCCCAGAGGATCATGCAAGCCGAGACGACAAACAGCGCGGCGGCCACGAGCGCGGTGAGGCGCATCCACAGGGCGAATGTCTTCGGCGCGCTGACCATGACCAGTGCGGCCGCCCAAAGCGAGATGCCGCCGACATAGGACGGCACGCTGGCCTCAAGCCCCGCCGCATTGCCGGCCATCAACAGGGTCTCGCCGGCCAGGAAGGTCAGGAAGCCGGCCGCTATGCAATCATTGCCCAGCCGCTGGTGTTTCATCGTCAGCAGCGCGGTGGCGACCACGAGAGCCACGCCGTCGATCGTCCAGAGCGTTTCGCGCAGCGGCGCGCTGGCGACGAAGGTGCCGGCCAGCCCGAAGGCGCCGCCGCAAGGCCGACCGCGGCGGTGGTGTCTGATGTGGTGCGCATTTGAGGGGAGAGAATACCCCGAGGTGGGTCTGCCCTCCCGAACACAACAGTCGCGCTTCTCAGAGCCACGCAATCGGAGAAATGGCCATTTCGTGGCCCCATCGCCGCGTTCGCGCAGGATATGATGCCATCCCGACTCACACTTCAATTTAACCTGATATCAATCGTCTTTTCGTCGCTCGTGGAAAACGCCCCGACTGCATATGCTTCGTCTTCCAAGATCGGCTCGATCATCGCAGTCGCGTAGATTATCTGATGCTCTACCTTACTTTCCTTCGAGATACGGAGGATTTGCAGTTGGAAGTTTTGGCTGCGGATTGCCTCCACCCCCATGTTTTCGTGAGTATCAATCATGCAGAAGCGGGGATGGCGAAAGAACTCCGTCTTAGTTGCTGCAGCAAGGAATCCCAGGTAGAAGCTGCTTTTCAAAATCGCTCTGGAGCTAGCCGAGAAGTAATTCTCCCCGTCTACAGCGATCTTGTTTTGCCCAAACGTAAAGCTGATAGTTTCAGGGTCCTCAAATATATCTTGCCGCCTCAAATCGTTGCGTAGAAGCTCCTTAACCTCGTTAGAGATACGAGTATAGGCGATGGATAGTCTATTCTGCTGTTGAGCGCGAAGTGCATCATTGTAGGATTTTAGCCCAGCGATAGCACCTTCCAGCTCCTCGCGCCGACTCGAAAGCTCTCGTATAGTTTCAACCAATTTGGCCTTCTGATCTAAATCTTCGACCTGTCTCTCCAAGTATCCGGCTCGTCGGTGCAATTCTCCGATACGGTCTCGTAATGTAGTCGATGGCAATCGTTGCACCGAAGCAAGATGTTGGGACGCCTGTTGCCAATCTTCTTCGAGTCGCCGCAGTGAAATATCCAATCGGGTTAGGCGCTCACTTCGCTTCCTTTGAAGTTCCTCCGATTGGTTGATCTGGAGGCTGGTGTCAAGAATCAGACCGGAAATGCGTACTTGGGTCTGTTCGGAGTCAAATGGCGTTTTGCACAAATGGCAAGAATGTGGAGCAGGCTCATCCTCCAAAGGCGCGTAGCAGGCTGGACACCACTGAAAACTGACCTCTCCGATATTTTCGACCACATTCTCAGAGTCCTTCAGGGCCTCGATCTTGTTCCGGAGGCTAACAATGAAAGCATCGGAATCAGCGATCGTAAGCGTGAGGGCGTCACGCTCTTGACGGGTCCGCACGAGGCTCGACTGAATCTCTTGGACCCGCCTGTAAGCGGTTTCTTGCGAGTCCAGTGTGAATTGGTCCTTTGCATCGCTGGAAAAAAGTGCGGCCTCAGATTGTTCGATCGCAGTCTGAACCGCAGCCCGGTCCTTCTCCAGGTTATGTCTCTGAGCCTGAATCCATTCGGTAGTTAATCCCTGGTCCGGCCCTCCTACTCTGCCCAATATCGTAAATAGCGAGTGTAGCTGCCCAATTACCTTGTCCAGCTCTTTGCTATACTCCTTTATTTTTTGCTCGTTATCGTAAAGATCGCTATCGTATGCGCCACAAAGGAGTCGTCCTACCGTATCTCGCAAATTTGCTTGATCAAATCTTTCGAAACGAAAGATGTCCTCTATTGGGCTTAGCTGGTCAGCGTACAGCAATCTAAGTATCTGATGCATAGTTATGTTGCCGGACAGATCGCTTGATACCTCCGGAATTCCCAGGAGGCCAAATATTGCTTGCGAAAAGCTCTCGCGATTGCTCGTACCTCTATATGGATAGCGTATCCAGTCGGATCGGGCAGCCCCTGTCGCCATCTCGTATGGGCCACCAAAAACTTCCATTGGCTGCTGCCCGGTCGACTCGGAAATCTCTCTGCTAAGGGTCACTATGCGCCCGTTTATACGCGCCTCAACGACAACTCTCGTGCAAAGGCGAGCCACTGCGCTCCAATCGGCGAGTTCTCCCCCGAGTCCATAGAAGATGAAATTTAAAACAGTCGATTTTCCGGAGGAATTATCACCACGGACGACATTAACGCCCTCATGGAACTGTTCGTTGTAAACAACGAGATGACCCCGCTCGACCACAACACGCGTCACTATCAGCGTAGGCTCATACCGCATCATATCGATGCTCCAACAGGCCAGTTCTCGCCTTCAGCCCGTTATCCCCTTGCAGAGGATAGTCCGATGCCAGAGTGGCCAAGAAATCCATGAGGTCGGACTGAGATTCGTTGATCTCGGCTACTCGTTCCGCGAGACTCCGAGGAATTGTGGACCCTGTGGCTCTAACTTCCTTTTGCGCAAGCGCATCGACACTCACCAAAGACTTGGCGGCAAGGGTTTGAATGGCCGCTGCTTGCATAGGGCGCATACGTTCGAATACCAACCTGGCATCGGGTAGCTCGCCATAAGGTTTAGTAAAAGCATATCGGTCTGATAGCTTTTTGAACTTCTGATGCTGGGCTGTCAGCCGAATGTCCCGAACTTTGTGAGGGAACAAAAGGTAGAAATCCAGAATCCGCAACTTATCGTAGGCCAGCGCCTCCGAAGGGCCGAGCACATTTCGTAGACGTAAAAACCTAAAAACCGCATGAAAAGCGTCAAAAGCAGGCTGAAAGGAGAGCTGAGTCATTTATGCCAACGGACGAAACATTGTTCTGCCAGCCAGTAAATCATCCCCATTGCGGTGTTATGATCTACCTCCAGGACGCTTGCACCGCAGTCCTCAACAGTTGGAATCACAATTAGCTCATTCATGAACTTGTTTATTTCCACCACGCCACATGTAGAAATTTGTGGGAGGATTATATCATTAAACTGCCGTTCAGCTCTCGCCAACAGATATACGATTATCTGTTGAGCAGAATAATAATGAGACCAGCGCTCTAGAAGTTTGACGAACATTTCCTTCATTTCGATGGCATCAGAGTAGGAATCCTCTCGGCCACTCACGCTCAACTTTGCGCGTAGTCCCCGAACACCGTCGTGCGATCGTTGAGAATAGAACCGTTTGAGTCTGTCGATGGTGTCTCTGGCTACTTGATTTCTTTCAATTTCAAGCTCAAGCTTTTGTAACAGCTTTTCGATCGCGCTTACGCGGTTTGCGGCGATGTTCTTGTAAGTATGGTTGATGTCGCGAGCCGCCATGTCGCGACCCGCGCTGGCTCCCGACTGATCGACTGTGGTTGAATTTGCCGTCACGCTACGCGCCTTTATCGACACGTTACTTCGTGATCGTCTTGTCACGTCCTACTAAGTCGCCACCAGCGGTAGCGCCACCCTGATTAACGGCGTTTCCACCAGGGCCTGCTCGATTTTTGATAATTTGAAATGTTATGAGCGAACCAGCGCCCAGACCTACTAGAAAGCTAATTATTTCAGAAATGTAGTCTGCAATTGCTGCCATGAATCACCCCCGAGCCACGGCCAGTTTAGCACCCTTTTTCTATTTTGAAACTACTTAAGGACCTAGTCCCCCATCTTCAAGGCCTGGATAAACGCCTCCTGCGGAATGTCCACCTTCCCGAACTGCCGCATCCGCTTCTTGCCTTCTTTCTGCTTGTCCAGCAGCTTGCGTTTGCGCGAGACGTCGCCGCCGTAGCATTTGGCGGTGACGTCCTTGCGCAGCGCCGAGATGGTTTCTCGGGCGATGACCTTGCCGCCTATTGCCGCCTGGATCGGGATCTTGAACAGATGGTTCGGGATCAGCTCCTTGAGCTTCTCGCACATCTGCCTTCCGCGCTTTTCCGCCGCCGTGCGGTGCACCAGCATGGACAGCGCGTCGACCGGCTCCTCATTGACCAGGATCGACATCTTCACCAGGTCGCCCTCGCGGTAGTCGGTCAGGTGATAGTCGAAGGAGGCGTAGCCCTTGGAGATCGACTTCAGCCGGTCGTAGAAATCGAAGACGACCTCGTTGAGCGGCAGATCGTAGATCAGCATGGCGCGCTTGCCGACATAGGACAGGTCGGCCTGGATGCCGCGCCGGTCCTGGCAGAGTTTCAATATGCCGCCGAGATAGTCGTCGGGGGTCAATATGGTGGCGCGGATCCACGGCTCCTCGATCGCCGAGATCTTGACCACGTCGGGCATGTCGGCCGGGTTGTGCAGTTCCTTCATCGAGCCGTCGGTCAGAGCCAGCCGGTAGACGACGCTGGGTGCCGTGGCGATCAGGTCGAGGTTGAACTCGCGCTCCAGCCGCTCCTGGATGATTTCGAGATGTAAGAGGCCAAGGAAGCCGCAGCGATAGCCGAAGCCGAGCGCGGCGCTGGTTTCCATTTCAAAAGAGAAGCTGGCGTCGTTGAGGCGCAATTTGCCGACTGCGGCGCGCAGATCCTCGAAATCGGCGGCGTCGACCGGGAACAGGCCGCAGAACACCACAGGCTGCGCCGGCTTGAAGCCGGGCAGCGCCTTGGCGGTGGCGCGCTTGTCCTCGGTGATGGTGTCGCCGACGCGCGTGTCGGCCACTTCCTTGATCGAGCCGGTGAAGAAGCCGAATTCGCCGGGGCCGAGCTCGTCGACATTGATGCGCGCCGGTGTGAACACGCCGGTGCGCTCGACCAGATATTTGGCGCCGGTGCCCATCATGCGGATGGTCTGGCCCTTCTTCAGCACGCCGTCGATGACGCGCACCAGCACGATGACGCCGAGATAGGCGTCGTACCAGCTGTCGACCAGCATCGCCTTCAGGGGTGCCGTGGCGTCGCCTTCGCGCGGCGGCGGCAATTGGTGGACGATGGCCTCCAGGACATCCGGAATGCCGAGGCCGGTCTTGGCCGAGATCAGCACGGCGTTGGAGGCGTCGATGCCGATCACCTCCTCGACCTGCTCGCGGATGCGCTCGGGCTCGGCGGCCGGCAGGTCGACCTTGTTCAGCACCACGACGATCTCGTGGTTGTTGTCGATCGCCTGGTAGACATTGGCCAGCGTCTGCGCCTCGACGCCCTGGGAGGCATCGACGACCAGCAGCGAGCCCTCGCAGGCGGCCAGCGACCGCGACACTTCATAGGCGAAGTCGACATGTCCGGGCGTGTCGATCAAATTGAGGATATAGTCCTCGCCATTGTTGGCGCGGTATTTCAGCCGCACCGTCTGCGCCTTGATGGTGATGCCGCGCTCGCGCTCGATGTCCATCGAGTCCAGCACCTGCTCCTTCATGTCGCGCAGCTCCAGCCCGCCGGTCAGCTGGATCAGCCTGTCGGCAAGCGTGGATTTGCCATGGTCGATATGGGCGACGATGGAGAAATTGCGGATGTGGTCGAGGGGCGTGCTCATGGCGCGCGTTTAGCAGGGGTGGCTTGCCCGAGCAAGCTGTGCGCCTTTGCCGGAGCAGGCAGCACGGGCACCTGTCGCTTTTTTCGCGCTTTTCGCGAAAAATCTATAAATTTTAACCAAGCCCGTTAGAGCATAATTTGCGAACGGGATGTTAGCGGAGGGAAATATCTGATGTAAGGACGAAGGCATGCGGGGGCTTGCAGGCAGTTTTATCGAGTCGCGGAGCGGCTCGTTCGCACCGATACTCATTCTTGCCATGATACCGTTGATCACCGCGATCGGCTTTTCCGTCGACTACACCTCCGCTGTCCAGACCAGGTCGACCGAGCAGGCGGCACTCGACGCCGCGATCCTGTCGATCACCACGATGGATACGGCCTCGACGAAGCCGCAGCGCCAGGTGATGCTCCAGGATACCTACAGAGAAAACGGCGGGCGGGGCGCAGCGACCCTGAACAGCTTCGACGTCAGCGCCAACGGCACCGCCACCGCGCAGGCCTCGGCAAGTTTCGCCATGCCGACCGTGTTCATGCAGATCGCCAGGATTCCCACGGTAACGGTCGGCGTCGCGTCGGCGGTGAGCAAGACGCCGGCGCTGGTCGAAGCTACGTTCAATGTCGATCACGTTTCGGGCTACTGGAACAAGACCATGACTCTGTACGGCCTTCCCTACGGTTGGACCTCCACGACCACGCCGACGGCCATGATGAAGGCCAACTACAACTACAAAGCGTATAGTTATTCCTATACGAGCGGTGGTAAGACCTATACCGCTGCCGAGCCGAAAGGTTACGGGACGACAACTATTACCACGGGACCAACCGATACGCTGGTTCAGACCCAACTGTGCACGACAGTAGGATCAACAACCGATTTCACGGCCACTGCGGGAGTTTACAAAAGCACCGCGGTGGCAAAAAGCGGAAAAACGAACGGCTCCACCGTCTATTTCAAGACGACGTGCGCGACCACGAATTCCGCCGGAAACAGCAGTGGCGCAACAATCAACGTGAGCACGATGGACAAGCTCTATCTGCAGATGGATGTGCCGTCCGGGCCGGTCAACCCGCTCAGGTCGAACAATACAGACACGTCGAACCGGCTCTACCTCGGCGCCGGGTACAGCACCGCGGCACAAAAGGCCCTGAACCCTTCCAAATACCTCCCCGTCGAGGTTGCCAGCAACACGGTCGTCGACATCTTCGCCGTGGTGCCCTGCAGCGAGACCAGCGATCAGGCATGGGAAGACGGCGGCAACAATCCTCCACTGCCAGACGTTACGAACGCCGACTTCTTCTACAGCGTGATGGGCAAGTGCGACTTCAACAAGCGACCGTCCGACACACTGCTGACGCAGTAGATGCTGCTCCTCTTGCCTTCTCCCCTTGCGGGAGAAGGTGGATCGGCGCGTAGCGCCGAGACGGATGAGGGGTGCTGGACGGAGCGCAATAGCTGGCTAATCTAAGCCATGCCGCATCAACCTGTCCCGCCAGCCAAACGAAGCTTCGCCCGTTCGCTCCGGCGTGTAATGACGGAAGCGGAAGACCGGCTGTGGCATGAACTGCGCGACCGCAGGCTCGACCGGATAAAATTTCGGCGCCAGGTTCCCATTGGAAAGTACATTGCCGATTTCGTCTGCTTCGAAGCACGCTTGGTCGTCGAGATCGATGGCAGCCAGCATGCGGAGTTGGAGTCTGACAGCGTCCGCAAAACTCACCTGGAAGAGAAAGGCTTTCGCATTCTGCGCTTTTGGAACGATGACGTTCTGAAAGACATGAACGCCGTTAGCGATACCATCATCGCCTATGTACGGGATACCAGCCTACAGCCTTGGCGGTAGGGGCGCGTTCTTCCCTTCTCCCACAGGGGGAGAAGGGAAGAACGCCTGCGGCCCGATCACAAACCGGTGAGCGCTGTAACGAAGGCGCCGACAGCGGCGAAGTGGGGATATCTGCGGTGCTTCCAGGCGCCGCCGCCCACGGAGCAAGCCGATGTCGCGATCCTGTACGTTCATCAAAGTGTCCAGCCTCTCGGCGATTGCGCTGGCAGCGTCGCTCGGTGCGGCGGCGGCCCAGCCGCTCAGCGTGGTCGAGCTGTTCACCAGCCAGGGCTGCTCGTCCTGCCCGCCGGCCAATGCCAATCTGATCAAGGTCAAGGACCAGCCCGGCGTGCTGGCGCTGTCGTTCAACGTCACCTACTGGGACTATCTCGGCTGGAAGGATATCTTCGGAAAACAGGAATTCACCCGGCGCCAGGTCAGTTATGAGCCGGCGCTCGGTCATGACGGGCCGTTCACGCCGCAAGTGGTGGTCAACGGCCATGCCGATGTCGTCGGTGCCGCACCCGGCGAAATCGAAAAGCTGATTGCGGCGAGCGGCCGGACAAGCGGCCCGGCATTGTCACTCGATGGCGGCAGGATCAGCATCGGCGCCGGCGCCGCACCTGGCGGCCACGCCGATGTCTGGCTGGTGCGCTATGCCAAGGGCGTGGTCGAGGTGCCGGTTTCGCGCGGCGAAAACACCGGCCGCACCTTGCCGCACGCCAATGTCGTGCATGCGCTCGAAAAACTCGGCAGCTGGACCGGCGCGGCCGCGACATATCCTCTGCCCGCCGCGTCCGGCGGCCTGAGCACCGCCGTGCTCGTGCAGTCGCCCGGTGGCGGACCGATCCTGGCTGCCGCGACCGACTAGATCGCGCTTCGACAAGAAATTGCGCAACGCCGCATGGAGCGGCGCCGCATAGCACGGCCGCCAAGAGGGCGCGCCTTCAACGCCAACCCCAAGGAGATCATCATGACCACTTCCCGCCTGACGCTGCCGGCGCTCGCTCTCGCTCTGTGCTCGACGGCGCTGTTTGCCGGCGGCATCGCCCGTGCCGACGACGCGACCAATGCGATGAAGCCGGCTGCAAATGCCATGAAACCGGCCGCGGATGCGATGAAGCCGGCCGCAGACGCCATGAAACCTGCAACGGATGCGATGAAGCCTGCCGACCCGATGGCCACCAATTCCATGAAGCCGGCGGCTGACGCCATGAAGCCGGCAACGGATGCGATGGCTCCGGCCAAGTAAAGGCGGTGCTGTTTCCGGCTTCGGTCCCGCGGGTCCGAAGCCGGATGCACGTGAAAGTGAGGCTTCGGCCGCAACTCGCCCGTCGCATGATCGTATCTTATCCAATAGACTCCACATGATGGACGTCACAGGAGCTCAAGCCATGACCGACATTCAAAAACCAGTCATCAGACAATCGTCGAACGTCTTCCGCAGCGCGCTCGCCGCTCTTGCGCTGGCCGCCGCGGGCGCCGCCTTCTGGCTGACGCCGGCGGTTTCGGCCGAGGACGCGGTGAAGATCCCGCCGCCGGCGCTCGACGAGAAGGCGGCCACCGGCACTGAAAAGGCAGTCTTCGCCGGCGGTTGTTTCTGGGGCGTGCAGGGCGTGTTCCAGCACGTCAAGGGCGTCACCAAGGCCGTCTCCGGCTACACCGGCGGCGACAAGGACACCGCCGTCTACGAGACGGTCGGCTCAGGCCGCACCGGGCATGCCGAATCCGTCGAGATCACCTACGATCCGTCGAAGGTGACCTACGGCCAGCTGCTGCAGGTCTATTTCTCGGTCGCCCACAACCCGACCCAGCTGAATTTCCAGGGTCCGGACTCCGGCACGCAGTACCGCTCGACGATCTTCGCCGAAAACGATGCCCAAAAGAAGATCGCGCAAAGCTACATCGCCCAGCTCGACCAGGCCAAGGTGTTCCCGGAGCCGATCGTCACCACGCTGGAAACCGGCAAGACCTTCTATCCGGCCGAGAATTATCATCAGGACTTCCTGACGCTGAACCCGACCTATCCCTACATCGTCTACAACGACCTGCCCAAGGTGGCGAACCTGAAGGCCCTGTTCCCGGCGCTCTATAGCGAGAAGCCGGTGCTGGTGCTGTCGGCGAGCAACTAAGAATGCCCAATCTCCCCCTCGCGGGGGGAGATTTGCGCACTCAGCCGCCCCGCCCCTGCCGGCTACATGGCCTTCATCGCGTCACACGACACAGTCGGGTTCATGTCGGCGAAGGTGCCGGCCGGGTTCTTCTTCCAGGCCCAGACATGCAGTTCATAGAACGGGCCTAGACCGTAGCGGTTGGGCGCGCTGTCGAAATTGAACAGCTGCCCTTCCAGCGAAGCCGGACCTTTCGAGGTGATGTACTCGACGGCCACCAGCCTCAGCTTGCCGTTTGCCATCGGCTCGTACATCACCGCCTCGGGCTTGGCGAGTTCGACCGCATCGTCCTTCAGATAACCGGCATTGACATAGTGGATGCCCATGGCGCCGCCGGTGATGCCGCTGGCGCAAGGGATCGGCGCATAGCCCTCGGCCGTCGCCATCGCCACGTTCTCGAAGCGGCTGTTGGCTGCCCGCACCTTCTCGTCCAGCGCGCCAGCGTTGTGAGCATTGGCCGCCGTGGCCGCGATCGACAGGTTGATGAGGTGTTTGGTCCACAGATGGATGTTCATGTTCTCTCCTCCTTGTTGATGGCGCGCGGGAGCCGCCGCTCCCGCTGCGACGTCGGATCTCGGCTGCACGCATCATTGGTACCGGGTGAAGTCCCAGTAGTGCGGCAGACCCTCGAGCTCCGGCAGGCCGATGTCGCGTCTCAGATAATCGTCCTGCGGAGGCAATCGACGCCGACTCTTGCGCAATGGCGCGAACAGCAGCGAGGCCAGCCGCCAGAAAGCCCGGCCCGGTAACGGGTCTCGTCCGACGGGTCTCGACGCCGCCGACGGCCCGCTGAACGATTCGTCAGGCACGCTGCCGTCGCCGCGAAGGGCAGTTTGATACTCATCGATCGGGTCAACGGTAAAAGTAAGGGTCAAGAACCCGCACCTCCGTGATCTTGTCGACAGGCAGCGCGTTTTTCTGGGCCGTGCTGCGGATCGCTTCCGGCGAAGGCGCGTCATAGATGCAGAAGCTCTGCTTCTTGTCGGGCGAGACGAAGGACTGCACCCAAGTCACGCCTTTCTCCGCGTTGCGCATGATGACGCCGCCCAGCGCATCGGCGCCGGCCTCGTTCACCGGCACGCTGAGGCCGTTGGGAAATGTACGTTCAACCACATAGCGAGGCATATCAGGTTCCTTTTTACTGTTTCACGCCCGGTTTTGAGCGCGGAGGACATTGATCACGCTCGCCAGGGGCGCGCATCGGAACCTTTCCCTATGTTTCGTGGGACGATTCCCCATGTTAACGGCGTTCACTGCTGGAGCCACAAAGCCGATACCGGGCCGCGCTATCCTGCCTGACGAAAGCGGGGTGCGGCGGCGACCCGGATCACGAAAAGCGGATGATCATGCTTCTGGAACGGCAGACACAGCTGGAGCAGCTGGACGGACTTCTCGCCGAAGCCGCGCGTGGTCGCGGCAGCGTGGTGGCGTTGTCGGGCGAGGCCGGCGCCGGCAAGACCGCACTGGTCGAGGCCTTCGTCGCCGGCGCGGCCAAGGCTACGCGCATCTTGCGCAGCGCCTGCGAGGACCTGTCGATCCCCGATCCGCTCGGACCGCTCTATGACCTCGCCCGCGAGGCGCAATGGGCGATGCCGCAGGCGATCGACGCCAGGCAGGGTCAGCGGCTGCCACTGTTCTCCGGTGCCCTCGACGTGTTCGAGACAAGGACCCAGCCGACGCTTCTGGTAATCGAGGATCTGCATTGGGCGGACGACGCGACGCTCGATTTCGTCCGCTTTCTTGGCCGGCGCATCGCCAACACCCACATCCTGGTCCTGTTGACGGCGCGCACCGACCGCAGCGAAGGACAGGCGCGTGTGCGCCGGGCGCTGGGTGAAATTCCGTCGGGCAACGTTGCCCGTATCGACGTGCCGCTGTTGAGCGAGGCGGCCGTCCTGTCGCTCGCCAGCGCTGCCGGCCGAGATGGCGACGCCATCTACCGGGTCACCGCCGGCAATGCCTTCTTCGTCACCGAGCTCCTGTGTGCCGACAATGAGATGACGCCACCGGCCAGCGTGCGGGACGCCGTTGTGGCGCGGGCCGAACGGCTGTCCGCCGGTGCCCGCTCGATGCTGGACGCGGTGTCGGTGTTTCCCAGGCGGGCCGATGCTTGGGCTCTGCAGGGCCTGTGCGGCGTCGCCAGCGCCGGACAGCTGGCGGAATGTGTGTCGAATGGGCTGCTCGACGATCTGGGCGATGGCTATGCCTTCCGCCATGAAATCGCACGCCGCGCCATCGAGATGATGCTGACGACAAGTTACAGGAGACTGTTCAACCAGCGCGCGCTGTCGGCGCTGCTTGAAAACGGCGGCGTCGCCACCGCACGCCTGGTCCATCACGCCGTGGAAGCGCACAATTTCGAGGCGGTGCGCGAATTCGCGCCGATCGCCGCGCGCGAGGCTTCGCGTGTCGGCGCCCATCGCGACGCCGCCGGCTACTATGAGGTCGCCTTGCGGCAGGCCGACACCTTGCCCGTGGAAGAACGCGCCGGACTTTACGAGCAGTATGCCTTCGAGTGTCACTTGATCGCCCGCATTGACGAGGCCATCAAGGCGCAGGAACAAGCCCGCGCGTTGCAAAAGGCGCTTGGCAACACGCTGAAGGAAGGCGACAGCCTCAGGTGGCTATCGCGCTTCGCCTATCTGTTGGGCGACCGCCCGGCAGCCGACCTGTTCGGCGCCCAGGCGGTCGCGTTGCTGGAGGCAGTTCCCGCCAGTGCCGAACTTGCCATGGCCTATTCGAACCTTTCGCAGCTGGCGATGCTGGCCGAGAGGCTCGACGAGACCCTGTCGCTGGGCGGCAGGGCGATCGAGCTTGCCGAGCAGCTGGACCGGCAGGATGTCGTTTGTCACGCGCTCAACAATGTCGGCGCCGCCGAGCAGTGGCTGGATCTGGCCAGCAGCCGGCTGCATCTCGCCCGCAGCCTTGAAATCGCGCTGGAGCAGAATTTTCAGGAGCACGCCGCGCGTGCCTTCACCAATTGCGCCTGTGGCGAGATCAACCAATTGGGCTACAGCCAGGCTCAATCCTTCCTTGATCGCGGCATCGACTATTGCGTCGAGAACGATCTGGCGACTTGGCGTGACTATATGCGTGGGGTTCGGGCACAGTTGTTGTTGCGTCAGGGATACTGGAACGAAGCCGCCGCCGAGGCTCTGGATGTCATAAGCAATGACCAGGCGACGGCGCTGGTCCGCTATCCCGCTTTGGTGGCCCTGGTGAAACTGCGTCTTCGGCGCGGAGATCCTTCGGCCGAGCCACTGCTGGCGGAAATGAATCGGTTCCTGGAAAGGGGAGCCGAATTGCAGCGGCTGTTGCCGTACGCCGCCATCGTCGCCGAGCAGGCATGGCTCGGCGAGGCGGAAATCGCCGAGGCGCTGCGGCTGATCGACCTTGCCGAGACCCTGTCGCCGACGCGGGCTATGTTTGCCGAACTGGCCAGCTGGCGCCAGATCCTCTCCGCCGGTAGCGACGCGGGGGATACGGCCGGCATGGCCGCGCCGTACCGAATGCTCCTGGCTGGCGACTGGCAAGGGGCGGCCGCGGTCTGGGCGGATCTCAACGCACCTTATGAACGTGCGCTCGCGCTCGCCCAGGGCGATGAGCCGGCGCAGCGTGCGGCACTCGAGATATTCGAGACCCTTGGAGCCAAGCCGGTTGCGAGCCATGTGCGCGAAATCATGCGGCGCAACGGCGTCATTCGCATCGCCCGGGGGCCGCGCCAGACCACGCGCGCCAACAGCGCCGGCCTGACCCAACGCCAGATGGAAGTGCTGCAACTGATCGAGCGCGGCTTCTCCAACAAGCGGATCGCAGAGCATCTGACCATTTCACCAAAAACCGTCGATCACCATGTCTCCGCGGTTCTGGGTAAGCTGGATGCCATCTCGCGTGGCGAGGCCACAGCTGCCGCGCGCGATTCCGGGCTGATCTGAAAGCAGCCCTTCCTGAGAAAGCCCATGGCGCTTTGCGTCAAAGAGATGGAGCGGATCAATCGTAGGTCAGGTCGGTCGCCTTGCCGCCGAACACCCGGTAGGCATAGAAGGAATAGAAGATGATGATCGGCAGCACCACCACGGTGCCGGCCAGGATGATGGCCAGGCTTTCCGGTGCCGAGGCTGCCTGCCAGATGGTCAGGCGATCCGGCACCACGAACGGGTAGAACGACCAGGCGAGGCCGGCAAAGCCAAGCGCGAAGATGGCCGCCAGCGTCAGGAACGGCGTCAGTGAATGGCGGTCGTCGGGCTTCGGCAGATGGAAGGTCTGCCGCCACAGCCACAGAAACAGCAGCGCCGACAGGATCGGCAGCGGCGACAGATAAAGCATCTCCGGCCAGACGAACCATTTGTCGAAGATGCGCGGGCTGGCGAAGGGCGTCGCCAGCGACACCGCGGCCATGCCGAGTGCGGTCAGCACCAGCGTCGTGCGCAGCCAGCGCACCGCCTTCTTCTGCAGCTCGCCTTCGGTCTTGTAGATCACCCAGGCGGCACCCATCGCCGCGTAGGCGGCGGCAAGGCAGAACGCCACCAGCACGCCGAACGCCATGCCGCCGAGGCCGACATCGAGGCCGAGCACATAGACACCCAGCATGTAGCCCTGCGCCAGTGAGGCGATGAGCGAACCCAGGAAGAAAATACGGTTCCAGCGATGCTTCCGGCCAGCTGGCACCTTGGCGCGGAAATCGAAGGCAACGCCGCGCAGGATCAGCCCGAGCAAAAGCACGAAGACCGGAATGTAGAGCGCCGTCAGGATGACGCCATGCGCCAGCGGGAAGGCGACCAGCAGCAGGCCGACGGCCAGCACCAGCCAGGTTTCGTTGGCGTCCCAGAACGGGCCGATCGCGGCAATCATCGTATCCTGTTCGGCGTCTTCGGCGGCGGCGAACAGGATGCCGATGCCGAGATCGAAACCGTCGAGAATGACGTAGATCAGGATGGCGAGGCCCATCAGGCCGGCGAAGATGAGGGGAAGCGCGGTTGGCCAGTCGAAGCTCATCTTCTTCTCCTACTCGCCAGCCGCCGGCTGTGACATGGCGGCGTTCATGACGCCCGGCAGCGGCGATGAATCGCCGTCCTTCGCCGCCTTCAGCGCCAGGTGCACCAGCACGCCGAGATAGGCGATCAGCAAAAGCACATAGAGAACGAGGTAGGTCGCCAGCGTCAGCGCGACATGGCTGCCCGCCACCGGGCCGACCGCGTCTGCCGTTTTCAGCACGCCCGTCACCAGCCAGGGCTGGCGGCCGATTTCGGTGGTGTACCAGCCGGCCAGCGTCGCCAGCCA
Source organism: Mesorhizobium sp. Primo-A (assembly GCF_003997175.1). Taxonomy (NCBI): domain Bacteria; kingdom Pseudomonadati; phylum Pseudomonadota; class Alphaproteobacteria; order Hyphomicrobiales; family Phyllobacteriaceae; genus Mesorhizobium; species Mesorhizobium sp. Primo-A. The sequence continues at coordinate 224,852 of NZ_RZTG01000014.1, forward strand.
GCCCGACAGCGCCATCGGTACCATCAGCATGGCGAGCGGCTTCGGCAGGCTGTGCCGGCGCTTGAGGAAGAAGGCCGCCGACCATGAGACGAGCAGCATCGATATGCCTGTGCCGACCATCACGCGGAAACCCCAGAACACCGGAAAGACCGGCGGATGGTTGCCGGGATAATCGTTCAGTCCCGGCACGACACCGCTGGTCGAGTGCCGCAGCACCAGGCTGGCGCCGTCGGGAATGGCGATCTCGAATTTGTTTTCCTTCGCGGCCTCGTCGGGCAGGGCGAAGAGCACCAGCGGCACATTGGGGCCGGTGTTCCAGTTGGCCTCCATGGCGGCGATCTTCTGCGGCTGGTGCTCCAGCGTGTTCAGCCCATGCTGGTCCCCGGCGAAGATCTGAATCGGGATCAGGATCGCGGCCGTGAAGACGCCGGTGCGCAGCGCCTTCCACATCGATTCCGAACGGTCGCCGGTGAGATAGCGCAGCGCCGACAGGCCAGCGACCAGGAACGACACCGTCAGCCCGGACGCCAGCAGCATGTGGGTCAGCCTGTAGGGCATCGACGGGTTGAAGATGATTGCCCACCAGTCGACCGCATGCGCCACGCCGTCGCGCATCTCGAAGCCGGCCGGCGTCTGCATCCAGGAATTGAGCGCGATGATCCAGAACGCCGAGACGGTGGTGCCGCCGGCGACAAGCACCGTCGCCAGTGTGTGGATGCGGTTGGAAACGCGGCGGAAGCCGAACAGCATGATGCCGAGGAAGGCCGCTTCGAGGAAGAAGGCGGTGAGAATCTCGTAGGCCAGCAGCGGCCCGGCGATGTTGCCGACCTTTTCCATGTAGCCCGGCCAGTTGGTGCCGAACTGGAAGCTCATGGTGACGCCCGAAACCACGCCCATGGCAAAGGACAGCGCGAACACCTTCACCCAGGTGAAATAGGCGCGCATCCAGGCGGAATCGTTGGTCGCGTTGTAGCGCAGCTTGAAGAACAGCAGCACCCAACCCAGCGCAATGGTGATCGTCGGAAATAGAATGTGGAATGAAATATTCGCGCCGAACTGGATACGCGAAAGTATGAGCGGGTCCATGATGGGCTCCGGCTGCTGCAAATACTCGCGAAGAATAGGCCCGAAGCGAGTTCAGGTCAAAGCGGCGTCCTGCCGCGAGGCTGAACGCCACAGGACAATTTTGCCGGTTGCATGCCGCGCAACTCCGGGCCTGTGCGCCGCACCTGCAATGGCCGGCCGGCAACGATTGTCGAGAACTGTCAGCAGGGCATTGACTTGCGGTTGCAAGCACCGACATTCGGCCTATATCAGGGGACCTCTTCAAGCAGCCGTTTTCATCCATGCCTTCCATCCTGTCCATTTCCGGGGTCTCCAAGACCTACGCCACCGGTTTTACCGCGCTCAAGGAAGTCAATCTCGACATTCAGCGCGGCGAAATCTTCGCGCTGCTTGGGCCCAATGGCGCCGGCAAGACGACGCTGATCTCGATCGTCTGCGGCATCGTCAACCGCTCGTCGGGCACCGTCACCGTCGACGGCCACGACATCAACAAGGATTATCGCGCCGCGCGCGGTCTGATCGGGCTTGTGCCGCAGGAACTGACCATCGATGCCTTCGAGAGCGTCTGGGCGACGGTCAATTACAGCCGTGGCCTGTTCGGCAAGCCGGCCAACCACGGCTTTGTCGAGAAGGTGCTGCGCGATCTCTCACTGTGGGACAAGAAGGATGCCAAGGCGATCACCCTGTCGGGCGGCATGAAGCGCCGGCTGATGATCGCCAAGGCGCTGTCGCATGAGCCGCGCATCCTGTTCCTCGACGAGCCGACCGCCGGCGTCGACGTCGAGCTGCGCCAGGACATGTGGGCGATGGTGCGCCGGCTGCGCGAGGACGGCGTCACCATCATCCTCACCACGCACTATATCGAGGAAGCCGAAGCGATGGCCGACCGCGTCGGCGTCATCAACCGCGGCGAGATCATCCTGGTCGAGAACAAGGCCGAACTGATGCGCAAGCTCGGCCGCAAGCGGCTGGTGCTGGAACTGCGCAATCCGCTGACGGCCATTCCCGAGGCGCTCTCGCGCTATGCGCTGGAATTGTCGCCCGATGGCGGGCAGCTGACCTACACCTATGACAACCAGGCCGAGCGGCCCGGCGTCGCCTCGTTGATGCGCGATCTCGAGGCCGGCGGCATCCAGTTCCGCGATATCGACACGCAAAACTCTTCGCTCGAGGAGATCTTCGTCAATCTGGTGAGGAGGGAGCCATGAACCTTCGCGCAGTATGGGCGATCTACCGGATGGAAATGGCACGTGCTTTCCGCACCGTGCTGCAGAGCATCGTCTCGCCGGTCATCTCGACGTCGCTGTATTTCGTCGTCTTCGGCTCGGCCATCGGCTCGCGCATCACCGAGATCGACGGCATCAGCTACGGCGCCTTCATCGTGCCGGGTCTGATCATGCTGTCGCTGTTGACGCAGTCGATCTCCAACGCCTCCTTTGCCATCTATTTCCCGAAATTCGTCGGCTCGATCTACGAGCTTCTGTCGGCGCCGGTCTCCTATCTGGAGATCGTCATCGCCTATGTCGGCGGTGCCGCGACCAAGTCGATCATCCTCGGCCTGATCATCCTGGCCACCGCCTCGCTGTTCGTGCCGCTCACCATCCTGCATCCGTTCTGGATGCTCGCCTTCCTGGTGCTGACGGCGGTGACCTTCAGCCTGTTCGGCTTCATCATCGGCATCTGGGCGAAGAGTTTCGAGCAGCTGCAACTGGTTCCGCTGCTGATCATCACGCCGCTGACCTTCCTCGGTGGCAGCTTCTATTCGATCAACATGCTGCCCGAGGTCTGGCGCACGATCACGCTGTTCAACCCGGTCGTCTATCTGATCAGCGGTTTCCGCTGGAGCTTCTACGGCAAGTCCGACGTCTCGGTCGGCGTCAGCCTCGGCATGACGGTCGTCTTCCTGCTGATCTGTATAACGATCGTCGCCTGGATCTTCAGGACAGGGTATCGGTTGAGGAATTGACGGCAGAACGCCGCCAGGTCTGTTGAGATTCAGGTCAGGCCGAGTCGAAAATGGCGGATTCCGAGAACCGGAGCGGAGCGTACTTTTCGTACGTGAGCACCGGAAGCGCAGGAAGCCGCCATTTGCAGGCCGGCCTCACCTGAATATCGATACATCTAGATCGCCTTGACCAGCCGCAGCAACCCCAGCATCTCGACATACGTCCCCTTGCGGAAAGCGATGTAGACCGGCTCCTCGACACCGTGGAAGCGGCGCTTGAAGGCCGCCTGGCCCTGCAGGTTGAACCTGCGGCGATTGACCCAGGGCGAATCGTAGGCGCGCTGGAAGGCATTGCGCCAGAAATCGCTTTCGGCAAAGCCGCTTGGCCCGATATCGAGCATCGGCGACAGGCCGAGCGTGACCACCGAGATGCCCTCTTCGCGAAAACGATCGACGGCGAATTTGGTCAGGCCGACCTCGGCATGCGGCGAAGCGTCGATATGCTTGCGCTTGAAGGCCGTCGTGTAGCCGATGACCTTTCCGTTGCGGCACAGCGGGTCGAAGTCGAGCAGAGCGACCAGTCCGCCGTCGGGACCGTGCAGGACGAAACGGCGCATGTCGGTGCCGAGATGGTCGGCAAAGTTGCGGTTGAGAAAGCCCATCTCCCAGCGCTTGACGATGCGGTCGCCGCGCCAGTTTTCCGAAAGCCGGGCAATTTCATCCAGAAAAATCGTGCGCTTGTCCTCGTCGAACGAAAAGCCTTTCTTCAGCAGCCAGCGCTCGGAGTAGCGCACGGTCTCGTTGCGCTTCCCGGAAAAATCATGCTCGGGCAGGGTGAGGCGGGTGTCGATGCCGAGGCGATTGACCTTGTAGCCAAGGCCGGCCAGCACGCGTGCGGTGTCCTCGCCGACCTGCACGAACCACGGGCTGCCGGCGGTCTCGACGAAGCGCTTGATGTAATCGGCCCGACGCGCCGGAGCCGCCACCGGGTCGCCGAGCGCGAAATGGTGCTTCATCTTGGTACCGAAGGCGATGTAGCCGTCGGCGTCGCCGAAATAGGAGAGCTTGCCTTGCACGGCGGTGGAATAGGCGAGCGAGAAGTCGCCATAGCGGCGCACCAGTGCCAGGCGTTCGACATGGGTCAGCGCCTGCCGCTCGACCTCGGGCGCGGCGGCCTCAAGGATCTTGTCGAAATAGAACCGCAAGGAGGGCATGGTCGAGATTCCGCGTGCCGCCTACAGCGCCGGCCGTCCAGGACGCGCCAAGGTGCTGTAACACTTTGATTCTGCGCATGACTCGAAAATCGGAGTCGATTTCGGGCATGCGCGTGGGGATAACCGAGACCCGCCAGCCACCCCGAGCCTCGAATCAATCACATTGCCGCGACCTGATTACCGTTGATATCGCGCATATGCCATATAGAGCGCAACCGCGGCCCGGCGTACGGAGCTAATTCGCATCGCTCGAAATTTCGGCCGCGGTTTGCTGCAGGGATCCTGCGCGGGATCAAACGGTTACAGCGTCCTGCCAGCCTGGCGTCGAACGGGATTCGAGTGAATGACTGATACGACAATCAGATCGGTTGTGGATCTGCCGGCCAAGGTCGAGCCGGCAATCGTCGTCGGCGCCGGTGCTGCCGGGCTGGCCGTCGCGCACGCCTTGATGAACGCCGGCGTGCCGACGGCGATCCTGGAAAAGGAAAGCCGGTTGGCTGAGCCATGGCACCGGCGGCACCAGCAATTGCATCTCAACACCCACCGCGATCTTTCTTCGCTGCCTGGTCTCCCCTATCCACCCGGCACCCCCGCCTTTCCGCACCGGACGGTCGTCATCCGCCACATGAATGATTTCAGGGAGGAAAACCGGCTGCCGGTGCAGTTTGGCGTCGCTGTCGAAGAGATTGCCTTCAAGGGCGATCACTGGGCGGTACGGACCAGCGCTGGCCTGCGGCTGGCCCGCAATGTCGTCGTCGCCACCGGCCGCGACAGGCAGCCGTTCATTCCCGAATGGAAAGGCATGAAGGATTTCGTCGGGCGCATCATCCATTCGGCGGATTTCGGTGACGCACAGGCCTATGCGGGCCAGAAAGTGCTGGTCGTCGGCGCTGGCAATTCGGGTTTCGATGCGCTCAATCATCTGGCCGGCATAGACACGGCCGCCATCTGGCTGTCGGCCCGCAGCGGTCCCGCCCTGCTGCCCAAGCGCATCGGCAAGATCGCCGTGCACCGGCTTTCGCCGTTCATGGCTCGCTTGCCGTTGCGGGTCGCCGACGCGGTGATGTCGGCGACGCAGCGCCTGGCTTTCGGCGACCTGACCAAATTCGGCCTGCCGCCCGCGCCTGCGGGCGGCGCCAGCCGCCTGACCTCGGATTACACCGCGATCGCCGCCGACGACGGCGCCGTCAGCGCCATAAAGGCCGGCAAGATCACCGTCGTACCTGGCATAAGGGAATTCACCCGTGACGGCGTGATCCTGGCCGATGGCAGCCTGATCTATCCTGACATCGTCATTGCCGCGACAGGCTACCGCACCGGGCTGGAGCCGATGGTCGGCAAGCTCGGCGTGCTCGACGCCAAGGGCGTTCCGCTCTTCAACGGCGGGCAAGCCGATCCGAAATTGCCCGGTCTGTGGTTCACCGGCATGCGGCCGAGCATTCGCGGCTGCTTCGCCAATGCCGGTATCCTGGCCAAGGCGATCGCCAAACGGATTGCAGGGTCGGCCTCGCACCAACCCGGCGCATCACGCTGATTTGGGTTCCAGCCGCCGGAAACCGACGGCCTCCATCAGCATGTCCTCTTCCTCCATGCCGGCATTGTGCAGGGCGAGCAGGTTAAGCGCGATTTCCCGCGCGTCGGCGGAATCGGGATGTGCCTCGCGCCGCCGGCAGGCCTCGTCGAACACGCGCTGCAGCTTGGCGATATCGGCTGGCTTGAGCAAGCCACGGTCATAGACGGACTTCGACATGGCGATCTCCTGATAAAGACCTAGGGCGCCATGTTTAAATTGCCAATCTTTCCCGAGGCTTGACCGACTTCACCCCATGCCGCGACTTCAAAGGGCGGCAGCGGTGCAAATCTGCTCCGCTGCTGCGCCCCATGCTGGAGGGCAATCAGACCGCGATCTTGCCGCCGCCCTGTCTGGTGATGGCGACCACCGACGGCCGCACCGGCATGTCGGGCTTGAAGTCGGGCCAGCGCGTCGACAGATCCTCATAGTAGGACGGGCGGCCGAACGCTTCCCAGTCCTCGCCGCCATCGCCCGGATGCTGGACGGCGACGAAGGCGGTCTGGTCGTCGGGCGCAAACAGCGGACCGCACATTTCGGCGCCGATCGGCACGCGGAAGAACAGTTTCGAGGTCGCCCGCGCCACCCCTTCCGTGTCCACCGCCCACAGACCATCCGTGCGGCCGGTGGCTTTCGGGCCCTGGCCGTCGGTCGCGACCCAGAGACGCCCGGCCGAATCGACCGCGCAATTGTCGGGCATGCCGAACCAGCCATTGGCCGTCGTTGCCGTCGAGAAGGTGGCGCCGACATCGGCAACCGCCGGATCACCGCATTTCAGCAGCACTTCCCACTTGCCCTTGGCGGCGGTGAAATCACCGCCGTCCTCGGCGATCTCGATGATGTGGCCAAAGGCGTTTTCGGCGCGGGGGTTGGCGGCGTCTACCTGGTCGGCCTTGCGCTTCGAATTGTTGGTCAGCATGACATAGACCTTGCCGTTGATGGCATTGGGCTGGATGTCTTCGGGGCGGTCCATCTTGGTGGCACCGAGCAGGTCGGCGGCGCGGCGCGTCTCGATCAGCACGTCGGCCTGGCCAGTGAAACCGTTTTCAGCCGTCAGCGGTCCCTGGCCGAAGACGATCGGCAGCCATTCGACCGTGCCATCTTCGGCGAACCTGGCGACATGCAGCGTGCCATCATCGAGCAGGTCCCTGTTGGCGGCATGATCGTTCGGATCGAACGCGGCCTTGGTCACGAACTTGTAGACATAGTCGAAGCGCTCGTCGTCACCGAGATAGAAGACGACGCGGCCGTCCCTGGCGACAATCGATTCGGCGCCCTCATGCTTGAAGCGGCCCATGGCCGTGCGCTTCCTCGGCGTCGAGGTCGGGTCGTTGACATCGACCTCGACGATCCAGCCGAAGCGGTTGGCCTCATTGGGCTCCTTGGCGAGGTCGAAACGTTCGTAATGCGCCGCCCATTCATAGGCGCCTTCGGGAATGCCGAGACGCTTGTAGTTCGCGGCTTCCTTGTGGCCTTCCGGCAACTCGCCGGAGAAATAGCCATGGATGTTCTCCTCGGCCATCACATAGGTGCCCCAGGGCGTGACGCCGCCGGCGCAATTGTTGAACGTGCCGAACACCTTGGTGCCGGACGGATCGGCATTGGTCTTGACGCGGTCATGGCCGGCAACCGGACCGGCCAGCGCCATTTCGGTGTTGGAGGTGATGCGGCGATTGAGCTTGCCGTCGCGCACCACCTGCCATTTGCCTGATGTCTTGCGGATCTCGACGATGGTGCCGCCGTGAGCTGCCATCTCGACATCGACCTGCTCCTTCGAGAGGGGTGCGACTTCGGCCGACTTCTTGCCGTCCTTCTCGACGATTTTCACGATGCCCGGGAACATCAGATGCGGATTGGTGTATTCGTGGTTGACCACCAGCAGGCCATGTTCGGCCGAGCCGTCGATGGGGATGTAGCCGACATAATCGTTGTTGTAGCCGAACTGTTTCGCCTGGGCCTCGGCCGACTGTTTCGTCGGGTCGAAGTCGGGCGAATCGGCAAACAGCGGATCGCCCCAGCGCAGCAGTACATCGGCATCGTAACCCGGCGCGACGTGGTGCTTGTCGTCGATGCCGGCCTCGAGTTCGTCGAACGTGAAGGCCGAGCCTTCAGCGGCCCGGGCCTCGTCGGCGCTGATCAGCGCCAGCGGGCTGACGGTGGCGGCGATGGCCGAGACAGCCAGCGAACCCTTGAGGAAGCCGCGGCGCGAGAACCGCGCGGCGATGATCTCGCCCATGGTGCGGTTGTCGGAAGCGTTGATGGCCGGGCCGTCGTTTTCCTCGAGCAGGCTGGTGCGGAATCGGGTGTCGGGGGAGCGAAGGTCAGTCATGGCTTGCCTCTGGCTGTTGGATTGGCTGGAGCGTGGGTACCTGTTTGACCCCCTTATAATCGCCGGATCACATTTTCGTGACATCGGGAGACCTTTCAGACGCGACAGGCATTGCGCGCAGCGCTGGCTAAGCATTCCCGCAGACCGGAACTGCTCCAGAATCGCCGGTTCGAGATGAAAGGAGACCTTAGGCGGCATCTTGGCCGCGCATCCTGCGACGGCGGACGACATCAGTCGTTTGCAAAAAACAGATCAACGGGCAACTGCACCCTCGACAAGTCACCTCCGCCGCCCCCGGCGGAGGTGACTTGATGTTCGGCGTCTGCGGTCGTCAGGCATCGGGAAAGCCAGTCTCCCGTTTAGCGATGGCGGTCACGGCGCCGTTCATGCGAAGCTAATGTAGCATATACTTGGGACTTTAGTCCAACCTTGCGCTTGCAATGGTCCTGGTTGACAACCGCAACGGTCGGAGGTCGCTTCCGGGCGCCGCGTCTTTCGGCAATGTTGGTTGCACTGCAACGTTGGGGTGGGGCGCGCCGGGCTCAGTCGTCGGAGATCAGAATGCACAGATCGGTCACGACCCGTTGTTGCCGGCTGGCGCTCAAATCGGCAGCGGCGCTGGTGTTGACGATTGCGCCCTATCAAATTGTCCTGGACGGCTCCGTTTCCGGCATCCACACCGTCAGCGCATACGCCAAGGGTGGCGGTAACAGTGGCGGCGGTGGTGGTGGCGGGGGGGGCGG
>NZ_RZTG01000015.1:0-191319 GCF_003997175.1 Mesorhizobium sp. Primo-A
CTCCCCGTCTGTCCCCGATGCCGCAGATAATGATCGGCGATCGCACAGGCAACCATTGCCTCGCCGATCGGCACGGCGCGGATGCCGACGCATGGATCGTGGCGGCCCTTGGTCATGATCTCGACGTCCTTGCCGTCCTTATCGATCGACTTTCGCGGGGTCAGGATCGACGAGGTCGGCTTGACGGCGAAACGGGCGACGATTGCCTGGCCGGTCGAGATGCCGCCGAGGATGCCGCCGGCATTGTTGGACAGGAACACCGGCTTGCCGTCATTGCCGATGCGCATCTCGTCGGCATTCTGCTCGCCGGTGATGCGGGCGGCCTCGAAGCCGTTGCCGATCTCGACGCCCTTGACCGCGTTGATCGACATCAGGCCGGAGGCGATGTCCTGGTCGAGCTTGGCATAGATCGGCGCGCCGAGGCCCGGTGGAACGCCGTCGGCGACGATCTCGATCACCGCACCGACCGAGGAGCCCGCCTTGCGGATGCCGTCGAGATACTGCGTGAAGACAGGAACGGAAGCCGGATCGGGGGTGAAGAACGGATTTTCCGCATCGCCGATGAAATTCCAGTTCCAGTTGGCGCGATCGATGGATTTCTCGCCCATCGACACCAGCGCACCGCGCACCACCACGCCGGGCACCACCTTGCGCGCCAAGGCACCGGCCGCCACTCTGGCTGCCGTCTCGCGGGCCGAGGAGCGGCCGCCGCCACGATAATCGCGCACCCCGTATTTGACGTCATAGGTGTAGTCGGCATGGCCGGGCCGGTACTGGCGGGCGATCTCGCCATAATCCTTTGAACGCTGGTCGACATTCTCGATCAGCATCGACACCGGCGTGCCGGTGGTGATCATCGTCTCGCCGTCCTCGTCGAGGATGAAACCTGACAGCACCTTCACTTCATCTGGTTCGCGACGCTGCGTCACGAAACGTGACTGTCCCGGCCGGCGCTTGTCGAGTTCGGCCTGGATCTCGTCGCGCGTAAAGCGGATGCCGGGCGGACAGCCGTCGACCACGCAGCCGAGCGACGGGCCATGGCTTTCGCCCCAGGTGGTGACGCGGAAAAGGTGGCCGAACGTGTTGTGAGACATGAAATACCCTGCCCGGCATCGGAGCCGGCTGAAGATTGCGTTCTATTGGCGTTTTTCACAGGGGTCAAACTGTGATCTGGCGGATTTAGTTTTGACACATTCGGTTGGTTTCTGCTCTGCTCCATCCGCTGTTGAACAGCCCGCCGCCATGCCGGTGCAATGATAAAGAGGAACGATTATGCGTACCCTGATTAGCGCCGTTGCCGCCACGCTGCTGCTTTCCACCGCCGCTTTCGCCGGCCAGACCGAAGGCCTGATCAAGAAGATCGACAAGGACACGGCGACGCTGACGCTGGATGACGGCAAGTCCTACAAGCTGAACGCAGAGACCGATCTCGACGCGCTGAAGCCGGGCATGGACATCGTCATTGCCTACGATGTGACCAATGGCGAAAACGTCATCACCGACATGGAACTGCCGGACAGCTCAGCCAACTAGAGCTTCCAACCTCAATTGAATGCAGCGTTTGCGGTTCAGCTTTCGCCGAGCCGCCTGCGAAATGGCCTAGAGCGTGTCGCGTCTGAACGGATTCAGGCGACCCGCTTTAGGTCTTTGTTTTATGCATGTCGTTCTCCCAAAACCGGGGCCAATTTTGGGCGACATGCATCAAAGCCACTCCAGACTCTTGCCTTCGAGCTTGAGCAGGCGATCCTGCGGTATTTCCAGGTTCGCTGCCTCGTCCTCGGCCAATCCCAGAACGAAACGAAACAAGGTGCGCATGACGCCGCCATGGGTCACGCATATCGTCTGGCGTTCAATCGCGTCGAAGCATGGCCTCACCCGTTCGAGCAGCATCTGATAGCTCTCGGCGCCTTCGCCGGGCGGCTGGAAGTTCCACTTGTCCAGAGCACGCGTCCCGCTTGCTCCGGGATACCGCGTCTCCAGCTCGGGAAAGGTAAATCCCTGCCAATCGCCGAAATTGACCTCGACGAGGCGCGGATCGGTTCGATAGGCATCCGGATCCAGCTTCATCGCGGCGCGAATACGCTGCATCGTTTCGCGCGTCCGTTTCATCGGACTGGCGACGAAGTCGAATTCCCAGGGATCTGGAACCAACGCAGCTAGCCGAAGCCCGTTGCCGGTCGCCTGTTCGCGGCCAAGAGCATTGAGATCGGTGTCAGCCTGCCCCTGAAGCCGCATTTCGGCGTTCCACGCGGTCTGGCCGTGGCGCGCGATATAAACCAGCGGGTACATCAGGTCTTCCGGTGCGGATCGGGACGGACGACGGTTGGGGGGTGCTAGTCCTTGACCGTCGAAATATCAGGCGCGTCGACCGCCTTCATGCCGACGACGTGGTAGCCCGAATCGACGTGGTGCACTTCACCGGTGACGCCGCGCGACAGATCGGACAGGAAATAGACGCCGGAATCGCCGACTTCCTCCTGCGTCACCGTCTGCTTCAGCGGCGAATTGTACTCGTTCCACTTCAGGATGTAGCGGAAATCGCCGATGCCGGAAGCGGCAAGGGTCTTGATCGGGCCGGCCGAAATGGCGTTGACGCGGATCTTCTTGGCGCCGAGATCGACCGCCAGGTAGCGCACGCTGGCCTCGAGCGCCGCCTTGGCGACACCCATGACGTTGTAGTGCGGCATCACCTTTTCGGCGCCGTAGTAGGTCAGCGTCAGCAGTGAGCCGCCATCGGTCATCAGCGCCTCGGCGCGCTTGGCGATGGTGGTGAAGGAATAGACCGAAATGTCCATTGTGCGCAGGAAATTGTCGCGTGACGTCTCGACATAGCGGCCAGTCAGCTCATCCTTGTCGGAGAAGGCAATGGCGTGGACGAGGAAATCAAGCTTGCCCCAATGTCTGGCGACATTGGCGAAAACCTCATCCAGGCTCGCCGGATCGGTGACGTCGCAATGGCCGGCGACAAAGGCGCCCAGTTCCGCCGCCAGCGGCTCGACACGCTTCTTGAACGCCTCGCCCTGATAGGTCAGCGCTATCTCGGCGCCATGATCGACGCAGGCCTTGGCAATGCCATAAGCGATCGACCTATTGTTGGCGACGCCAAGAATGAGGCCGCGCTTGCCGGCCATTAGGCCCTGTCCACCCGCCATGTGAGCGCTCTCCGCAAGATTTCAGCTTTGTGGGTTGCCCTATCGCACAGGCACAGAGCCCCTTCAAGCGCTCAAAACGGACAGTTCAGGGGACAAAAGCCGCCGATCAGCCTTTTTGGCTGCGCAACAGCGCTTCGAGCGCGCTGTCACCGCCTTCCGGCAGCATGATACGCACATGAGCGTAGAGATCGCCGTGACCGCCGGCCTTTTCCGGCAGGCCTCTGCCCTTCAGCCGCAGGACCTTGTCGGAGCTCGACCAGGCCGGAATGTTGACCGCGAGCCTGCCGGTCGGCGTCTCGACAGGCACCTTGGCGCCGAGCACGGCATCCGCCAGCATCACCGGCAGATCGGCGTGCAGGTCGCGGCCTTCGATGCGGTAGCGTGGATGCCGGCGCAGATGGATCTTGACCAGCGCGTCGCCTGGCTGGCCCGGCCCCTGCTCGCCTTGACCCTTGAGGCGGATGGTCTGGCCATCCTCGACATAGGCCGGCAGCTTGACCGCCACCTTGCGGCCGTCGGGGAACATCGCCGTCACCTTTTCAGCGGTCGCCGCTTCCTCGATGGTGACGTCGAGCGTCACGTTCAGATCGGCAGCGGTCGTCTGCTGGCGGCGATCGCCCATGCCGGGACCGCGCGCGCCGGAAAAAGTGTCGCCAAAAATCTGGCTGAAGATGTCGCTGTTGCCGTCGAACGGATCGCCACCGGGTCGACCGGAGCGGAATTCGAACCGCGAGCCGCCCGGACCTTGCTGCCGGCGAAAGCCGCCAAACGGATCGCCGCCACCGGCAGCGCCCTCAAAGCCCTGGAATCGCGGCTTGCCGTCAGCGTCGATCTCGCCGCGATCGAAAGCGGCGCGATTCTTTTCGTCGCCGACGATCTCGTAGGCCTGGTTGGCTGCGGCGAAACGGTCCTTCGCCTTTGGATCATTCGGATTCTGGTCCGGATGATGCTTTTTGGCGAGTTTCCGGTACGCCGACTTTATGTCTTTGGCCGATGCGTTCCTGGCAACGCCCAGCACCTCATAGGGGTCGCGCATGCTTACTGCCCTGGAGAAGAGTTGAGTCTCTGGTTGCCTCTTATATGCGCTCCCATAGGAAGAAATTCCAGTGCTGGAGCCGCATATCAGACGCGGAAAATCAGAGCGCCTTGAAGTCCTGCATGCGCCAGCCGCCGGCGCTGGCCAGGCACAGTTCGCCTTCGAACATGGCAACGCCGTCAAAGCTTTCGCGCGAGGCCTTGAAGCGGCGGCAGGTCTGGCCGTTGTCCTTCAATTCCGCCAGATCGGTGATGGAACCGCGCGAGCCGGTACCGGCATTGGCCCATGGGACGGCCTGCCCGCCGAGCTGCTCGATGTCGGCCGAGGAGACTGCATTGCCGATCGTCGTCTGGTCGGAGTCGCGATCCAGACTGGCCGGCGCGGCCGAGGCCGATGTGCTGCTGGTCAGGATCGAGCGGTCGACTTCGGCTTTTTCCAGGCTGAAGCCGCCGGCGCCACAAGCGGCAAGCGGCAAGGCGACCGCCACGATCGCGGCTTTCGCGCTGGCCGAAGCGATAACGCTCCATTGCCTGCTGTCAAAAGCTTGCGCGATAAGCGACAATCGGCAGCCTCCCCCTTGCTTCGTTAAGAATCTTGGCTTTGTAAGAATCTTCGTGACAATTTGAGAAAAACTATGAGTGACACTGAGTTAACAAGCGGTGACTTTACCGAGGCTGCCGAGCCGTTTCGCCTGTTTGCCGCATGGCTGGACGACGCCACGAAAAGCGAGCCGAACGACCCCAACGGCGTGGCTCTGGCGACCGTCGATGCCGACGGCATGCCGGATGTGCGCATGGTTTTGCTCAAGGGGTTCGATGAAAGCGGGTTTGTCTTCTACACGAATTTCGAGAGCGCCAAGGGCCAGGAGATTCTTGGCAGCATGAAGGCGGCGATGTGTTTCCATTGGAAATCACTGCGCCGCCAGGTACGCATTCGCGGACCGGTGGAGATCGTCAGCGACGCCGAAGCCGACGCCTACTATGCGACACGGCCGCGCGGCAGCCGCATCGGCGCATGGGCCTCGAAACAATCGCGGCCGCTGGAAAGCCGCTTTGCGCTGGAGAAGGCAGTGGCCGAATACACGGCACGCTACCCGATCGGCGAGATCCCGCGGCCAAAGCACTGGTCCGGCTTCCGAATCGTGCCCACGACAATCGAGTTCTGGCACGACAGGCCGTTCCGCCTGCACGACCGGCTCGTCTTCAGCCGCAACGCGAAAGGCGCCTGGGACAAGACGAGGCTTTATCCCTGAAGAAGAGGCTCAGGCCTTCTTTCTCGTCATGAACGCGGTGAGCGCGGCGCGCGCCTCATCGGACTTCAGGCGCTCGCGAAAATGCTCGCTTTCCTCGCCGATGCGGGCGACGAGGTCGTCGCGCGAGCCGCGCATCAGGTCGCGCGCGATCTTCAACGCCTGCGGCGGCTTGGCCGCGATCTGGCCGGCGGCCGCCAGCACCGAGGCCTCCAGTGCTGCTTCCTCGACCACCTCGTAGATCAGGCCGGCGGCCTTCGCCCGTTCAGCCGAAAAGCCCTCGCCGAGGCCGAGCAGCGCGAAGGCACCCTGCTGCCCGAGGATGCGCGGCGCCAAGAGGCTCGACCCCGCCTCGGGCACCAGGCCAAGGTCGACGAAAGGCGTCCTGAACACGGTGCGCGGCGTGGCGAAGGTCAGGTCGCAATGCAGGTTGAGCGTCGTGCCGATGCCGACCGCGATGCCGTCGACGCCGGAGACCATGGGTTTTTCGACCCTGGCCAGCGCCATCAGGAAGTCCCAGACTTCGGTGCCGCCGTCACCACCGGTGGCGATGATCATGAAGTCGGCAAGGTCGTTGCCTGAGGAGAAGGCGCCGGGCACGCCGAGAAAGACATGGACGCGGATCTCCGGGTCGGCGTCGCCTTCTGCCAGGCTTTTTGACATTTTCGCATACATGGCGCGCGTCAGCGCGTTCTTCTTGTCCGGCCGGTTCATGCGGATGATCTGGATGGCGCCCTGGCGCTCGACGAGGATATGGTCTGTCACGGTTCTTTCCTTGTGAACGTCAGGCGGAAATCAGCGTTTTTCCGGCAGCGGCGAGGCTTTCGGCGCCATCGATGACGCGCGCCCGCAAAGCGCTGACCTCGCCGAGCAGGTTTTCGGCGAAGAAGCGGCAAAGGGGAATACGGCCTTGGTCGGCAAGAGCGCCGCGCGCCAGATAGGCGCCGCCGGCGGCAAGCGAGATCAGCCTGAGATAGGGCGTCGCACCCGCCAGCGCCTCGTCCGCCCGGCCTTCGGCCGCCAGTTTCTGCAGGAAGCGGGTCGCTTCGCTGAGATCGCCAAGTGCCGCGTCGAGAGCGTCGGCGGTGCGGCCGAAACCCTGCAGGTTCGAGGTCCGCACCGCTGCGGCCATATCAGCCAGTTCGGCGATATAACCATGCACATGGTCGCCGCCGCCGAGCGGCAGCTTGCGCATCACCAGATCGATCGCCTGAATGCCGTTGGTGCCCTCGTAGATCGGGGCGATGCGCGAATCACGATAGAAGGCGGCCGCTCCCGTCTCCTCGATGAAGCCCATGCCGCCATGAACCTGGAGGCCGAGTGAGGCAACCTCGACGCCGATATCGGTCGAGAACGCCTTTGCCAGCGGCGTCAGCAGATTGGCGCGGTCGCGCCAGTGGGCCGCCTCGTCACCGGCGGAGACACCGGCCATGTCGATGGCGTGGGCACAGGAATAGCTGATGGCGCGCGCGGTTTGGGTCAGCGCCTTCATGGTCAGCAGGTTACGCTGGACATCGGGGTGATGGACGATCGGCGCCATACCCGTGCCAGTGTAGCTCGCGGCCTTGCCCTGCCGGCGTTCATTGGCATAGGCGATCGCCTTCTGCGTTGCGGCTTCCGCGACCGCTACCCCCTGCATGCCGACACAAAGCCGCGCATTGTTCATCATCGTGAACATGCAGGCGAGGCCCTTGTTCTCCTCGCCGATCAGCCAGCCGATAGCGCCGGGCTTGGCGCCCTGGAAACCATCGCCATAGATCATGGTGCAGGTCGGCGAGGCGTGGATGCCGAGCTTGTGCTCAAGTCCGGAACAGAAGACATCGTTGCGCGCGCCGAGCGCGCCATCGTCGCCGACCAGGATTTTCGGCACCAGGAACAGCGATATGCCGCGCGTGCCGGCCGGCGCATCCGGTAGCCGCGCCAGCACCAGATGGATGATGTTGTCGGTGAAATCGTGCTCGCCATAGGTGATGAAGATTTTCTGGCCGAAGATGCGGTAGCTGCCGTCACCCACCGGCTCCGCGCGGGCGCGCAAGGCGGCGAGGTCCGAACCGGCTTGCGGCTCGGTCAGGTTCATCGTGCCCATCCACTCGCCGGAGACGAGCTTTCCGAGATACTTTGCCTTGAGGTCTGTGGAGGCGTGTTTGTCGAGCGCTTCGACAGCGCCCATGGTCAGCGTCGGGCCGATGCCGAAGGCCATGGCGGCGGAGTTCCACATTTCGAGCGCGGCAACGCCAAGCATGGTCGGCAGCGCCTGGCCGCCATATTCCTCAGGCCCGGAGAGCGCGTTCCAGCCGCCATCGATCCAGCGGCGATAGAGTTCCTTCCAGCCGGGTGGTGTGGTGACGGCAGCGTCCTTCAGCACGGCACCTTGCCGATCGCCGATCGTGTAGAGCGGTGCGACCTCTTCAGTGGCGAAGCGGCCGGCCTCGCCAAGAACGGCATCGACCAGGTCATCGCCGAGATCGCCGAACCTGCCGGCATCGAGCGCCGATTTCATGCCGGCGACGTGCTTGAGCGTGAAGGCGATATCCTCGACCGGTGCCCTATACATGCCGCTTACTCCTTCCGATGCATCGGTCCTGCCGACCCTAGAGCCAGCGCCGCTGCAAAACCACCCGCCGTATCAGCGCTCTCCCATCTTCTTTTTACGTAAACGTCAAATTTTGTCACGCGGATTTTGCAATCGCGGCGGCGCGTATTAAGTTCAATCCATGCCGGATCAAGTCGACCGGCGACGGATCAGAACCAGCCAACCGGAACAGCCCATGCTTGCCAGACCCGACGCCTATCGCTGCATCGAATGCGGCCTGCCCTATCGAGCGGAGGGGTTCTGCTACCATGGCGGCAGACTGGACCACGGGGCCGCCTACTGGTCGGATCGCGGCATATTATGCTCGCCGCAATGCTCACTCGCCCACCACCGCAAACGCGCCGCCGAGGGCACGCTGCGGCAAGAGCCGGCTCCGGACCCGTTTGAATTCTAGCAGCTGATGCGTCGCCAGCTTTTCTGAAGTCAGCCCCGAAAGTACTTCCTTAACCATAGCCGTTCAGGATTTGTCTTTGATCAACGGGGATTCCCTGTTTTGAAAAGGACGGCGCGTCTCCTTCGCCGCTTGAAGAGTGTCGTGCCGACGCCCTTCAAGCCATTGTTTCCTCCGCATGTCGTTGCCCCAAAACCGCTGCACACTTTTGGGCGACATGCGCTGGCGCTTCTCGCCTTGGCGGCGACGATGGCGCTGTCCACGGCGGCAAAGGCTTCGGATTTTTCCGAACCCTGGAAGAACGCCGACCGCGCTTTGGTGGTCGATGCCTACGAATACAATTCCATCGGTTGGGCCCAACTCGCCACCGACAAGCGGGTCGTCGGCTTCATCAACAAGGCCTCCGACGGCATGCCGCCGCCCTATTTCTGCCTGGGCAACGACATTGAGGTGAAGCTTTGCAAGGCGCTGTGGAAACGCCATGCGGTGACGCGCGAACTGTTCCAGACGCGCCGGGTGGTGGCCAAGGCACTCGGCCTGAAATGGGGCGCCTATCACCTTGCCCGCCCGGGCAATCCGGTCGAACAGGCCAACAATTTCCTCGATTTCGCCGAGCCTGCGCCCGACGATCTCATGGCTCTCGACATTGAGGGCAATGATCCCTCGCAATGGATGTCGCTCGACGATGCCGAGGAGTTCGTCCGCCAGGTGCATCGGCGCATCGGCCGTTTCCCGGTGCTGTACACCAACGGCAAGACCGCCCAGTACATTGCCGACAACAGCTACCGATACCGGCTCCTGTCGCGGCTGCCGCTCTGGTATGCCCGCTATAAGTCCGACATCGACGTGCATTTTCCGATGGGCAACTGGCAAGGCTACGCACTGTGGCAGTTTTCGGCGCAAGCCAATTGCGGCCGTTTCCGCTGCCCTTACAGGGTTGCCGGCACGCCTAACGACATAGACGTCAATGTCGCGCCGACCGACGCCGCCACGCTGCGCGCGCAATGGCCGTTCGGCGGGCTTATCGACGTGCCGCCGGACTATCTCGCCTCCATACCGCTGCCGGTTTCACGCGAGGCCGGCCTCGCCGGCAATGTCACCATCACCTATGCGTCTGTGGCCGCGCCGCCGACTTTCGAGGACATGGTCGCAGCGTTGGGCACACGCTGGTCCCGTTTCCGCGACGGCTTCCGCATGCCGGTCGTGAAGACGGTGCCCCGGAGACCGAGTTTCGGCATTGTCCAATATGTCGCCTGGAAGCGGACCGAGCGGCGTTCGCCCGCACAACTCGACGCTGCGTTTGCCGCTGCCGATCCGCTCAGCACCGCTTCGACCGAACTCGACCGCGGCCAGCGGTAAGCCAACGCGGACTTCAGGTTCCCTGTTCGCGCGCCACCGCCTGCCAGCCGATATCGCGGCGGCTGAACCCGTCCGGCCAGTCGATGCGGTCGAGCGCGGCATAGGCTCGTTTCTGCGCCTCGCCGACCGTGGCGCCTGATGCCGTCACGTTGAGGACGCGGCCGCCATTGGCCACCAGCGCGCCGCCATTGATGGCGGTGCCGGCGTGGAAGACCTGGACGCCGTCGCTTGCCGCGTCTTCGACGCCGCGGATGACCGAGCCTTTTTCCGGCGTGCCGGGATAGCCTCTCGCCGCCATCACCACGGTCAATGCCGCCTCGTCGCGCCAGCGCACCGAAGTATGTGCCAACTGGCCGTCGGTTGCCGCGTTGAGCAGGACCAGCAGATCATCCTTCAGCCGCATCATCAGCACCTGGCATTCCGGATCGCCGAAGCGGGTGTTGTATTCGATCAGCTTCGGCCCCTTGTCGGTGATCATCAGCCCGGCAAACAGCACGCCGGAGAAAGGCGCGCCCAGTTCGGCCATGCCGCGCATGGTCGGCTCGATGATCTCACGCATGGTGCGCTCGACCAGTTCCGGCGTCATCACCGGTGCCGGCGAATAGGCCCCCATGCCGCCAGTGTTCGGACCGGTGTCGCCGTCGCCGACGCGCTTGTGATCCTGCGCGGTGCCGAAGGGCAGTGCGGTGGTACCGTCGCAAAGACAGAAGAAGCTCGCCTCCTCGCCGGTCATGAATTCCTCGACCACAACTTCCGCGCCGGCGGCGCCGAAGGAACCATCGAAGCAGGCATCGAGGGCTGCCTGTGCTTCACTGAGCGTCATGGCGACGGTGACGCCCTTGCCGGCAGCGAGCCCGTCGGCCTTGATGACGATCGGCGCCCCGGTCTTTTCGACATAGGCCCTGGCCGAGGCCAGGTCACTGAAACGGCCATAGGCGGCGGTCGGGATGTTGTAGCGGGCGCAGAGGTCCTTGGTGAAACCTTTCGAGCCTTCCAGCTGTGCCGCTGCCTTGGAGGGACCGAAGACGCGGATATTTTCGGCGCGCAGATCGTCGGCAATACCGGCGACCAGCGGGCCTTCCGGACCGACCACGACGAGGTCGATTTTTTTCTCCCGGCAGAATGCGGTGACCGCGGCGTGATCGGCGATGTCGAGCTTGACCAGTTCGGCCTCGCCGCCAATGCCCGGATTGCCGGGGGCGGCATAAAGCTTCGTCAGCAGCGGCGACGCGGCGATCTTCCAGGCGAGCGCATGTTCGCGGCCGCCGGAGCCCAGAAGAAGAACGTTCATGGCCACCTCTTGATGCCGAAATTCTGCTCTGGCGGCCATCTGATGGCGTTTTCTGCGCTTCCCGTTCTACTGCGTGCAGTAGAACTGAGCTCACGGACCAAATGTCCGCTCCGCTGCGGTTCTCGAAACCACCACCATATGACTCGCCAGAGCGAATTTCGAAACAGTCTCTTGGAGACCCGCTATTGCTCTCCGGGCGACGGGTCAAGGCATCAGGGTGTTTAGATCGCAATTGCGCACGGGAACGTTATCCCCGCAGAAAATTGGCGGCGGATACCGCCGCCAATTTTCTGGCGATTCGCTAGGCGGAGAAAACCACCGGAAACCAGTCCTCGCGCAGCCTCTCGCCCGGCTGCATGCCGTGGCCATGATAGGGCGGCGAGGTGCGGCCCGGCCGCTCGACATAGCGCGCATCGTCACCGACCCAGCGCAGCGACAGCGCCCGGCGCCGCGCCGCGGTCATATTGCCACGCGCGCCATGCGCGGTCCTGAAGTCGAACAGGATGGCGTCGCCCGGCTCCATTTCCCATTCGAGCACCTTCATCGAAGGGTCCTTGTCGGGATCGGGCACCGGCAGATAGTCGCCCTCGCCGGCATAGAAATTGCTATCGTCGAGCCAGCGCACCGGCAGGATCATCTTGTCCCATTTGTGCGAGCCGGCGATCAGCCGCAGCGTCGCCTCTTTCACCGGGTCGATGGGTATCCAGAAGCTCACCGTCTGTTGGCCATCGACGAAATAGTAGGGGATGTCCTGATGCCAGGGCGTCGGCTTCTGCGTGCCGGGTTCCTTCACCAGCACATGATCATGGAAGAACTGCGCGGTGCGCGACTGCATCACCGCCGCCGCCAGTTCGGCGGCGGGTGAGTCCCGTACCAGGCTGACGAATTCGGGGATGCGCTCCCAGTTGCAGTAGTCATCGAAGAAACTACCGCGACCGTTGGCTATGTCGGATGCGGTGGCGCTGCGGTTCTGCATGTTGCGTTCGATGCCGGCGGCAATCGTGTCGACCCAGCCCTTGAAGGCGCCGCGAATGCAAACAGCGCCGTCACGCTGATAGTCGGCAATCGTGGACGCGCCGATCCTGGTGGCGTCGAGGGTGGCAGTCCGGGAAGCCATGGCGTTCTCCTCTTGGAATAAAGCCACTATCGCAACATCTATTCATTCGGTAAAATAATAACTATCGATCTGACATATAGAGTGCCTCTATGAGTGTGACTTTCACGCAGCTGCGCTATCTGGTTGCCGTGGCGCGTCACGGCAGCGTCACCGGCGCGGCAAGGATGCTGAACGTCTCTCAGCCGTCGATCTCGGTGGCCATCGACGCGGTCGAAAAGAATTTCGGCCAGAAACTGTTCGTCCGCCAGCGGGGAAGCGGCGTGTCGCCGACATCGTTCGGCCGCGCCGTCGTGGCCAAGGCAAGGCAGGTTCTCACCGAAACGGAGGAACTCATCGGCCTGGGTTCAAGCAAATCGGCTGTCAGCGGCGAGTTGGTGTTGGGATGCTTCGAGGATCTGGCGCCTTTCTTCGCGCCGGCTTTGATCCGCGCCTTCTCCGAACGCTATCCGGCCGTCAAGATCGTCGTTCGCGACGAGACGTTCGAGACGCTGGGTCGACGGCTGGGTGACGCGGCCATCGATCTCGGCCTGACTTATGATCTCAGCCTGCCGACGCATTTCGCCCGCATCCTGCTGCGTGAACTTCGCCCGCACGCGCTGTTGCCGGCAGGCCATGCCCTGGCGGATCGCCCGTCGGTCAGCCTTGCCGATCTGGCCGCCTATCCGCTGATCACCACCGACCAGCCGCACAGCTGGCAGCATATGCTCGACCTGTTCCGCAGCCGCGGCCTTTCGCCTGTGGCCGACATGACGACAAGCTCGTTCGAACTGCAACGGAGCATGGTCGCCAACGGCTTCGGCGTTGCGGTCAGCTACACCCGCCCGCATGGCGACCGCAGCTATGACGGGCTGCCGCTCATCTGCAAGCCGCTGTCGGATCCGCTGCCCATGCAGCGGATCCTGCTTACCTATGACACGCATCAGCGTGTGTCGAATGCAGCGCTGGCCTTCGTCGAGGTGGCCAAGGACTGGTTCGCCACCCGCGACATCTTTGCCTCGTGAAAGGCTGACGGGCGCCGCGTCTCCGCTTGCCGCTTGACGGTTTCCGCCGCTGCTGCCACTCCATGGGCATGGAAACCATCCAGTCGAAAGCGGCCCAGGGCCGTGTCGCCGATGCGCCGAACGGCCATTGGGTCTACCGCGTGCTGCCGCGCTCGATATGGCCCTATGCGCAGCTTGCGCGGTGGGACAGGCCGATAGGCTGGCAACTGCTGCTGTGGCCGTGCTGGTGGTCGGCGGCCTTGGCGGCAAGCGCCTATCCGCGTCCCGGCGACCCGCTGCTCTCACTGCTGCCGGCGCCTTTGTATCTTGTGCTGTTCCTGGTCGGGGCCATCGCCATGCGCGGCGCCGGCTGCACCTACAACGACCTCGTCGACGAGGACATCGACAACCAGGTGGAGCGCACGCGCTCGCGACCGCTGCCGTCAGGCAAGGCGACGCGCCGGCGGGCATGGCTGTTTCTCGTCCTGCAGGCCCTGGTCGGCCTCGTCGTGCTCATCCAGTTCAACAGCTTTGCCGTCCTGCTCGGCATCTGCTCACTGGCGGTCATCGCCATATATCCGTTCATGAAGCGGATAACCAACTGGCCGCAACTGGTGCTCGGCCTTGCTTTTTCCTGGGGCGCGCTGATGGGATGGGCGGTCGAGTTCGGCGATCTCGATGGGCCTGCTGTCATGCTCTATATCGGCTCGATCCTGTGGGTGATCGGCTACGACACGATCTACGCGCACCAGGACAAGGAAGATGACGCCATTGTCGGCGTGCGCTCGACGGCACGCCTGTTCGGCGACAACACCAAGGCCTGGCTGGCCGGACTTTATGGCGGCGCGCTGATCTGCTTCGCCATCGCCTTCGCGTCGGCGCAGGCGCCGGTGGTGGCGCTGGCCGGGCTGATCGCCGCCGGCACCCATATGGCGCGGCAGATCGCCGTGTTGGACATCGACAATCCGGACCAATGCCTGCGCCTGTTCAGGTCGAACAACCAGGTCGGCTGGCTGATCTTCCTCGGCCTGATCGGCGGCGCTGTGTGGGTGGCTCTGAAGCCGCTGGTTTAGCGGGCTTTTTCCCTTCTCCCCTTGTGGGAGAAGGTGGATTGGCGCGCAGCGCCAAGACGGTTGAGGGGTGCTGGACGGAGTGCCGGCGTTGCCAAGCTGGAACACCCCTCATCCGACCGAGCTTCGCTCGGCCACCTTCTCCCACAGGGGGAGAAGGAAGAACCTTCCTACTCCCGCGAAATAATCTCCTGGCCGTCGACGACCAGCCTGAGACCGAGGTCGCCAGCTCTGCGGCGAGCGAGGAAACGCGGGCGGCGCGTGTTCGAAATCCGCCCCTTGCGCCGATCCTGCGGCGGCAGCGTCTTGATGGCGGCGCCGAGCGATTCTTCCAGGGTGCGGGCAACGCCGTCCGATTCGATGAGCAGCATCGGCAGGCGGTAAGCGTCGGCCCAGGCGCGCCAGTCGGCTGCGACATCGTCGAGATCGTCGGCCACCAGCAGCGGCACCGACAGCATCGGGTCGTTGTGCAGGAGTTCCAGGGTCACCGTGACATTGCCGTCCGGATCCTCCATGGCGCGGGCGGCAACGCCGCGGAACGCATTGGAAGGCAGAACGATGATCGCGGGCAGGCCGCTCATCTCGAGCAAGCGGCGGATCACGGCGCCGCGCTGGTCGATGGTGAAGGTTACATCGCCGTAGTCGTCGCGAGTCGCGTAGCTCACCACTTGCGGCAGGCGGAATGGGTCGAGACGCATGTTGCGTCCCGCCCAGACTGGCTTCAGTCCGGTGTTCATAGAGTGGCCTTCCTGTCTGTCTCCTGAGAGCCGGTGTCCGGTTCTCTCCGGGCCGGTTTTTCCAGCCTCGTTTGTATGGAGACAGTAGCGCGGGCTCCTTACCGCCCCGCTTAAGAAAGTCGGTTAAATTTTGCTGATCTCAGGGATGGTTATCGGAATCCCACCAGCCACAAGATGTCGAAAGGATCAGATAACCTTACCCGGATTCATGATGCCGGCCGGGTCGAAAGCGGCCTTCACCCTTCGCATCAGATCGATCGCCATCGGCGGCGCGGTGGCGATCAGTTCGTCGCGCTTCAACTGGCCGATGCCATGCTCGGCCGAGATCGAACCGTGCAGGCTGCGCACCACATCGTGCACCGCCTTGTTCATGGGGTGATAGAGAGCGAGGAACGCCTCATCGTCGCCGTCGACGGGCCGGGAAATGTTGTAGTGGAGATTGCCGTCGCCCATATGGCCGAAGCAGACCACGCGCGCGCCGGCGCTCACCGACGCCACCGCGCCGGCGGCTTCTTCGATGAAACGCGGGATCGAGGCGATAGGCACCGAAATGTCGTGCTTGATCGAGGCCCCCTCCGGTTTCTGCGCCTCGGGCAGCAGCTCGCGGAAATTCCAGAAGGCATCGCCCTGCGCGAGACTCGCGGCAATGACGGCGTCGCCGACGAATTCCTGTTCGAGGCCAGCCGAGAGCACATCCTCGATCAACGCTCGCGAATCTTCCGACGAACGGCCTGATGAAATCTGCATCAGCACGTACCACGGCCAGTCCTCGATCAGCGGCCGCACCACACCCTGGGCATGCGCCAGGGTGAAATCATATGGCCGCCTGCCGATCAGTTCGAAAGCGGTGAGTGCTGCCCCGGCACGGTCCATGGCCAGGCCGAACAGCGAAAGTGCCGCCTCGGGCGACGACAGGCCGACGAAGGCGACTTCGCGCCCCTTCGGCTTCGGGAACAGCTTCAGCACGGCGGCGGTGATGACGCCGAGCGTGCCTTCGGCGCCGACGAACAGGTTTTTTAGATCGTAGCCGGTGTTGTCCTTCTTCAGCTTGCGCAGGTCGTCGAACACCTCGCCGGTCGGCAGCACCACCTCGACACCGAGGCAAAGTTCACGCGCATTGCCGTAGGCAAGCACGCCGGTGCCGCCGGCATTGGAGGAAAGATTGCCCCCGATCTGGCAGGAGCCTTGCGCGGCCAGCGACAGCGGGAACAGCCGGTCGGCGGCGTCGGCTGCCTCCTGCAGCGTCTGCAGGATGACACCGGCCTCGACCGTCACCGTGTTGGACAGGACGTCGATCTCGCGGATGCGGTTCAGCCGCGACAGCGACAGGACGATTTCGCGCCCGGACCTGTCCGGCACCTGCGCGCCGACCAGCCCGGTGTTGCCGCTTTGCGGCACGATCGGCGTTCCCGTCTCGGTCGCCAGCCGCATGATCCGGCTGACCTCGTCGAGGCTGCCCGGCCGCAGCACCAGCGACGTCGCGCCGTGCCAGAGCCCACGTCGCTCAATGAGGTAGGGCGCGATGTCCTGCTGATCACGCAGCGCATATCTGTCGCCGACGATCGCAGCGAAGCGATCGATGAGGGCGGGATCGAGTGTCTCTGTGATTTCGATCATGGGGGAAACTATGTTGCGGGTTGCGTGATGTCACGAGGGGCGGCTGCACGCGACAGCCGATCGTTGATCGCTTCGCCGAGCCCGTCGCAGGGAATAGGCTCGACGGCGATGGTGCGCGCGCCGCTGCGGTCGAGTGCCTGCATACAGGCGAACAGATTGCTCGCCGCTTCGCGCAGGTCACCGGTTTCGGACAAATTGAGGAAGGCTTCGGCGCGGTGCCAGCCTTGTGCCCTCTGGCCGCCGAAGCCGAGCAAAGCCTCGCCCTCGCCGACCGTGCCGGCATTGAGCCGCATCGCGGCACCTGGCGCATAGTGCGAGGCAAGCATGCCCGGCGCCTCGATACTGGCGGTGCCGCCGCGCAACAATTCCATGCCGATGGCGGCCTCGATCTCCTCGGCAGCGATGCCGCCGGGCCTCAGCAGCCGCATTCTTTCCCCCTCGGCCTTGAGAATCGTCGATTCCAGCCCGACCGGGGTTGCGCCGCCATCGACCACCAGCTTTATCCGCGCACCGAGATCGGCTGCCACCGCTTGCGCGGTCGTTGCGCTGATCCTGCCGGATGAATTGGCGCTGGGCGCGGCAAGCGGGCGGCCGAGCCTGGCGATCAGATCGCCGCCAAAGCCCCTCGGCATGCGCAAGGCGATTGTATCGAGCCCGGCGGTGACGAGCGGATGGATGCCGTTGCCGGGCCGTTGCGGCAGCACCAGCGTCAGCGGACCGGGCCAGAACGCGCGCGCGAGTTTCTTCGACAGCGGATCGAACAGCGCGAGGCGCTCGGCCATCGCCATGTCGGCGACATGGGCGATCAGCGGGTTGAAGCGCGGCCGCCCCTTGGCTTCGAAGATGCGCGCGACGCCGATGCCGTTGGTCGCGTCGCCAGCCAGCCCGTAGACGGTTTCCGTCGGGATGGCGACGACATCGCCCTCCCTGAGCAGCGCCAGCGCCCGCTCCAGCGCCTCGCCCGAGCCAAGTATTTCAGCCACTCTCGTCACCTCACAGATGCGGGGTGCGTAGTACGATGGCGGCCATTGGGCAAGTCGGCTGTTGGGTAACCGTTTGTTGGCGAGCAGGAGCATTGGCGATTTATCAATCCCTAAAATGCTATGGTTCCACGAAAGCCGGCATCAATTCCGGCCTGCTATCGAACAGCTTCTGGGCAAAGGGGAGCGACATCAGTGTCTGCGCGTATCCTGCTGGGTATCATTCTTGCTGTTGCGGCCGGCGAAGCCCAGGCGTCATCCCTGGTTTTTCCAGGCACGCCATCCTCCACACCATCGATCGTCAGGATCGGCGCTCCCAACCAGCCTGGAATCGTCGATGCGGTCAACACCAGCGATGCGCGGTCGGTGATGGCAGTAGGGGAAGCGCCGCCCGACGTCACCGATGAAAAGGTAGCGGCGATCCCGGACAAGCCCGCGACCGGACACGGCTTCCAGCCAGGCCCGATGGTCATCCGTGGCGGCGTTACCGGTCCCGATTTCCCGGCACCCGCGCCAACCGCTGCACCAGCGACCGGTGCCGCGCCGGCCGCTGGCACCGCGCCGGCAACGGCCACCGCTTCCGCTGCCCCCTCAGGGAACGCCGAGAACAAACCCGCCCCGCCGAGCGCTCCGGCCCCGGCAGCAGGGCAGCGCATGCCTCCCAACGGCTACACCAAGTAGCCTCGGCTCAAAGACAGCCGACATCGATGGCGTGACTTGACGGCGATCTGGCGCCCGGCGCACCATTGCCAGGCAGTCCCCGTTCCAGGCATTTCTGGCAGACGGGATTTCATCACTAGGGGTAAAGGGGGGGCCATGAGAAAATCTGGAATCGTAACCGGAGCAGGCCTATTGCTGGCGTCACTGCTTGGCGTCGTCGCGGCTCATGCCGACGACATGCTGGGATCCTATGTCGCGCGCATTTCCGATCGCGACCATCAGGCGAGTGACGGCTATGCGCTGGACAATGCCGCGCAGATGGTGCGGCAGGACCGCGCCAACTGGCACAAATTCCACCGCCGTGACAGCGACGACGAGGCTGATGGCTGGTTCAGGACCAACGACCAGCGCGCCGACCTGCAGCGCATGCTGGAACGCGGCGGCGCGATGAGTTCCTCGACCAAGCGCGCCATCGTCAATGGCGAACCGCTGATCCAGGTCGACGTCTACGAAAACAGCGTGCGCGTCAGCATTCTCGAGAACTGACGGGCCGTCGCCGGGGCGGCTGACAGTCGGCTTCGGGGACGGCTGATAGCAAAAGGCGGCGCCTCGGCGCCGCCTTGCCATCGATAGACTCGGCGGCTGAAAAGATCAGGCCGCTTCTTCCTTGTCGTCGTCTTCTTCTTCGGACTCGTCGCCTTCAGCCTTCACGCTGTCCTCGGCGTCGTCTTCGTCCTCGTCTTCATCTTCGTCGTCATCCGAGAGCGTGGCAGCTTCGGTGGACTCTTCGCCTTCTTCATCGTCGCCGTCTTCGTCGTCATCAGACAGGTCAGCGGCTTCGATCGCTGCGGCGGCGGCATGATCGAGAATGGTTTCGGAAGCGGATTCAAGCGCCTCGGCGGGAGTTTCTTCTGTCACTTCGATTTCGTGATCGGAATTCATGGAAGCCTCCGTGGGGTTGGGGAACATGTCCCTTTTGCCACGGAGAGATCATCGCCATATGACTGTAAGCCGGCTCGAACGGCCGGTAGCAGAGAATATTTTCTTCGCCTTAACCTGCGATCCTGGAGAAATCCGCGACCTGACCGGTGGCCGTGCGGATGCGGGCGAGCAGCGCCAGGCGGTTGGCACGCACCGCCTGATCCTCATCGTTTACAAGAACATGCTCAAAGAATGAATCAACCGGCTCGCGCAACACGCTAAGCGCCAGCAAGGCGCCGGAAAAATCATCGTTTTGAATCGCTTCGCCGGCTTGCTTCTCAGCCTGGTTCACCGCCGCAAACAGCGATTTCTCGGTATCCGCGCGAAACAGCGCCGGCTCAACGGTTTCGGCGACCGCCGTTTTCTTTTTCTCCTCGGCAGCCAGAATGTTGGCCGCGCGCTTAGTGCCGGCGAGCAGGTTCTTGCCGTCCTCGGTGTCGAGGAAGGCGCCGAGCGCCTCGACGCGGCGGACGATCTGCAAGAGGTCGTCGGACTGCGGCGTGATGACGGCATCGATGAGATCGTGCCGGGCGCCCTGATCGCGGAGGTAGACTTTCAGGCGGTCGTGGAAGAAGGACAGAAGGTCAGACGCTTTCCCGACGATGGCTGCCAGCGCCAGTCGAATATCATTCTCGACCAATATTCTAACCACACCCAGCGCCGCTCTACGCAGCGCATAGGGATCCTTCGACCCAGTCGGCTTTTCGTCGATTGCCCAGAAACCGACCAGCGTATCGAGCTTATCGGCAAGCGCCACTGTGATCGAAACCGGATCGCTCGATACGCGATCGGACGGGCCTTGCGGCTTGTAGTGTTCCTCCGCTGCAGCGGCGACCGATGCATGCTCGCCCTGAAGCAGCGCATATTTGCGGCCCATGGCGCCTTGCAGTTCCGGGAACTCGCCGACGACTTCGGTGGTGAGATCTGCCTTGGCCAAGACGGCAGCGCGGCGCGCGAGTGCGGGATCGGCGCCGACTGTCGGAGCCAGTTCTTCCGCCAATCGCTTGATCCGCTCCACCCGTTCGCCCTGCGTGCCGAGCTTGGCGTGGAAAGTCACGCCGAGATGGTCGAGGCGGGCCATGCGCTGGTCGAGAGGCTTCTTGAGATCAAGCCCGAATTTTTCCGCCGATGCCTCGAGCTCAGCCAGGTCAGGCAAATCGCCCTGGTCGGTCGTCCAGAAATAAAGCGCGTCGGACAGACGGGCGCGCACCACCTTGCCGTTGCCGTGGGCGATCTCCTTGCCGCCATCCCTGGCTTCGATGTTGGCGGTTAGAATGAAGCGATTGGAAAGCGCGTCGTCGACACCCTGCGGCCGCGTCACAAAGCACTTCTGGTTGGCGCGGATGGTCAGTCGGATCACTTCGGCTGGAATGGCAAGGAATGCCTCCTCGAACTCGCCCATCAGCACGACCGGCCATTCGACCAGTCCGGACACCTCCTCCAGCAGCCCTTCGTCCTCGACCAGATCGAGCCCGTTGGCGAAGGCGAGATTGCGGGCGTCGGCAAGGATGATCTCCTTGCGGCGGTCGGCATCGAGCACGACCTTGGCCGCTTCCAGTTTGGAAACATAGTCGTCGAAGCGGCGCACCATGATCGCATCAGGCGCATGGAAGCGGTGGCCATAGGTGATGTTGCCGGAGCGGATGCCGTCGATCTCGAAATCGACCACGACCGGCTCCTCTGTCTCCGGGCCGAACGTGCACAGGATCGATTGCAGCGGGCGCACCCAGCGCAATGAACCTGGCTTGGCCGAGGCCGGCCCCCAGCGCATCGATTTCGGCCACGGGAAATTGCGGATGATATCAGGCACCAGGTCCGCGATGATCTGTTCGGCCGCCCTGCCCGGCTTCGAAATGTGGGCGACATAAAAATCGCCCTTCTTCGGATCGGAATGGACATGCGCCTCGGCGATCGAGGAAAGTCCGGCCTTGCGCAGGAAGCCCTGGACCGCCTGTTCGGGCGCCGATGTCGAAGGCCCCTTGATCTCTTCGTTTATATCCTTCGAGCGCGCGGTGAGACCCCTGATGTCGAGGGTCAGCCGCCGCGGCGTCCAGTACTCGCGCGCCGCCTCATAGGTCAGCCCCGCCTCGACCAGGCCGTCAGTCAGCATCTTCCTGAGATCGCCAGCCGCCTTGCGCTGCATGCGGGCGGGAATCTCTTCCGAGCGGAGTTCTAGAAGCAGGTCAGGCATGGATGGGGCTCACGCGGCAAAATGGTCCGGGCGGGGGCATAGCAACTCGGCTGGCCGCTGTCACCCTTTCCGCACGGGGATCGCCGATTTGCGCCCGTTTCCAGAAATTTTGGCCATCCTGTCGGGACGAGACCGCGCCACCCGTCCTTGGATCAAAGATTTCCATGAACCGAACGCAGCGCTGAAGCGACCCACGCTCAGGCAGGGAACATTTGGCTCAACGACCATGAAAACGGCATCCAGACTTCTGCAGATCCTCGCACTCGGCGCCTGCTTCACCGCGCAGGCTCACGGTGCCTTCTCGATGCCGGGCGTTCGACAGGCATTGCGCACAATCGACGGTGCCAGCAGCCAGAACATACTGCCGATCAAAGCTTCCTTCGAGATGATGAAGCGGGCCTGAGACTCAGGCCGCCAGGCCACCCGCCTGCGTCTTCAAAAACGCCTCACCGCAGGCCTTCGCCAGATTGCGCACCCGCAGGATGTAGCTCTGCCGTTCGGTGACCGAAATCACGCCGCGCGCGTCAAGCAGGTTGAAGACATGGCTGGCCTTGATGCACTGATCATAGGCCGGGAAAACCATGCGGTGCATCGGCAGATTGTCGTTCGATGCCGGCGCGCCGGCATCGAGCAGCGCCTTGCATTCGGTCTCGGCGTCCTCGAAGTGGCGCAGAAGCATCGCCGTGTTGGCGTGTTCGAAATTGTGGCGCGAATATTCCTGCTCGGCCTGCAGGAAGACATCGCCATAGGTGACCTTGTCGGCGCCTTCCCGGCCGTTGAAATTGAGGTCGTAGACATTGTCGACGCCCTGCACATACATGGCCAGCCGCTCCAGCCCGTAGGTGAGTTCGCCGGCCACCGGTGCGCATTCGATACCGCAGACCTGCTGGAAATAGGTGAACTGCGAGACTTCCATGCCGTCGCACCAGCATTCCCAGCCGAGACCCCAGGCGCCCAGCGTCGGGCTTTCCCAATCATCCTCGACGAAGCGGATGTCGTGCAGCAGCGGATCGACGCCGATCGCCGCCAGCGAGCCGAGATAGAGTTCCTGCAAGTTGGGCGGGTTCGGCTTCAGGATCACCTGGTACTGGTAATAATGCTGCAGCCGGTTCGGGTTCTCGCCATAACGCCCGTCCTTGGGGCGGCGCGAGGGCTGGACATAGGCAGCGTTCCAGCGTTTCGGGCCGAGCGCGCGCAGCGTCGTTGCCGGATGAAAGGTGCCGGCGCCGACTTCCATGTCGTAGGGTTGCAGGATGACGCAGCCATAGGCCGCCCAATAGTTGTGCAAGGTCAGGATCAGCCCCTGGAACGAGCGGCTGGGATGCATATGGGCGGGGATTTCAATTGTCACGGGTGGCCTCGACAGCACAGGCTAGCTTGCCGGCACGTCCTAGAGACACGGCGGCGAAGCGTCAAGCAAAGCACGACGATGCGGTTGCGCCGACATTATGGAGCTGGCCCATTGCCCATCTCTCGGGCCTGCGCTCTGTTCGCCTGTGCAGCAACGACAACAGGTTTCAGCCATGCCCAGCCCGATCGTCATCCGCCCCGTTGCGCGACAGGATTTCGAGCAATGGCTGCCGCTGTGGGACGGCTACAATGCATTTTATGGCCGCTCGGGCGAAACGGCCCTGCCGGGTGAGATTACCCAGATGACATGGTCGCGTTTCTTCGATGCCTATGAGCCGGTCCACGCGCTGGTGGCCGAAAGCGAGGGACGGCTTCTCGGCCTCGTGCATTATCTCTTCCATCGCAGCACCACGGCGATCGCGCCGAATTGCTATCTGCAGGACCTTTTCACCACGCAGGCATCGCGTGGCAAAGGCATCGGACGGGCGCTGATCGAGGGCGTCTACGAGCGTGCCCAGGCGGCCGGCTCAGGCCGGGTATACTGGCTGACGCATGAGACCAATCACACGGCGATGAAGCTTTACGACAAGGTCGCCGAACACTCCGGCTTTGTCGTCTATCGCAAGCTCTTCTGAGGCAGCCAACCGAATACGCGGTTCAAACGAAAACGGGACTTCTGAAAAGAGCCCCGTTTGCGTTGAATTCAAATGGCTGACTTCATCCCTTCGGGGCGGGCACCGGCTCCGGCTTGACCTTCGGGGTCTCCTGCGCCGTGTTGGATTCGATCGGCGGCAGGCCCTTCATCAGCTTCTGCTGCAAGTTGGCCAGCACATCGGGATCCGGCTTCAGGTCGCGAGCCTGGTTCCACTGGAAGGTGGCTTCCAGCTTGCGGCCGACGCGCCAGTAGGCGTCGCCGAGGTGATCGTTGAGAACCGGATCTTCCGGCTTAAGCGACACGGCGCGTTCCATTTCGCGCACCGCGTCATCGAACCTGCCGAGGCGGAAATAGGCCCAACCCAGCGAATCGACGATGTAACCGTCGCTCGGCCTGAGGTCGACGGCCTTTTGAATCATCGCCAGCCCTTCCTTGAGATTCATGTTCATGTCGACCCAGGAATAGCCGAGATAATTCAGCACCTGCGGCTGGTCGGGGAACAGTTCCAGCGCCTTGCGGAAGTTCGGCTCGGCCTTGGGCCATTCCTTCAGGCGCTCATAGGCGATGCCGCGCTGGTAGAAGATGTTCCAGTTGGCTGCGGTCGGCGTCTTCAGCGCCTCGACAGCCTTGTCGTAGAGTGTGGCGGCCGAACGGAAATCCTCCTTCGAGGAATAGACGCCACCGAGCGCCAGATAGGCGCGCATGTCATTGGGATGGGCGTCGACGAAAGCCTTCAGATGAGTGATCGCTTCTTCGTGACGGTCGAGATCGGCAAGGTTGAGGCCGAGCTGCAGGTCCGAAAGCTCCTTCAGCGGCGAACCGGCGGGGATCCGGCGATAGAGCGCGATGGCGCCTTCGCCGTCCTTCAATTGCTCGGACACGGCAGCGAGTTGCACAAGGGCAGCGTCGCTATCAGGCTTCAAAGCAAGCGCATATTGCAGATAGAGGCGCACGAAGGGCTCGCCGCCGCCACGGTTGAGCGCGGTGGCGAGGTCGAGCAGGATTTCGGAGGCGCCATCGGATGGGCCGGCCACCAGGGGCGCAATCTTGTCGCCTTTTGCAATTCGGTCGCGCAAGGCGACGATTTCCAGCTTGCCAGGCGAAAACGCCTCGGCCTGATCGAGCACCGACAGCGCCTTGGTCTTGTCGCCCTTGCGGGCCAGGAACGAGGCGTAGGCCTGGGCGTTGCGCATCCAGGTTTCGGGAGCGGCACCACCGGCGGCGGTATCCTGCATGGTCGCGGCGTAGATCGCCTCGGCCTTTTCGGGCATGCCGGATGCATCAGCGATCAGGGCGCGGTGGAACGACTTGAACAGGCCGAACCAATCCGGCCCCTGCAGCTTGTCGATGGACGCCATCGCATCGGCAGGCTCGCCGGCGCCTTGCTGCGCCCAGCCGGACATCACCCCGGAGATCAGCCGGTCGAGATCGGATTCCAGCGACAGCTTGAGCCAGTACTGCGCCTTGGTGAAATCCTTCTTGTGGAAGGAATCGACGGCGAGCGCCAGCCGAGAGAAACGCTCGATGTCAGGCACTTCCTTGAGCTTGTCGGCATAGACCAGGGATTCGTCGAAGCGCCCTTGCGCGATCAGCGACAGCATCAGGCTCTGCTGCAGGCCGGTGTCGCTCGGGTCGAAGGCCAATGCTTGCTTGTAGTAGGCGATGGCGCTGTCGAGGTCGTTATCGCCTTCGGCGATCCGGGCTGCCAGATAGGCGCCCGAAAACGACGTGATCTTGACCGGTTCGGTGGTTTGCTTGGCATAGGCCGGCAAAGCCGAGATCGCCATGCCTGTCACAATTGCCAGCCTTGTCAGCCAGCGCGCACGTCCTTGCCGCATCGTATCCCTTTCAGCCAGGCGCCATCTCCGCGTCAGCGGGATCGGCGTAGACTCGATCTTTCCAGGCAAAGCATGGCCTTTTTGGGGTCGCGCTTCAATCCGCCTCGAATTCACAATCCGGGCACCCGATTAACAAATCATGGCGACAGGCACCAATTTTCCGCTCTTGGGATTTCGGCCATGGCCCTACGCGGCGCCGAATATATCACAGATTCGACGCTGAGGCTCCGCTTCGACCGCCAAGGCTCGGGCCAATATCAGCCCTTGCCTGGCGAGGCAGACCGTTGCACCAGCGTGTCGCTGTAGCCGCCGGCCGCTATCGTGCTGCACAGTTCGTTCCATTCGCAGCCGCCGCAGGCCTTGCGTACAAGGCCAGCCGAAAACGCCTGCCGCATCCGGCCCAGCATCGCCGTGTCGAGATCAACACAGGTGCCGACCTGGATTGGCCGTGCCAACAATTCTTCCACGTCCTGCGCGGCGAGCCGGTCCCGCTCGACGACGCTCTCGTTGAGGCAGTGCGGTTCCGGCTCGTCGAGCAACGGGGCGCAGACATCGTCTGGGCCGGAAACGAGGAGGACGTCCTCGCCCCGGCTCAGGCGCTCCGCTACGCGATCATAATTGGCGGTGAAGGCGGGGCTGTATCCCTTGCCCACATAGGTGAGCAGGCAAAGGAGGTGATGGGCGCGCAGCCTGATCGTCACGGATTGACCAGCTTGGCCTTGCCGCCGCGAAGCGCCATGAGCGTCGCGGCACCCAGCGCCGACTTGAGCAAGCCGCCGACGATGAACGGCAGGAAGCCGAAGGTAACGGCCTGTTCGGCTCCAATCATGACGGCAAGCCATGCTGTGCCCAGCACAAGGCAGGCAAGGTTGCCAAGCAGCATGGCGACGAAGGCAAGCATCACCCTTTTGCCGTTCCAGCCGCGTTCGGCCAGCCAGCCGACCAGTGCGCCGACAAGCGGGAAGGCGAAGAGATAGCCAGCCGTCGGCCCGACGAAATGCGCCGCACCCGCTGCCCCTCCGGACAGAACGGGAAAGCCGACCGCACCCTCGACCAGCCAGGCGGCGATGGTGAGCGCGCCAAGCCGCCAGCCATAGAGCGCGCCGACCAATGTCACGGCGAAGGTCTGCATCGTCACCGGGACCGGCACCATCGGCACTTCGACGTAGGATGACAGCGCCAGGAACAGGGTGCCGAGCACAACGGCTCCAATCTGCCAGGCAAGAGAACGATCCTGGAGCCGGAGCGGGCTGAACGACGGCTTGCTGGACGAGAATGCGACGTCTGTCATTGGGATTCCTTCGATCGATTTCAAATTATAGATAATTTCTGTTTTCGATCTATTATCGAATCCACACTTCCCTGGAGATTGCAAGCCCTGGCTTTGGCGGAGGCCGTCTAACCTACGATGGCGAAGGCTTCGCGCGTCGTTCCGGAAGCCGTCCTGACCGGCTTGCGGCCAATCCATTGGACGTGCCGCCCCAGTGTGACGGCCGCCGATTCGGTGTTTCCCTGCCGCAAGGCGGCGAGGATCGCGCGATGGTCCTGATCGGTGCGTGTCTCCCACTCCGAGCGCCATGCCGCGAACAGGAAACGGGCGCTTGCCGCGTGCAGATCGTTGATGGTGGCGAGCAGGCGCGGCATGCCACATGGCGACAGGATCAAGCGGTGGAAGGCGCGGTTGGCCTCTTCCCACGACCGGACATCGCGGGACTTGTCGCCAGCCTTGGACGCCTCCTCGGCGAGATCGAGAATGGCCGATGTCAGATGCGGCGCCGCGTGGCGCAGCGCCAGCACTTCAAGGGCGGCGCGCATTTCGGCGACTTCCTTGACCTCGCCCAGGTCGAAAGACGCGACACGCACGCCGCGGCGCGGTTCGCCGATGGCCAGCCCTTGCGCCTCGAGGCGGCGGAAGGCCTCGCGCACCGGAACATGGCTGGTTTGGAATTCCTCGGCGATGTGATCCTGCCGAAGCCTGGCCCCCGGCTCGATCGCACCGGAAATGATGCGGTCCGCCAGAACCTTGCTGATGCGCACCGCGATGGTGTCGTCTGTGCCCTTTGCCATGTTTTATAGATAATTTGCGGCAGGGCGGCTTGTCGAGACGGCGGGACCGAATTCCTAAACTTCCTCTTAGCGCAGGCCAGAGATAGCGTCGCGAAAGTCCAGCCTTTAGTTGACCCGGCTGATGCAGAAATCGATGACGTCGATCAGCGCCGATTTCTGCGGCGTCGCTTCGAGCGGCGCCAGCGCGTCGCGGGCAATCTCGCCGAAATGGCGCGCGCGTCCGATCGTGTCGGCAATGGCGCCGTGGCGGGTCATCAGGCCGGTCGCCTTTTCCAGGCCGGCGTCATCGGCGACATTGTCCTCGATGGCGCGCTTCCAGAAGGTGCGCTCGGCCTTGGTGCCGCGCCGATAGGCGAGAATGACCGGAAGCGTCACCTTGCCCTCGCGGAAATCGTCGCCGACGTTCTTGCCGAGATCCTTGCTGGTGCCGCCATAGTCCAGCGCGTCGTCGATCAGCTGGAAGGCCAGGCCGAGATTCATGCCATAGGAGCGCAGCGCCGCACGATCGTTGCGCGTCGCCTGGGCGATGACCGGGCCGACCTCGGCAGCAGCCGAAAAAAGTGCGGCGGTCTTGGCCTTGATGACGGCGAAATGCTCGTCCTCGGTGGTTTCGAGGTTCTTGGCGGCGGCAAGCTGCATGACCTCGCCCTCGGCGATGATCGAGGCTGCACTCGACAGGATGTCGAGCGCCTCGAGCGAGCCGACATCGACCATCATGCGGAAAGCCTGGCCGAGCAGGAAGTCGCCGACCAGCACGCTTGCCTGGTTGCCCCAGATCATGCGGGCGGTCTTCTTGCCGCGGCGCATGCCGCTCTCGTCGACGACATCGTCGTGCAGAAGCGTCGCGGTGTGCATGAATTCGACGGAGGTGGCGAGCTTGACGTGGCCCTCGCCGGCATAGCCGAACATCTGGGCTGCGGCCAGCGTCAGCATCGGCCGCAGCCGTTTGCCGCCGGACGAGATCAGATGGTTGGCGACCTCCGGGATCATCTCGACGTCGGAGCCGGCCTTGGACAGGATCAATTCATTGACGCGCCCCATATCGGCGGCAGTCAGATCGATCAGATCCTTGATGGAGGCGGGCTCCCGCTTCCCGTTTTCGATGTTGAGAACGACACCCACGACAATCACTCCCGTCTTGGTATAGAGCGTGCGACGGCACCCTTAGTCCCTGTATGGACTCTAGGGCGGCGGACATGGGCACGGCAAGTGGCGAATTGGCGCGGCGGCGGCGACAGAATGTCAACGACCCCAAGGGAACGGCTCTGCCCCGGAATCCCCTGCCCGTTTACATCAATAGCGCAAACTGCGAGTTTCATACGATGATAGAACTAGTCCGCACCAACGATGCCGTGATCATTTCCTTTGTCGAATCGCTGATGCGCGACGCCGGCATTGCCTGCTTTGTCGCCGACCAGAATATGAGCATTCTCGAAGGGTCGATCGGTCTTTTGCAGAAGCGCGTCATGGTCGACGCCGACCAGGCCGACGCGGCACGGCGCATCCTCAGGGATGCCGGCATCGCCAACGAAATCCGCGGAAAATAATGTCCGCCGCGCCCGCCGCCCTTGTCCCGGACACGCCGGCCCATACGGTCGACGCTTTCCATCGCGGCCGGTTCTGGCTGGTGCAGCCCAAGCAAGGCGGTCATCGCGCCGGCATGGATGCGATGATGCTGGCGGCCTCCGTGCCGTCCTCTCTTGCCGGTCGTCTCGCCGATTTCGGTGCCGGTGCCGGGGCCGCCGGCCTGGCGGTGCTGTCGCGCTGCCCGGCCGCTGAGGCGGTGCTTGTCGAACGCGCGCCGGAAATGGCGGCCTTCGCGGCAGCCACCCTTGCCCATCCCGGCAATGCCCATCTGAGCGATCGCGCCTCCGTGCTGGTCGCCGATGTCACCGTATCGGGCCGGGCGCGGGCGGCCGCCGGCCTCGCCGACAATGATTTCGACTTCGTCATCATGAACCCGCCCTTCAACGCTCCCCGGGACCGCGCCTCCCCCGATCGCCTCAGAAAAGAGGCCCATGTCATGGAGGACGGGGTGTTCGAGAGCTGGATCCGCAGTGCGGCGGCGGTGGTCAGGCCGCGCGGCGGGCTTGCCGTGATCGCCCGCCCCGAACAGCTCGGCGCCATTCTCGATGCGATCGCAGGGCGCTTCGGCGATGCCGAAATGCTCGCCGTCCACCCTCGCCCAGACGCCGCGGCAATCCGCATCGTTGTGCGGGCAGCGCTCGGGGCACGGGGAAAGCTTGCCATCCGCCCGCCCCTGATGCTGCACGCGCAATCAGGCAACGGCCCTGACGAGCGCAGCGAAATGATTACCAACGGCCTCGCCTCGCTGTTTGGAGATTGAGCTATTCTGCCTGGCCACATTGCCGTTGGCCGGGAAATCCCTACATGCCTGCAACCTATCGACCGGAGACCGCGCCCTCGTGAAACGCCTTATCAACCGCCTGCTGCCGAAATCCTGGCGCTCCACCGTCGTCACAATTCCGGTCATCCGGCTGCACGGCACCATCATGGCAGGCGGTGGCCAGTTCCGGCCGAGCCTGTCGCTGGCCTCCACCGCTGGCCTCATTGAGAAGGCGTTTTCCTACGACGCCCCGGCAGTCGCCATCTCGATCAATTCGCCCGGCGGCTCGCCGGTGCAGTCGCGGCTGATCTTCAAGCGCATCCGTGACCTGGCCACGGAAAAGAACAGAAAGGTACTGGTCTTCGTCGAAGACGTGGCGGCGTCGGGTGGCTACATGATCGCGGTTGCCGGTGATGAGATCTTCGCCGACCCATCCTCCATCGTCGGGTCGATCGGCGTGGTCTCGGCTTCGTTCGGCTTCCCGGAACTGATGAAGAAGATCGGCATCGAGCGACGCGTCCACACCGCCGGCCAGAACAAGGCGGTGCTCGACCCGTTCAAGCCCGAGAAAAAGGAAGATGTCGAGCGGCTGAAGGCGCTGCAGCTCGAGGTGCACGGCACGTTCATCGACCTCGTCAAGGAGCGGCGCGGCGCGAAACTGAAAGACGACCCGGACCTGTTCACCGGCCTGTTCTGGACCGGCATCAAGGGCCTTGAACTCGGCCTGGTCGATGCGCTCGGCGACATGCGCACGGTGCTCAAGACCCGTTTCGGGGCGAAAACCCAGCTCAGGCTGATCACGACACCGCGCGGTTTCCTCAGCCGCTTCGGCCTGTTTGGCTCAAGCAAGGGCTTTTCAGCGCCCGAGATCGCAGGCGCTGCCGCCAGCGGCCTGATCGATGCGGCGGAAGAGCGCGCATTGTGGTCTCGCTTCGAGCTTTGAAAACCCGGCAAAAGCGTCTAGCATGAGAGCTTAACCGACCCGACCGGCCACCTTCGCCGGCCCAGCGTGGGAGGAGTTTTGGTATGCCGCAGATCATTTTCTTCACCGTCGTTGGCGTCGCCGCCTATTTCGGCTACCGCACCTTCATCCGCGAAGCCGAACGCGTGACCGCCAAGGTGCGGCGTACCGAAAAGCAGACGGCCAACGGCGCGATGGGCACTTTGGTCAAGGATCCGAAGACCGGCGAGTACCGGCTGGCCAAGGACTGAGCACCATTTCGCAGACCATTGTGGACACCGACATCGGGTCGCGTAGCTGGCACGCGCACGCCAAGATCAATCTTGCGCTGCATGTCACCGGCAGGCGCCCTGACGGCTATCATCTGATCGAGAGCCTGGCGGTGTTCACGCGGTTTGGCGACAGGGTCGAAATCGCGCCTGCCGACAGCGATGAATTTACCGTGTCCGGCCGCTACGCCCCGGCGGTTCCTCTCGACGCCAGCAATCTGGTGCCTAGGGCGCGCGATGCCCTGCGACAGGCGGTCGGGCACGAGAGAACACCGCCGGTCGCTATCCGGCTGGAAAAGAACCTGCCGGTCGCCTCCGGCGTCGGCGGCGGTTCGAGCGACGCGGCGACCGTGCTGCGCGGGCTGGTGGAGACATGGGGCCTGGATATAGACGGCGCAGAGCTGGCGCGGATCGGCCTCTCGCTCGGCGCCGATGTGCCGATGTGCCTGGCGGCCAGACCTCTGGTCGCGCGCGGCATCGGAGATGAACTGTCGATGGTGCCGGATTTTTCGGCGCTTGGCCTGGTGCTGGTCAATCCGGGCACCCCGGTCTCGACGGCGGACGTCTTTGCGGCGCTTTCCCGGCGCGACAATGAGGCCTTGCCGCCGCTGCCGCG
The DNA here is from genome assembly GCF_003997175.1 of Mesorhizobium sp. Primo-A. Lineage (NCBI taxonomy): Bacteria > Pseudomonadati > Pseudomonadota > Alphaproteobacteria > Hyphomicrobiales > Phyllobacteriaceae > Mesorhizobium > Mesorhizobium sp. Primo-A. The sequence continues at coordinate 31,508 of NZ_RZTG01000015.1, forward strand.
CAGCATCGATTTTCATAGCCTGCGCAACTGGCTGGAGATCACCCGCAACGACCTCGAGCCCGCCGCGCTGGCGATGCAGCCGGCTATCGGCAGGGCGCTTTCCTGGCTGAACAAGGCCGGATCCGGTTTTTCACGGATGTCCGGGTCCGGCGCCACCTGCTTCGGCCTGTTCGAGACCGGCAATGTCGCCAAGCGCGCCGCCGCCGAAATCCGCGGCCGCCAGCCCGACTGGTTCGTCGCGGCGACGCGCAGCATCGCATCGGAGGTATCTGATGGCCAGAATTGACGAGAGCCGCTCCTTCATTCCCGTGCGCATCGCGGTGCTGACCGTTTCAGATACGCGCAGCCTCGCCGACGACAAATCCGGCCAGACGCTGGCCGACCGCATCACCGAGGCCGGCCATATGCTGGCGGCCCGCGATATCGTCACCGACGATCGGGAAAAAATCCGCGACACGGTTCTGGCGTGGTCGCGGGACAAGAATATCGATGTCGTCATCACCACCGGCGGCACCGGTTTCACCGGCCGTGACGTGACGCCGGACGCGCTGGAGCCGATCTTCGAAAAGCGCATGGATGGCTTTTCGGAAGTGTTCCACCGGATCTCCTACGACAAGATCGGCACCTCGACGATCCAGAGCCGGGCGACCGGCGGCGTCGTCAACGCCACCTTCGTCTTCGTGCTGCCGGGTTCGCCAGGCGCCTGCAAGGACGCGTGGGACGGCATCCTGAAGGCACAGCTCGACTACCGGCATATGCCGTGCAACTTCGTCGAGATCATGCCGCGCCTGGACGAGCATTTGCGGCGCGGCAAATCAGCTCCGTAAAGCCGAGGCAAGCGTCGCTCTCAGCGGATGACCGGCTCGCCATGAAACCGCCGGCGCGACGGCGGCGAGACGCCGAAGCCGACTTCCATCATCAGTCGGGGCGTGCGTGCCGGCACGGTGCCCATATGGAAGCCAAAAGGGTCCTCGACGAAACCGAGACCGGCCTCGCCGGTCAGCGTCACCGGGCTCTGCTCGCCATAGACATCCAGGACCTGTTGCGCGGGGTGGCCAACCAGAAGCGTGAGCTGGTGCTTGAGGCTGCGGCGCTTGTGGCTGCCCCTGACATAGACATGCGGACCGGTGTCGGCGTCGACCGGCTTGAGGTAGAAGAAGAATTTCAGCATGCGCCAATCATCGAGGTCGAAATGATACTTGCCGAGCGAGGCGAGGTTCTTGTCGGCATCCGAAGCGGCACCGGTTAGAAAACTCCACCAGACGCGCGTCGTGATCAGTTTTGCCTGGCCGCCGAGATAGTGCGCGGCAATATCCAGAAGCAGCGGATCGCGCTGGATGGCAAGCGCCGCCGGGCAGTCGAGGATGCGCTCGAAAAAATGCCCGCTGAGCAGCGAGCGGCCAAGGCGTTTCTCGGCCTCGGCATGTTCCCCCGGCATGAATTCGAGACGGCGGTCGAAATTGCCGAAGCAAGGCGTGCGCCCGGCGAAGTCGGCGATCTCTTCATGGATATCAGGCGGCAGGACCAAGCCTGAGAACAGCCCGTCGGAGCGCAACGCATCGACGACCGCTCCCCGTTCGACACCGGCAAACATCGTATCCCCGGCATTGGCGACCGGGCGGGCGCGTTTTGCGCCCAGCCAATGCATGCGGCGTCCAGGCATTGTGCGCGCCAGCACGAACATCGGCAGCCAGGCGGGGTTTTCGCGCAGGTCCTTGAGATAGGTCGGAATGCGCACCGCGATGCGTCGCAACAGACTGCCGTCGCGCGCAATAGCCTCGAGACTGGCCGCGCCGGATGTGTCGGGGGTTGAAAGCTTCATTGGGTCCTCGGCTATGAGAGCACCACCGATGCCGCATCGGTGCTCGCCACTCGGCATGTCCCAAACCCAATTCCCGCTTGAACGGACGCTAACCCCGCGTCAGATTTTGTGCAATGCACAATGGCCTGAGCAGCTGCAAAAAATCATGTCGAGGAGCGGCGTTCCTGCTTGGCGGGCGCCATCCAGATCTCGGCGTCGAGCCGCTTCGTTGCGAGGCCGCGGGCGATGGCCTCAGCACTGCCGGCACTCTTGGCCGCGGCCGCCGCCTGACGCTTGCTGATCAGCAATCCGTCGGCCAGGGCGCGGTTTCCCGAAAAGACCCGTGCCAGGAATGGCGTGCGGCTGGCCCGCGTGCGCGAAAACCGTGCGGCCATGGTCTGCCTGGCCGTATGCGCGACAACCTCATCGATCCAGCCCTCCACCAACCGCGCGCCCGGTTCCAGGAGCAGCAACCAGTCCCCCTTGGCCTGGCGGATGCCGGCAGCGACACCGCCGGTCACGTACTGACAGCCGGCATGCTCGGCCACACGATGCGTCTGGTCGGCGGAGCCTGTGTCGCAGACGATGACTTCACGCACCACGCCTTCGACCGCGCCGCCAATCAGCGAGGCGAGCGTGCGGGCGAGGCCCTCCTCGTCATTGCGGGTTTCGATGAGAACACTGAGCATCCTTAGCCGAATAGCGGAAAGCGCCGCACAGCGCCAGTTTTGCATCGCACCATAGAAAGTTCTTGCTTTGTTCTCATCGATGAAATAGGAATAATTTCATGAACAGAGCGATTCGACACAACACGGACAGTCCCTGGGAGCGGGCGAAAATGGAACAGATCGTGCGCGCCGACATTGCAGCTTTCGGAGCAGGAAGAGCCGAGATGGCCAATGCGATGGTCGAGCAGAGCGGCATGCGTGTCCGCCCGGACCGCAACCGCGGCAGGTCGGCCGGCATCAACCCGTCCGGCCGATTCGAGCCAGTCAGCCGGCACGTGTTCGACGATGGCTGGAATTCGCTGGAAGAACTGCCCCCCTTCAAGACCGAAGTGCAGGTCGAGAAGCCGCGCACCATCATCACCCGCAACGAATCGCCCGACATTTCCTTCGACCGTTCCATCAACCCTTATCGCGGCTGCGAGCATGGCTGCGTCTATTGCTTTGCCCGCCCGACGCACGCGTTCATGGGCCTGTCGCCGGGTCTGGATTTCGAATCGAAGCTGTTCGCCAAACCTGATGCGGCGCGCTTGCTCGACAAGGAGCTTTCGAAGGACAGCTATCAGCCGCGCACCATCGCCATCGGCACCAACACCGACCCCTACCAGCCGATCGAGAAGCAATACCGGATCATGCGCGAAATCCTCGAAGTGCTGGAAGCGCGCGGCCATCCGGTCGGCATCGTGACAAAGTCCGCCCTGGTGACGCGCGATATCGATATCCTGTCGCGCATGGCCGAACGAGGGCTCGCCAAGGTGGCGCTGTCGGTGACGACGCTCGACCGCATGCTGGCGCGCACCATGGAGCCGCGCGCGTCGACGCCGACCAAGCGGCTGGAAGCGATCCGGCAGCTTTCGGATGCCGGCATTCCGGCGTCGGTCATGGTGGCTCCGATCATTCCGGGCCTGACTGATCCGGAGATGGAACGCATCCTCGATTCGGCACGTGCGGCCGGCGCGCGCGAGGCGGGTTATGTGATCCTGCGGCTGCCGCTGGAGGTCAGCCCGATCTTCAAGGACTGGCTGCTGCGCCATTATCCCGACCGTTACCGCCATGTGATGTCGCTTGTCCGCTCCATGCGTGACGGCAAAGACTACGATTCGGAATGGGGCAAGCGCATGAAGGGCGCCGGTCCCTATGCCTGGCAGATCGGCCGGCGCTTCGAGATCACAGCCAAGCGGCTTGGTCTCAATGCCGAACGGCGCACGCTGCGGACCGATCAGTTCGTTGCCGCCGGGAAAGACCAGGTGCAACTGACGCTGCTTTGAAGAGACAATTCGTCGCGATGGATTGATCCGTCGCGCACCAAGAATCCCGTCCGGCCTGCCCCGGCCTGCAGACGGTGCCCTCCCGGTCCGGCGCCCCACCCGACCCGGAGGGACTTGCGGAGAATCGGAGCCGATGCGAACCTCGCCGCAACATGGCTCGCGCGCGTTCTGATTCTCCGCCTCTCTTTGAGATCATCGAGAAGCCCGACTTCTCCTTCGAGACGAAGGCGATGGCGGAGGGCCTGTGGCCGGTCGCCGGGATGGACGAGGCAGGCCGCGGCCCCCTGGCCGGGCCGGTGGTCGCCGCAGCGGTGGTGCTCGATCCCGCCAACATTCCCGACGGCCTCGACGATTCCAAACGCCTCAGCCATTTACAGCGTGAGGCCCTGTTCCTGCGCATTCTCGGCTCCGCACAGGCGGTCTCGATGGCCTCCATCAGCGCCGAGGGCATCGACGGCAGCAACATCCTCAAGGCAAGCCTGGAAGCCATGCGGCGCGCGCTGGTAGGGCTGTCGGTCCGGCCGAAGCTTGCGCTTGCCGATGGACGCGACGTGCCGCCGGGACTGCCTTGTGAAGGGCGCGCGCTGATCAAGGGCGACCAGCGTTCGCAGTCGATCGCCGCCGCCTCGATCGTCGCCAAGGTGATGCGCGACCGCATGATGTGCGGCTGCGGCAACCATCACGACCGCTACGGGTTCGAAGTCCATATGGGCTACGCCACGGTTCGTCATCGCACCGCGATCGAAGCGCATGGCCCGGTGGCGCGGCTGCACCGCGTGTCGTTTGCGCCATTCCGGCTGGGTGGGGCCGAGGTGGACGTGGTGGAAGAAGAGAGCTTCGCCGGGCTGGATTGAGCGACGACGACGACAAGCCAATCTCCCCCCTTGTGGGGGAGATGTCCGGTAGGACAGAGGGGGGCGCTGTCCCGCCGGCCTCTCAATCGATTGCAGTTATGCCCTCAGGCTTGTCCCGATAGACCTTAGGACAACAAAGGTTAGCGTTCCTTCACGCCCCCCTCTGCCCTGCCGGGCATCTCCCCCACGAGGGGGGAGATTGGCAGCTTCAGCGCCGCAACAAAAAAGCCGCCGGGTTGCCCGGGCGGCTTTCGATGACTGGCTAGACGAACCGCCTAATTCAGCTTCGACTTCACGTCCGCGAGCGAAGCCTTGAACAGATCTGCACCGGCCTTGGCGTCGATCTTGCCGGCAAGCAGCGCGCGTGCTGCCTCGACGGCGATGTCGACGGCGCTGGCGCGCACTTCGCTGATGGCATCACGCTCGGCCTGACCGATCTTCTGTTCGGCAAGCGCGGTGCGCCTGACGACATAGTCCTCGGTCTTCTTATGCGCGTCGGCGGCAAGCATGTCGGCTTCGCGCTTGGCGGCAGCGACGATGTCGGCGGCCTCCTGCTCGGCTTCCTTGCGCTTGCGCTGGTACTGGCCGAGCAGCTGCTGGGCCTCCTCGCGCAGCCGGCGCGCTTCGTCCAGTTCATTGCTGATCCTGGCGGCACGGGCGTCGAGCGCCTTGGCGATCATGCCAGGCACCTTGATGTAGACGGCAACGCCGAGGAAGATGATCAGGGCTATCGTGGCCCAGAGCGTCGCGAGAGATGTGTAATCCATGATGCGCTCCTCACCGGGCCACGGATTTGACCGCGGCCGCGATCTCGGCCTTGCTGGCCTTGCCGCCAACCAGAGCCTCGACGATCGCCGAAGCGGTGTCCTCGGCGATGCTGCCGACTTCCTTCATGGCATTGGCCTTGATGGAAGAAATGCGGGCTTCGGCTTCGCCAAGCTTCGCGTCGAGCGCAGCCTCGACCTTCTTGCGAGCGGTGTCGGCCTCGGCCTTGGCAGCGTCGTTGGCCTGCTGGCCGATCGCGTTGGCCTTGGTCTTGGCTTCCGCCAGTTCCTGCTCGTAGGCAGCAACGGCGGCGTCGGCCTCGCCCTTCAACCTGGCCGCCTGGTCGAGGTCCTGCGTGATGCGATCGTTGCGGACATCGATGATGCCGCCGACGCGCGGCATCACCACCCGCTTCAGGAAGAGATAGAACAGCCCGAAGGTGATCGCCAGCCACAGAAGCTGCGACGGGAACGTCGCCGGATCGAATGGCGGAAACGTGCCATGCGCTTCAGCAGGCACGCTGGTGCCGGAATGCGTGTCGCCTTCCGTCGCAGCGTGGCTGGTATCGGCTGATGGCGCGGACTCTTGCGCAAAGGCAGATGTCACGAACATGGACTATCCCCGAAATTCAGGCCCGCCGCTTGCGCGGCCGGCCTGTCCAATCTTCCCGAGTGCTCAGCCGAACAGGGCCAGAAGCGCGATGAGAAGCGAGAAGATGCCCAGAGCTTCGGTCACGGCAAAGCCGAAGATCAGACGGCCGAACTGGCCATCGGCGGCCGACGGGTTGCGCAGTGCGCCCGCCAGGTAGCTGCCGAAGATGTTGCCGAGGCCAATGCCCGCGCCACCCATGCCCAGGCAAGCGATGCCGGCGCCGATGTACTTTGCTGCTTCTGCGTCCATTTGTTCAACTCCTTTGGATCTAAAATTCCGTTGCGATTCCATCCGGCGCCAATGTTGGAAATCTTTGGGCCGGAAACTTTTGGACCTAGTGCCCTGGATGCAGGGCGTCGTTGAGATACATGCAGGTCAACACGGCAAAGACGTAGGCCTGCAGGAAGGCGACCAGCAGTTCCAGTGCCGTCAGCGCCACCGCCATCGCCAGAGGCAGGATCGAGCCGGCGACGCCAACCGCGCCGAGCGCGCTCAGGCTGACGACGAAGCCGGAGAACACCTTCAGCGTGATGTGGCCGGCGAGCATGTTGGCGAACAGACGAACCGAGAGGCTGACCGGGCGCGACACGAAGGAGATTACTTCGATCAGCACCACGAGAGGCAGCAGGAAGACCGGCACGCCGTGCGGCACGAACAGTTTCAGGAAGCCAAGACCATGCTTCATGAAGCCGTAGACGACCACGGTTGCGATCACCAGCACGGCAAGGCCGAAGGTGACGATAATGTGGCTGGTGACGGTGAAGAAATAGGGGAACAGGCCAAGCAGATTGGCGACGAGCACGAACATGAACAGCGAGAACACGAGAGGGAAGAACTTCATGCCCTGCGTGCCGGCGGCGTCGCGCAACATGTTGCCGACAAACTCGTACGCCATCTCGGAGACCGACTGAAGCCGCCCGGGAACCAGGCTGCGGCTCGACGTCGTGAGAAACAGGAATCCAGCCGCGACGATCACGGTTGCGACCATGAACAGCGCCGAATTGGTGAAAGACAGGTCATAGCCGCCGATGTCGATCGGAATCAGCTTGTTGATATGGAACTGGTGGATCGGATCGACCTTGTCAGCTGCCACGTTCAAACCCCGTCAATGCCGCGTACGGCCTCGTTACCATTACCGCACATGGTGCGCGGTCATTTCTTGTCGTCTTGGCCACGGCGCGATTTATCGCCCTGTCCAAATTCTGCCACGACGCCGGCGGAACGCATCACATTGAGCACTCCGGCGCCAAAACCAAGCAGCAGAAACACGATCAGACCCCATGGCGATGTCCCCGCCAGACGGTCGATGACCCAGCCGATGCCGGCACCCACCACCACCCCGGCGATAAACTCGCTGGAGAGTTTGAGCGCCTGACCATAACCGGCCACACTGCCCGCTTTCGCGTCGTCTTTCCCCTCGAGCCGGCCCGGCCGCCTTGTCGCAAGCGAAGCTTCAAGGTCACGGCGGCGGCGCTCAAGATCGTCGTCGCGGATGTCGGGTTCATGCTGATTGCCGCGGCCGGTTTCTCCGGTTCCGTCTGGCCCATTCTTGTCGGCCATCGCAACCCCCCTGCCCGGTCAGACCGTCACCGTCCGTCCGCTTCTAAAGTCGCCGGCAACATAGTTAGAGGGTTTGCGCCCGTCAAGCCACGGGCGGAAGTTCATTGCCATGTATTTTAGGCAATAAAATCAATGAATTACGAAGGTGCGACATCGTGCCCGCCAGGATGACGAGGATGCATGGCGCGAATCCCCCGCGCAATGGCTCTTTGATCGGCTGCGCGCCACATCAAGGATCAGCGGCTGCTCCGCACTCAGCTCCAGCCGCCGCCATAGGTCCGATAGAAGATATGCAGGCCGATCTTGGTCATCTTCTGCATCGTGCGCGCCCAGCCGGGGTGGACATATTGGGCATAGTAGTGGGTCGACGATCCGACTTCCGGAATGAAGATCTTGCCGGCGGTGACGGCCATGGCGATCTCCTGGGCGGTCTTGTAGGCGGCTGGGCTATCGATGCGCTTCTTCCTGCCGTCGCAGGCGAAGGAGAACTGGCAACGGTTGAACCAGCTGTCGTTCTGGTAGACGACGCCGCAGATCGAATTCGGATAGGTCGGATTGCGGACGCGGTTGAGGATGACCTGAGCGACAGCGGCTTGGCCGCGCACGGATTCGCTCCTCGCCTCGAAATAGATTCCGTTGGCAAGGCATGCCTGCTCCTTCTTGGAGAAGACACTCGCCGGCAGCGGGTTCTGGATCCACGAATGATCGCCCTTGGCCATCGGCGGAATGAAGCGGCCCTCATTGGGCTGCTCGTCCTGAAGCAGGGCCTCGAAGGGCGATGCCTTGGCATAGTCCGGCTCGGATTGCGCATAGGCGGTGGCCAGCACATCCGGATGGTCGTTGTTGACCAGCGCCGCCAGCATGGCCGGCACGCCGGGATCCGGCTTCTTGTCCTCGCGCGCATGGAATGCCGCGGCGATCTGGATTTCCTTGCCTTTGATCTGCGGCTTGGCGAAAGCCATTTTCAGGCCGCTGTCCATGCTGGGTCGCAGCAAGGAGGAGGTGCGCTCGAAGATCGAGCCGGCGTTGAAGTTCTTCGGGGGTGCGACGGGAGACATCTGGACGATGCGCCCTTTCTTCTCGGCGCGCACGACGCGGTCCTCATCGGGCGTGGCGCTGACCTTGCCGCCCTTGCCGCGAAACGACACGTTGCCGACACCGGCCAGGTGGACGCCCGATCCGGAAATGGAGCCGGTGACATCGGAATCGACAAAGGGCATCTCGGCCGCGTGGGTCGAGCCGGCGACGGATTTCTCGACATAGGAATTCCAGCGCGTGCTCGATGCTTCGAGGCCGGAAACGAGGCTCGTCATGTCCTGATAGGCGGCGACGGTCGGAAAGCCGATCCAGATGCCGAAACCGATGACGAGCGGACCCAGAAAGCCACGTTTTCTCTCACCGGCGGCGGCAACCAGCCGCTTCAACACACGTCGATGCACGGAACTCTCTCCAGGAACGCTACAGACCCCACTGGAGAGCAAAATGATGCATTAACCTTGATGGGACGTTAACGGATTCGATCGGGTTTTCCCGGTCGGCCCGAGGTCGTGGTTGCGAAGTCGGGCGATTTTGCGGCCGGACCATTCAGGCCGGGCGCAGGAAGATCGGCCGGGCGATCAGCGCGCAGATGGCGGCCGCCAGCCAGACGCCGGACCAGGACCAGAGGTGCAAGAGCCCCGGAATGGCCACCGGCACCAGGAAGAAGCCGACGAAAACAAAGGTGTTGGCAAGGCTGAGCGCGGTTCCGACATGGCCGGCGCCGGCAAGGGTGGCAAGCTCGGTGTAGGCGACGCCGTGCCAGGCGGAGACAGAGATGCCTGCGACAATAAGCACGACCGGAAGAACCGCCGACCAGATGAGCTGGCCGCCCGGAATGGTTGGGCCGAACAGGACCAGCAGCCAAAGCATGGCGAAGGCAAGGGCGCTGAACGCGCTGCACAGGCGAAGAAATTGGCGGCGGTTGCCATAACGGTCGGTGAAGCGGCCGCTCCAGATGCGCATGACCATGGCGCTGATCTGCACCGCGGCGAGGCTGGCACTGATTGCCGCCGTTCCCAACCCAACGAAGTCGTGCAGGAATACGGAGGCGAAGGTGAGCACGGCCACCTGCGGAAAGCAGAGCAGGCCGATGGCGGTCGCGATACGCCAGACGTCGCGATTGCGCAGCGGCGCCGGTCCGGCCACAGCCGAAGCGGGATGGCCCTCGCCCGCCGTCGGCGGCTCGTGCAGCCAGCGCCAGGCGAACAGGGCAGACAGAGCGGATGCACCCGCCAGGACTCCGAACACCGCGGCAAAGCCGAAAGCCAGCGCAAGCGAGGGCAGCACGAGCGCGCCAAGGCCGCCGCCAAGCGGCACCGCCGTCTGCCTGATGCTCATGGCGAAGCCGCGCTCGTTTTCCCGGAACCAGCCCATGATGGCGCGGCCGCTCGAACCGTTGACGCTGCCGCCGAGCAATCCGGTGATGAATAGGCTCGTGGAGAGCAGCGTGACATCGGGAGTACCGGTCCTTGTCGGCACGACCAGCATCGCCATGACCAGGAGCCACGCCGCCGTCGCGCCGAGCCCGATCAACAGCACGCGGCGGTCGCCCCAGCGATCGGTGAGCAAGCCCCAGGGCAGTTCGCTGAGCGCGACCCCAAGCCCGAGAAGGCCGAGCGCCAGACCGAGTTCGGCATTGCCTAGGTGATAGCCCTGGCGAAGAACGACCGCCGTCGCCGGGATGCCGGAGAACGTAGCCGAGAAGGCGGCATTGGCGGCAACGCCGATGCCCAGGACTTTCCAGCGATGGCCCGGCGTGAACACCCTCCCGGTGGAACCGGTATCTTCCAGAAGTTCCGACGGCTGCCGGTCGGTGCAATTGACAATGGCGGACATGACTTCATTTCCCGTGCTGGCCAGCGGTCCGGCCTTGACGATCTGTCCCTACCGCCATAATTTCGTCCTGAAAATCAGGAAGTTTTGAACTTACAATCCTGAAAATCGGGACTTCCAACATGCGACGCGTGACATTCGACCTCGACGTCCTGCGCAGTTTCGTCACCGGCATGGAGCTGGGTAGCTTTGCCAAGGCCGCTGACCGGCTTGGCCGGTCGACGTCGGCGGTCAGCGCGCAATTGAAGAAACTGGAAGAACAGGCGGCGACGCCGATCTTCCGCAAATCAGGACGCGGCCTCGCTTTGACCGAGGCAGGCGAGACCATGCTCGGCTATGCGCGCAGGCTGATCGAATTGAATGACGAGGCGGCATCCGCCATCCACGGTGTCGAGCTGGAAGGCTGGGTACGGCTCGGCTTGCAGGAAGATTTCGGCGAGGCGGTGCTGCCGGACGTGCTCGGCCGATTTGCCCGGGCGCACCCCAAGGTGAAGATCGAAGCCAGGATCGCACGCAGCCACGACCTTGCCGAAAGGGTCCTGTCAGGCAGCCTCGATATCGCGCTCGCCTGGCACTGCGGCGAAACGCTGCCCTACAGCCAGCATGTCGCCGATGTGCCGATGCGCTGGATCGGGCCGGCAAAGCGTATCGAGACCAGCCTGCGCAACAGTGAGCCGCTGCCGCTGGTGGCGCTCGAAGCGCCATGCCTTCTGCGCACGGTGGCAACCGAAACGCTCGACCGCGCCGGCCTGTCGTGGCGGATGGCCTTTTCCAGCCCGAGCCTTGGCGGCATCTGGGCAGCCGTGGCGGCGGGGCTGGGGCTGACAATCCGCACCGACATCGGCCTGCCGGCCAGCGTCAGCGCGATGACGCCGGAGATCGCCGGGCTGCCGGCATTGCCCAAAATGGCGTTGGTGCTGCACCAGAAGGATGCTGAACTGGATCCGGTGGCAGCGCGGCTGGCCGACATATTGCTGCAGGCGGCGTTGCAGGCGCTGCCACGGGACGAGCGGTTGAAGGAGGTCGCTTAGACAGCCGGAACAGGTATCCAGCGCCCGACCGCTTATTTACGCTTGTTCGACCTGCCGGCGAACGGATTGTCCGACGTGCGCAGCGCGATGCGGATCGGCACGCCGGGCATATCGAAGGCTTCGCGCAGGCTGTTGGAGAGATAGCGGACATAGGATTGCGGCATCGCATCGGGCCGCGAGCACTGGACAACGAAACCCGGCGGCCGGGTCTTGGCCTGGGTGACGTATTTGACCTTCAGCCGGCGCCCTGCCACGGCAGGCGGCGGATGGTGTGCCAGGATGCCTTCCAGCCAGCGGTTGAGCTTGCCAGTCGAGACGCGGCTGTTCCATACCTTGTGGGTCCTGATGACGGCATCCATCAGCTTGTCGAGGCCGCGCCCGGTCTCGCCGGAGACAGGTACGGCCTGCAGGCCGCGCGCCTGGGGAAGAAGCCGTTCCGTCTTCTCGCGCAGTTCGGCCAGAAGCTCCTGGGGATGGTCGATCAGGTCCCATTTGTTGAAGGCGATCACCGGCGCCCGGCCTTCCCTGATGATCAGGTCGGCGATCTGCAGATCCTGCTTCTCGAAGGGAATGGTGGCGTCGAGCACGATGATGACGATCTCGGCGAAGCGGATGGCGCGCAGGCCGTCCTGCACCGACATCACTTCGAGCTTTTCGTGAATCCTGGCCTTGCGGCGCATGCCGGCCGTATCGAACAGCTTCAGGCGGCGGCCATGCCAATCCCAATCGACCGAGATCGAATCACGGGTGATTCCGGCTTCCGGTCCGGTGAGCAGCCGCTCTTCGCCGATCAGCGCGTTGATCAGCGTCGACTTGCCGGCATTGGGACGGCCGACGACGGCGATGCGCATCGGTTTGGTGTCGTCATAGGTGTGCTCGGCATCCGGATCGGCGATATCCTCGCCGATCAGCACCTCGCCGGCAGCGATCTCTTCGTCTTCGCCATCTTCGTCTTCGCCGAAGGCGCGCGCTTCGCCGAGCGCGCCGATCACGGCGTCGCGCAAATCGGGCATGCCCTGGCCATGCTCGGCCGAAACCGGGATCGGCTCGCCAAGGCCGAGCTCCCAGGCTTCCAGCATACCGCCCTGGGCGCCCTTCGCCTCGGCCTTGTTGGCGACCAGCACGACCGGCTTGCCGGACTTGCGCACGATCTCGGCGAAGGTCCTGTCGTCAGGCAAAAGGCCGGACTTGGCATCGATGGTGAAGAAGATCAGGTCGGCCTCGCGGATAGCGATCTCGGTCTGCGCACGCATGCGGCCGGGCAAGGTCGAGGCACCAGCGTCCTCGAAGCCGGCGGTGTCGATGACATCGAAATGCAGGTCGTAGAGCTTGGCGGCGTGGACGCGACGGTCGCGGGTGACGCCCGGCGTGTCGTCGACAAGCGCCAGCTTTCTTCCCACCAGCCGATTGAAGAGAGTCGATTTGCCGACGTTAGGTCTGCCGATGATGGCGACTTTGAAGGTCACGACGCACTGCCCGACCCGCGGATCAGCTCGGACATCAATGTTGCGCGCTCGCGGGTGTTGCGCGGGGCGCCGTCATCGGCGGCGATCTGGTCGAACAGTTTCAGCGCATCCTGCGTCTTGCCTTCCTTCCAGGCGGAAAGGCCGAGCGCCTCGCGCGCCGTGTGGCGCAGCGTGTTGGTGTCGGATGTCAGCGCTTCGATACGGCTGGACACGTCGGCGAACGAGCCATGGTCGACGAGCAGCAGCGCTGCCCGCAGCCGCGCCATGTCGCGAATGCTCTGGGGAATGGCCGTGTCGGCGGCGACTTCGTCGAAATCCTTGACGGCGGCGGGAACGTCGCCCTTGTTCGCCTTGACGGTCGCGCCGCGCATGCGTGCGAGCAGCGGATAGGCGCCGTAGCCATCCTTCTCCAACTGATCGAGCGCGGTCAGCGCCTCATCGTTCTTGCCGTCATTGGCAAGCTTCAGCGCCTGCGAGAACGCATCGCCCGAGCGGTTGGCGCGCGTCTCGTCCCAATAGCGATAGCCGACGAAGGCTGCGGTGCCGAGCACCACGAGGATCGCAACGACAATCAGGGCTGGGCCAAAACGGTCCCACAGCGCCTGCGCCTGTTCGCGACGGATCTCGTCGTTGACTTCACGGATAAAACTGTCGTCGGACATCAAATCAAACCATTCCTGCCCGGTCGGGCCTTTGTCAGCCCGCGTTTTAGCGAAATTTTGCCGGCATGGAAGGGGTTCGACCGGAAAATCGCTATTGTCCGGGGCAAACGGATGTTTGCCCCGGACGAGCAGCCGAAGAGGCCCATCGCACCCGCGCCACATTTAGGCGATAGCCGGCTTGCAGACGTTCCCCGAGTTAAGATCAGATTCCTATGCTTCGTCCGTTCCGCGTTGTTGCGTTTTCGCTTGCCGCGCTCGTCACTGCCGGCGTGGCTCTGGCCGACCCGCCCGCGCCACCGGTGCCGGCAAAGCCCAAGCAGGTCGTCATCATCTCGTTCGACAGCGCCCGCGACATTTCGCAGTGGAAGCGCAGTCGAGCACTGGCTGAGCGCACCGGGGCACATTTCACCTATTTTCTGTCCTGCGTCTTCCTGCTGTCGACGGAAACACGCAAGGAATACACCGCACCCGGCAGAAGCGCCGGGAAATCCAATATCGGCTTTGCCGCCTCGAAACAGGAAGTCACCGACCGGCTCGAGCAGATCGGGCTTGCCGCGCATGAGGGCCACGACATCGCCAGCCATGGCTGCGGCCATTTCGACGGCAAGGACTGGAGCAAGGCCGACTGGCTGAAAGAGTTCGGTTCGTTCGAGCACATTCTCGAGAACGCCTATGCCATCAACGGCATTGCGCCCGAGCCTGAGGGCTGGCGCGATTTCGCACGGCATGCGGTTGTCGGTTTTCGCGCGCCGTATCTGTCGACGGGCAAGGCGCTCTATGAAGCGCTGCCGGCCGCCGGCTATCAATTCGACGCCAGCGGCGTCTCGCAGGGCCCCGCCCGACCGACGGCCAGCAACGGCGTCATGCACTTTTCGCTGCCGCAGATTCCAGAAGGACCGAAGTCACGGCCGGTGATCGCCATGGACTACAATCTCTATGTCAGGCATTCCGGCGGCTTCGAACGGCCAAGCCAAGCGGGCGAGTTCGCCAACCGGACCTATGATGCCTTCCGCGCCGCCTTCGACAAGCAGTATGCCGGCAAGCGCATTCCGCTGGAGCTCGGCTTCCACTTCGCGCTGATGAATGACGGCGCCTACTGGAACGCGCTGGAGCGCTTTGCCGGCGAGGTCTGCGTCAAGGCCGATGTCGAATGCATCAGTTTTCGCGATTATGTTTCGCGCCAGGATGCCGGCCAGAGGCAGGTCTCGGTCGGCGGCTGAGCCGCCAACCCGGTTCGTTTCCAACCTCGATCTTTAGGCCGGATCCTCAGCGCCCTGCCTTGCCAGATAGCGCTGGTCGATATCGGGCAGCGGCTCGCCTTGCAGCGTCGCCTCGAAGGCGCGCAGGCGCTTGTGGACCGATTGCAGCTCGACGATGGTCGACCAGGAGGTGAGCAGAAACTGCAGTGAACCGGTCACCTTGCCGAATGCGTTCGAAATCTGGTTCAGCGCGCCGAACGTGATCTTGTGCGCCACCAGCGAGGGACCGAGGATCAGCAGCGAGAAAATGTTGTCGGCCTGCAGGTAGGTGTAACGGACGACGTTGAAATAGATGTAGTGGAAATAGAGCCTGAAATAATTGTGGCGAACATTCTCGAACAGCTCGGCCGTGGTGGCCGGCTGGGCCCGGTCCGCGTGATCCTCGCCGTAGACGAGTTCCTTGCGGTAGGCTGCCTCAACGCGCTGGTTGCGGAACTGCAGCCCTGGAAGTTTCAGACCTGCAACCATGACCGAGATCGTCCCGAACAGACACCAGGCAAGGGCTGCGACAACCAATGGCTGTGGAATCGCGCCGATAATCGGCAACTCGGTGATATGGGCCTGCAACTGGATCATGACCGGCAGGAATGCGATCAACGTCATAATCGACTGGACGAAGCTGGAGCCGAGATCTTCCATGATCTGCGAGAACCGCATCGTGTCTTCCTGGATGCGCTGCGAGGCACCCTCGATATGGCGTAGCCTGCCCCAATTCTCGACGAAGTAGTTGTTCATCGCCGTGCGCCAACGGAAGATCCAGTGACTGACGATGAAGGCGTTGACCACCTGCACATTCATGCCGACCAGGGCGAGCCACGAAAAATCAGCCAATCCGATATAAAATTCGCTGTTGGTCGACTTTCCAGTCCCCGACATCAGCCCCTGCACATAGTCGAAGAAAGGCCCATACCAGGCGTTGACGGCGACGCTGACCTGCACATTGAAATAGATGAAGAACAGGATGACCGCGGTCATCAGGATCGACCAGCGTTGCCATGGATGCGGCGAATACCAGCTCCAGAATGCGTAGAAGACGAGCACGCAGAACGCGAAATAGAGATAGAACCAGAGGAACGGCTTCGATACGAGGATGGCGATGCCGATGATGGGCGGCGCGCCGGCCGCGGCGGGCGGCAATCCGAAAACCGTACCTAATTGTTCACCACCGAAGAACCAGAACAGGATCGCCGCAAGGCTCCAGACGGCGGCCGAAGTGAAGAACAGCTTCGGCTGCGGGAAAAAGGATACGAACACTGTGGCGAATTCCTCGATCTAGGCACAAATCAGCTGACGACAGCGGGCATAAAGTCACACATTAGTGGGAAAGAAAATGCCCGTGCCCGATGCCCGGCACAGCAAGCTCACAATCATGGCGATTTTGGCGCAGCCGACCATGTGATGGCGCCGGAGACGACCAGCACGATCGCGGCTGTGATCGAGGCGAGGAAGAAATCGCCGGACATCTGCGCCAGAAACCCGGCGGCGACCGGCCCGATGATCTGGCCAAGGCCGAACGCAGCCGTCATCAGGGCGAATATCCGCCGCGGCGCGCTTGGCGCCTGCTGCCGGGCGGCCTGCAGGCCAAATGCGGTGATGGCAATGAAGGTGCCACCGAGCAGCACGCCGGCAAGCAGCGGCCCGGTGGCGCCGCCGATGGCGACGCTGGCGGTGACGCCGGCAACTTCGATGAAGCACGCCAGCGCATAGGCGGCATAAAGGCCGGTCCGGGCCGCGATCTTCTGCCAGAGCCAGACTGAGGGAAAGCCCGCAAGACCGGCGACCATCCACACCATGGCCTCGAAGACGCGGCTGCCGCCGCCTTGCCGGACGATGGCGACCAGGAATGTCGCCGTCACCACATAGCCAAAGCCGAACAGGCCGTAGGCGACGATGACCTTGACCAACGACCGGTCCATCCGCAGTGCCGGCTCGCGGGTGGCTTCGCCGTTGCCGAGCGGACCCTCATTGGCCAACAGCGCAACGAGGACGAAACCACAGGCCGAAATCGCCGCCGACCACAGCCAGCCTGCAGCCCAGCCCGAATGCTCGGCGACCAGCACCGCCATCATCGCCGCCGATGCCGCTATGCCGAGCCCGACGCCGCCGAAATGCCAGGCCTGCAGGTCGTTGCGACCGGCAGCCGCGATGTGGCTGAAAACGGTGCTGGCCATGAACACCATGACGAAGGCGCTGGCCAGACCGGCCAGAAAGCGGATAGCGAGAAAGGCCGTCATCGCTTCGGTCAGCCCCATCAGCGCGGCAAGGACCGTACTGGCGCCAAGCCCCGCCAGCATCAGCAGGCGCTCGCGCCCATGCGCCCAGCCGCCCGCCGCTGCCAACGCGCCGACGAGATAACCGAGATAATTGGCCGACGCGATCCAACCGGCATCGGCAGGCGACAGATGCAATTCCTGCATCATGCCGGGCAGGATCGGCGTGTAGACGAAACGGCCGATGCCCATGGCAACCGCCATGGCAATCATGCCGGCGAAGGCGAAACGCAGCGCTGTCGAGGTGGCTGATGTCATTGCACTGCACAATAAGTGCAGGGGTCGCTGAAACAATCGCCATCTGTTGGGCCAGCGCGTGCGCGGGACGTGGTGCTCGCCTCGACTTTCCTCAAGCCGGAACGCTTGGCGGCTGCTCAGCAGCGGCCGCCGGCGTGCAACGGGGCCGTCTCGTGCACTGTCCGCCGTGCCGTCAGCCTGAACGGCACATCGCCCAGTTCGCGTTCCGACATGGTGTTCAGCACCGGATGCGAAAGCGGATCGGTCAGCCATCTCTGCGTTTCGCTGTCCGGGTGCGGCTCATACGGCGTACTCGCAGCGAAAAAGACCTTCAGCGACGACGACAAGATCCTCAGCATTTCCGGCTCCACAGGTCTGTCTCTTCCGATAAAATCCGCCGTTTCGACATGCCTTTCAATTGAGATTTCAGCCGGATCAGTTTAGAAAAACTCAATGGCCATGCTCAACCGCGTCCACCTCAACGGCCTGCGCGCCGTCGAAACCGTTGCCCGTCTCGGATCGCTGGCGGCGGCCGCCGGTGAGCTCAACGTTTCCGCAGCCAGCAGATAAGCCGTACCGAAAAACAGCTCGGCCAGGCGCTGTTCGAGCGAACGGCGAGCGGTCTGGTGCTGACCGAATTCGGCGCCGTCTTCGCGGCCCGCCTTGGTGCTGGATTTCGTGAGCTTTCCCAGGCCGTGGCGCTGGCCGACGAGGCTACGCAATGCACATTGGTGGTTTCGGTGGCGCCGGCCTTTGCCTCGAAGTGGCTGTTGCCCAGACTATCTCGCCACTTCGACCGGCATCCCAACGTGCTGCTGCGCATCGACGCTTCGGTGCGGCTGGTCAATCTCGATCACTCAGACATCGACATCGCCATCCGGCTTGGCGACGGCAAATGGCCGGGCGGGCGCACGGAACTGCTCTTGGCGCAGGAAGTCTTCCCGGTCTGCGCGCCGGCGATTGCCCAAAAACTGAAGTCGATCGAGGACCTTGCCCAGACCTGCGCGATCACCGACGAGCGAGCAATGATCAACTGGGAAAGCTGGTTCGAGACGGCCGGCGTCCCACCTGTCAGCTTCCTCAAGGGTGCGCGTTTCACCGACCCGATGCTGTGCCTGGAATCGGCGATTGCCGGCCACGGCGTGATGCTGGGCTGGCAATTGCTCGCCGCGGATGCGCTGGCCGACGGGCGGCTGGTGGCGCCTTTCGGTATCCGCGCCCAGAGCGGGCTCGGCTATTGGCTGGTGACCTCGTCCGTCAAGGCGGAAAGCCGCAAGGTCCGGGATTTCAAGGTCTGGATCAGGGAAGAGATCGAAGCAACCATGGCGCGGTTCGGGTCCGCAAACCCAAAACCCGCCGGCGCGATCGCGGTGGAAAGCGCCGCGCCGCCGCTCTATGGTAGGTCGGACATCAAACTACGACAGGCAGGATCATGACCACACATTCGCGCGGCGTTTCCGCATCAATCGACCCGGTGAAGCTCGACAGGCTGGCGGAAGTCGCCATCAAGGTCGGGCTGCAATTGCAGCCAGGGCAGGATCTGGTGCTGACGTCATCGATCGCGGCACTGCCGCTAACCAGGCGGATCGTCGAGCATGCCTACAAGGCCGGCGCCGGCCTGGTGACGCCGATCTTCAACGATGACGAGATGACGCTGGCGCGCTACCGCTTCGGCGCCGATGCGAGCTTCGACCGCGCCGCCGGCTGGCTCTATGAAGGCATGGCGAAGGCCTTCTCCAACAATGCGGCCAGGCTTGCGGTGCGCGGCGAGGATCCGTCGCTGCTCTCCGCACAGGATCCGGCGAAAGTGGCGCGCGCCAACAAGGCCAATTCGATGGCTTATCAGCCGGCGTTGGAAAAGATCACCGGCTTCGACATCAATTGGAACATCGTCGCCTATCCGGACCTCGCCTGGGCCAAACAGGTCTTCCCCGGCGATGCCGACGATGTTGCGGTCGTGAAACTCGCCGATGCCATCTTCGCCGCGTCGCGGGTCGATGTGGAGGATCCGATCGGCAACTGGAGGGCGCACAACGCGGCGCTGCGCAGCCGCACCGAATGGCTCAACGGCCATAATTTCCATGCGCTGCACTTCACCGGACCGGGCACCGACCTGACGGTTGGACTGGCGGACGGCCATGAATGGATGGGCGGCGCCTCGACCGCCAAGAACGGCATCACCTGCAACCCCAACATCCCGACCGAGGAGGTCTTCACCACGCCGCATGCGGGGCGAGTCGAAGGCCATGTCTCCTCGACCAAGCCGCTGTCCTACCAGGGCACGCTGATCGACGACATTTCGGTGCGTTTCGAAGAAGGCAGGATCGTCGAGGCCAAGGCATCGAAGGGCGAGGACGTGCTGAAGAAAGTGCTCGACACCGACGAGGGCGCGCGCCGTCTCGGCGAGGTGGCGCTGGTGCCGCATTCCTCGCCGATATCGGCCAGCGGCCTGTTGTTCTTCAACACGCTGTTCGACGAGAACGCCGCCTGCCACATCGCGCTCGGCCAATGCTATTCGAAGTGCTTCGTCGACGGCGCCTCGCTCAGCCAGGACGAGATCGCCGCGCGCGGCGGCAACAAGAGCTTCATCCACATCGACTGGATGATCGGCTCGGACAAGATCGACATCGATGGCGTCCACAAGGACGGCGCCCGCGTGCCTGTCATGCGCAAGGGCGAGTGGGCCTGAGGGTTCCAGCCAGGAGGTGTGATGGCCTTCAAGATCGCGGTCAAGCGTATCTACGAGCCGCCCGCTGCCGATGACGGGCAGCGGGTTCTGGTCGACCGCATCTGGCCGCGCGGCGTCAGCAAGCAAGACGCCGCGCT
Source organism: Mesorhizobium sp. Primo-A (assembly GCF_003997175.1). Taxonomy (NCBI): domain Bacteria; kingdom Pseudomonadati; phylum Pseudomonadota; class Alphaproteobacteria; order Hyphomicrobiales; family Phyllobacteriaceae; genus Mesorhizobium; species Mesorhizobium sp. Primo-A. Next base: position 51,754 of record NZ_RZTG01000015.1, read on the forward strand.
GACGCTGTGGTTGAAGGACATCGCGCCGAGCGACGAGTTGCGCAAATGGTTCGGACACGAGGCGGTGCGCTGGGCGGAGTTTCAGGAGCGGTATGGCGCTGAGCTGGATGGGAATGGCGCGGCGGTGACGCAGTTGCGAGGCCTGCTGGGTAACGGCAAGGTGACGCTGCTCTACGGCGCGCTTGACGAGGCGCACAACAATGCGGTGGCGCTGGCGGGGTATCTGCGCGGACGCTGAGATTTTATGGCGGTCGGCGGGACAGCGCCCCCCCTCTGGCCTGCCGGCCATCTCCCCCTCAGGTGGGGAGATCCGCTGTCATCATCTTCTTCGCAAATCCCGAACGTGACAGGAATGGCGGAGCGGCGAAGCTGCCAATCTCCCCACTTGAGGGGGAGATGTCCGGCAGGACAGAGGGGGGCGCCACGGAACACCGTGGACCGAGAGGCAGCTCTACTCCCCCACCGCCGCCTCATAGACATCAGCCTTGAACCCGACCATAACCCGGTCGCCTACCTCCAGAACCGGCCGCTTGATCATGGTCGGCTTGGCCAGCATCAGCGCCTTGGCGCTCTTCTCGTCGAGACCCTGCTTTTCCTTGTCCGGCAGCTCGCGGAACGTCGTGCTCGCCTTGTTGAGCAGCTTTTCCCAGCCGACCTTGCCCGCCCAACCATCCAGCCGCTTCGCGTCCAGTCCCTCGGCCCTGAAATCGTGAAACCGGTAGGCTACGTCATGGCCTTCCAGCCAGACGCGCGCCTTCCTGACCGTGTCGCAGGTGGTGATGCCGTACATGGTGATCGTCAAAAGCGTGCTTCCTTGGCTGACTGTCGAATCCGTTCCACAGACTAAACCGCCCTTCCCGATTTGCCAGAGCCGTTGCCATATCTCCGTTCCACATGACGGCCAGGACAATGTCCTGGCCGTCTAACCTCCAGATCATGCAGCAGCGATGTGAGCCGGAAGCCGGGGGTCCGGCCTCAATAATAGAAGCGCTCTTCGGTGATCTTGCCGTTTTTGACCGTGTAGAGGCCAACTTCATCCATGGTGACACGCTCGCCGGTAGCCTTGGGCGTTATGTCGAACTTGAAGCGCACCGCGAACTGGTCGCCATTGACATAGGGGCCTTCGACAGAGCCGCCATGGACTTCATTGTTCTCCTGCCACCACTGGCCCTTCTGCCTGAGAGCCTCCTTGCCACGGGAGATGGCCATCGGCCCCTCCATGGCTTCGTAGCTCACGATATCGTCGGAATTGTACTTCTCGGCGGCAGCTTCGTTCTCGCCCTGCTTGAGCAGCTCGGTAAAATCCTTGGCAATTTCCGCGATGGTCATTTGCGTTCCTCCTGTTCAGACGCACTGCAAATAGGCAACGACTCGCTGGCCTGCCATCGTCGGACCACGGGGTAGCTGACAAGCCATGTCAGGATGATGGATATCGCTCGGAGTATGTGACGACGATGTGAGCACATCACATCGCGCTCAGCGGCCAACATTCCGGGAAAACGTACTTCTTCAGTCCGCGCAAGCTGTGCACAAGGACGAACTCTCGTGCAACAAAGCTGATTGGGCCCATAGGCTGTTTGGGGACAAGTTTTCGGTCATATGCAAGCGTCAGATGCGGAACGAAACCATCTGACGCCTTGAGGCCTTCGCGCAGCATTTCGACGCCGAGCTTCCTGCTCAACTCACAAACCGGTCCGTCATCGGCGAGAAGCACGAAAGGGTGTTTGGCTGGCTTGCCCCTAGTCGCCGGTCGGCCGGGAAAGCTACTGGCATAGCGAAAGGTAACCTCGAACGGGGCCATCGCAATGCGCCGTCCCGATCGGGCGGCCGCAAAAAGAATTTTGGACCGTAGCCTTTTGTAATCACCGACATGCTGCAGGCTGACGTGAAAACGCTCCGGTAGCAGTTGGTCGCCGGTTACCCCGCATTGGCCGCATAGCCGATTTTGACAATCGGCAAAGCGCGAATGGTCCTTAGACTGCAAAAACAAACCGAAGAACACGCGCTCGGGCCGTTTAGGCCGCCATGGCGGCTCTGGAAGTCCATAGTCGAATTCGCCTTGCAGATACATACGCACACGCCCGGCAAAGAACGCTCCTGTTTTGCTCCATTCCGGAACAAAACAGGAACGCTCTCCTTGAGTCAAGCCTGGAATCTATTCGAGCTCACGCCCAGCAGCCGATGATACCCTCGACCTCGAGGAAATCGTGGATCGCCCAGTTGGCCCCGGTTTTTAGAGTTCGATGAACTAACCTGGCAGCACTGGGCAGTTGGCGCCACGGCGCAGGCTGATATGCGCCACGTCGCCGACCTGGAAGCGAAAACCCTCGGCCTGGCGCGGCGCGTCGATGACGACAGGTGCGCCCTGCCCGAGTTCGGCATGCAGGCGCAGCGTGCGGCCGTGAAAGACGACGCTGTTGACGCGCGCCGGTGCGGTGCCGGGCGCGGCCTCGGTCATCGCCAGCAAATCCTCCGGGCGCACGCCGATGGTGCGGGTAGCGCCCTCGGCAGGTGCCTCGCCGGTTTCAGAAATAGCCTCCAGCGGCAGGGTGCCGGCGGTGAAACGCAAGCGATCGCCATCGCGGCCGACAAACCGTGATTGCAGGAGATTCATGGTGCCGATGAAGCTCGCCACAAACTTCGTGGCAGGCCGGTCATAAAGTGTGGCCGGCGGTGCGATCTGCTCGATGCGGCCCTTGTTCATGACGACGATGCGGTCGGAAATCGACAGCGCTTCGGTCTGGTCGTGGGTGACCATGACGAAGGTGGTGCCAAGCCGCGACTGCAGCCGCTTCAGCTCAACCTGCATCTGTTCGCGCAGATGCGCATCGAGCGCCGACAACGGCTCGTCGAGCAGCAGCACGCGCGGCTCGCAGACGATGGCACGCGCGAGCGCGACGCGTTGGCGCTGGCCGCCAGACAGTTCGGAGACACGGGCGCCAAGCTTGTCGGCGAGACCGACCATGTCGAGCGCTTCGCCGGTGCGCTTAGCCTGTTCGGCTCCAGACAGTTTGCGCAGCGACAGACCGAAGCCGACATTTTCTGCAACATTCATGTGCGGGAACAGCGCGTAGTCCTGGAACACGGTATTGACCGGCCGGTCGAACGGGCGAAGTGCCGTGATATCGCGGCCGTCTAGCAGCACCTTGCCGCTCGACGGGCTTTCGAAACCGGCGATGACGCGCAGACTGGTGGTCTTGCCGCAACCCGACGGCCCGAGCAGCGTGATGAACTCGCCGCTGATAATGTCGAGATCGACGGCGTCGAGCCCGACGATGCCGCCAGGAAAAATCTTCGAGACCGCCTGCAGCCGGACGAGTGGATCAGGCGCCATCGCGAACCTCGGACGGCTTCGTGGTGTTGACCCAGAGAATCTGGCACCGCTCGGCGCCCGGATTGCGGAAGGCATGCAAAAGCGTGCTCTTGAAGGCAAAGCTGTCGCCGGCCTTCAGCACGTACTTTGTCGAATCCACCACCAGTTCGACCTCACCAGCCAGCACGAAGCCGAATTCATGGCCGGCATGCGCATAGGCCTCGGCCGTGCCGCCGCCGGCTTCCACCGTCACCAGCATGCCGGTCAGCGTCGCGCCCGGGGGTGACAGCAGCGCCTTGGCAATGCCTTCCGATTTCACCGGGATTTGCCGCCGCTTGTCGGCACGCACGCAATAGAGGTCGTTCGCCGTATCGCTGCCGTCGGCGATCAGCGCCGACGGCTCGATGTCGAGGGCGGCGGCGAGCGGCCAGATCCCCTTGACGCGCAGCGAGGACATGCCGCGCTCGATCTGGCTCAATGCACCGATCGACACGCCGGCCTTTGCCGCAAGATCGGCCAGCGACAGCTTGCGCTCCAGCCGCAGCGCCCGCACCCGCCTGCCGACCCGCACATCGGCATCGTCCTTCGGCTTTTCAGCCGTTTCGTCCAGCATGTCCATGCGTTAGTCCTCGTTTGCTTTCCCTTCTCCCCTTGTGGGAGAAGGTGGATCGGCGCGCAGCGCCGAGACGGTTGAGGGGTGTTCCAGCGGAGTGAGACGCTGGTGTTCCCTGGAGCACCCCTCATCCGTCGCCTTCGGCGACACCTTCTCCCACAAGGGGAGAAGGGGGAGCTTTATCCCCCCGCCTTCACCTTCTCAAACATCTTGGCGAGGTCGTCATTCTGTTTCATCGGTCCGGTGAAGATGGTGGTCTTCAGCATCACCTCCGGGTCGGACGGCAGCTGCAATTTCTCCAGCTCCTCCTTCGGCACCGCCGCGAAGGCCGAACTGGTCGAGCTGCCATAGCCGTAGGCCTCGATCAGGTATTTGCCGGAATCCGTCTCCAGCCGGCTGTTGATGAAATCATAGGCGAGGTCGACATTCTTGGCGTCCTTGAGCATCACGAAGCCGCAGGCCCAGGTCAGCATGCCCTCCTTGGGCTTCATGAACTCGACCGGCACGCCCTGCTTCTTGAGCGAGGTGGCCGACGCGTTCCAGGTCATGGCGGCGACCAATTGGCCGCTGGCCAGCGCCTGTTCGACGGAGGTCATGTCGGTGGTGTAGTTGGAGAGCAGCGGGCGCTGCTCGCGCAGCTTCTCGGCCACCTTGTCCATTTGCTCCGGCGTCATGTCGAACGGATTGACGCCGGCGAGCAGCGCCGCCACGACAGGCGTGTCATGCACCGCGTCGATCGTCGCCATGCGACCGGCATACTGCTTGTCCCACAAAAGGTTCCAGCTCGCTTCCGGGTTCTTCACCAGATCGGTGCGGTAGAGGATCGAGGTGTTGCCCCAGTCCCACGGCACCATCCAGACCTTGCCGTCGCCAGCCTGCAGGTCTGGCAGGTTCTTGAACACCGGGAAGATCGAGTCCCAGTTCTTGATGCGCTTGGTGTCGATCGGCTGCAGCAGGCCTTCCTTGTTCCAGCGCGCCACCTTGTCATAGCAGGGATGCGCAATGTCGGGTCGGAAGCCGGCCTTGACCTTGGTGAAGGCGTCATCGTCGTCACCGAAGATCGAGGCCTCGACGCCATCGGGATGCGCGGCAAGGAAGCTCTTGTTGAAGTCGGGCAGTTCATAGCCCGACCAGGTGAAATATTGCAGTTTGTCGCCGGCGAAAGCGACGGTCGACGACAGCGCCAGCGCGAACGCCGTCAATCCAGCGCAAACAGTCTTTGCAGAGATCGATTTCAGGTCGAATGCCATTGCAGTTCTCCTCTCTTGGTTTGTTTTGGTTGTGATGGATCCGCAGGCTTTGGCGCCGTGGCGGACAAGCCGCGATGGCGCAGGATTTCAGCTGCTGCAGCGATGACGAAGGACACCGCCAGGATCGAAGTGCCCAGTGCCATCACCGTCGGCAGCGACCGGGGAAAACGCAGCTGGCTCCAGATGTAGAGCGGCAGCGTCGGCTCGGTGCCGGCCAGGAAGAACACGACGATGAATTCATCGAAGGAGATCAGGAAGGCCAGCATGAATGCCGAGACGATGGCCGGCAGGCTGAGCGGCAGCATGACCCGCCGGAAGGTCGTCCAGTCGGAGGCGCCGAGATCGAGTGCCGCCTCGCGAATGGTTTTCGGGATGGCGGCGAAGCGGCTGCGCATGATCACCACGGTCGTCGGCAGCGCCACCAATATATGGCCGAGAACGATGGCGACGCGCGATGGCCCCAGACCAACGAGGTTGATGAGGATCAGCAGCGATATGCCGACGATGACGCCCGGGATCAGGATCGGCAGCCTTGCGATGGCGCTGATGGTGGCGGCCAGCGGCGAGCGGCCGTAGAGGTCCATGTAGGATACGGTTATGCCGCACAGCGTCGCACCCGTGGCGGCGAAGGCGCCGATGGCGAGGCTGTTCAAGAGTGCACCGGTCAGCGCCGAATTGCCGAACAGCGTCGCGTACCATTGCAAGGTAAAACCTTGCAGCGGAAACGCTGCCTGGATCGAGTTGTTGAAGGAAAACAGCGGGATCAGCAGCACCGGCAGATAGAGAAAGACCAGATAGGCGGCGATATACATGCCGAGCCAGCGGCCACCTCCGTGCGTGCGTGCAGTGCTCATGTGCGGCTGCCAAATCTGCGGTCGGCGAAGCGCGCGACCAGCACCACGCACAGGATGACCAGCATGACGGCGACGGAGAGTGCTGCGCCAAACGGCCAGTCATTGGCCTTGCCGAATTGCGCCTGGATCAGCGTGCCGATCATGGTGCTGGCCGGGCCGCCGACGAGCGCCGGCGTGACATAGTCGCCGACCGTCGGCACGAAGACGACGAGGGCTGCCGCCAGCACGCCCGGCATCGAATTGGGCAGCACGATCCGGCGGAAAGAGGTGAATGGCCGCGCGCCGAGATCGGAAGCGGCCTCGATCAGCGATTTCGGGATGGTGTCCAGCGCCACGTAGATCGGCAGGATGGCGAAAGGCGCATAGGCGTGCGCCAGCGTGACGACGACGGCGGCCGGCGTGTTGAGAAAGGCCAATGTCGGCTCGGACCAGATGCCGCTTTCGATCAGCGCCGAGTTCAAAACGCCATTGTAGGCGAGCACGATCTTCCAGGCGAAGACGCGCAGGAGATAGCTGGTCCAGAACGGCAGCGTCACCAGGAACAGCAGCAGGCCGCGCCGCCGGCCGGTATGGAAGGCAAGGTAGTAGGCGACGGGATAGGCAGTGACGACCGTCGCCAGCGTGACCAGAGCGGCAATGATCAGCGAGCGCAGCGTCACCGTCCAGTACAGCGGATCGGACACCACGGTGACGAAGTTCGCGACGGTGAAACCGGCGCCGAGCAGCGAACCGTCATTGCCGCGGAAGGCGAGGAAAAGCACGAGGCCAAGCGCAAACAGGATCAGCAGGAAGGTGACCAGCGCGCCCGGCAGCAGCATGGCGACCCGGAAGCCCTGGGAAGACCGGGCCTCTGGCGCTGATGTTGCAACTAGGGTCGACATCGACCTGCCTATTGGAAATTTGAAATTGGCCTAGAGTTTTTCATATCCATGAAACTGTCAAGCAGAATCCCCTAACGGAACTCCAAGGAGATAAAGCGCCCTGGTCAGCGCTCCAACGCATCGAGCAGGCGATACCAGGCGATGGTCGCGGCGACGCCGACCTGGCGGAAGGCGTGAAACGGGATCGGCCGGATCGGCGAGACCGGGAAAGGCAATTGCCTGGCGTCGCCACTTTGGAGGTAGCCGGCGATGCGCTCGCCAAGCGCAGTCATCAGGCCGACACCACGACCCTGGCAGCCGACCACGGCGAGCAGGCCTTTCTCCGGCTCGTGGATGTGCGGCAGGTGGTCCGGCGTCATCGCAACCCGGCCGAACCAGCGCTTCTCGATGGGAACGCCGGACAGCGAGGGATAGAGCCGTACCAGCGCACGCTCGAGATGCGCCCAGTCGCCGGCGCTCGTCGGCAGCGCCATGCGGCCCCGTCCGCCAAGCACCAGCCGGCCGTCGGCGCTCTTGCGGTAGTAGACGAGGATGCGCCTGGAGTCCGACACCGCCTGCCCTTCCGGCAGGATCGTGGCCGCCAGATTGGACGGCAGCGGCGCTGTGGCGATCTGAAAGGAATGCAGCGGCACGATCGTCTGGGCGAGACCGGGGATCAGACCGTCCGTATAGGCGTTTGTCGCCAGCACGACCGCCTTTGCCTGCAATTCCAGGCCATTTTCGATCAAAATACGCCAAACACCGGCGGCATTGGCGAGCCGCACGACCCTTTGGCGCTCTGCTATCCTCACGCCAGTCGCGGTCCCGACCCGGGCAAGTTCAGACGTGTAGGCGAGCGGATCGATCACACCGGCGCGGCGGTCGAGCCAGCCGCCGAGATAACCCTGTGCGCCAGTCCTGGCTGCGGTCTCCGCTGCGTTCAGCAACCGGACGTCGGCACCGCGCGCGTGCCATTGCCGGTCGCGGTTCGTCGCCGCCTTCAGCGCGGCCTCGGTGTGCGCCGCCTGGATCCAGCCATTTCGAACGAACGGCACCGCCAGATTCTCGTCGCGGATCAGCTCGAACACCGCGTTGGCGGTCGACGCCGCGAAATTGACAAGCGCCTCGCCGCGCTCCGGGCCAAAATGCTCCAGCAACCATTCCGGATCGTATTTCAGGCCGGGAATGACCTGGCCGCCATTCAAGCCTGATGCGCCCTGGCCGATCTCGCCGGCGTCCAGCACCTGCACCGACAGGCCAAGCCGGGCGGCATGCAAGGCAGTCGACAAGCCCATGATGCCACCGCCAATGATGGCGAGATCGACCCGTTCGCCATTGGGAAGCGATTGAAACGTGGAAGCTGCCTGCGGCCTGCGCCAGATGGGATCGGAGAATGCTGTCGCCAAGGGTCACCTGAATGCGCTGCGATTGGTGAAAATCCTAGTCAGAATTTCACAATTTTGAAAGAGCACCATGGCTTTCGCCTGTGGACTGCCGCCGAGACGACCGGAGACCCAGAGTTCCGATCGCCTGCGACGGGATAGACCTTTGACGGGAATCCGGTGAAAGTGCCACGCCGATCCGGCTAGCCCACATTGTCGATCACTTCACCACATTGCCGATCACTAAGAGGACAGAGCGCCATGACGAACCCGACCCACCTGCCCAGCGAGGGCCTTTTTGTCGGACGCGCCAGAAGCAGCGGTGCTGCATACCCGCTGGTCGTCACGGTTCGCGATGGCACGGTCTTCGACATCACCTCGCGTACGGCACCGACCATGCGCGACCTTTGCGAGATGGCCGACCCGGCTGGGCATGTCCGCTCGGCCGAAGGCAGACCGATCGGTTCGCTCGATGACATCGCCGCCAACAGTTTTGAAACCGGGCGCGATCCAGCAAAACCCTACCTGCTCTCCCCGGTCGACCTGCAGGCGGTCAAGGCATCGGGCGTCACCTTCGTCGTCAGCCTGCTGGAACGGGTGATCGAGGAACAGGCGCGTGGTTCGGCTGAAAAAGCCGATGCCATCCGCGCCGACATTGCCGGACTGATCGGCCACGACCTGTCGAAGCTGAAGCCCGGTTCGCCCGAAGCGATGGAGATCAAGGCCAAGCTGATTTCGCGCGGCGCCTGGTCGCAATATCTGGAAGTGGGCATCGGCCCCGATGCCGAGATCTTCACCAAGTGCCAGCCGATGGCCTCGGTGGGCTTCGGCGCCGATGTCGGGCTGCACCCGGTGTCGACCTGGAACAATCCGGAACCCGAGATCGCCATGATCGCCGCCTCCAGCGGCAGGATCGTCGGCGCCACTATCGGCAACGACGTCAATCTGCGCGACGTCGAAGGGCGTTCGGCGCTGCTGCTCGGCAAGGCCAAGGATAACAATGCCTCGGCCTCACTTGGCCCCTTCATCCGCCTGTTCGACGAGAAATTCTCCATCGATGACGTCAAGCGTGCCGTCGTGCGCCTGAAAGTCGAGGGCGAGGACGGGTTCTCGCTGGAGGGCGCAAGCTCGATGGCCGAGATCAGCCGCTCGCCGGAGGAACTGGTCGCCGCGGCCATGGGGCCGCACCACCAGTATCCGGACGGGCTGGCGCTCTATCTCGGCACCATGTTCGTTCCGTCCAAGGATCGCGGCGAGAAGGGCAAGGGTTTTACCCACAAGGTCGGCGACATCGTCACCATCTCGTCGGAAAAATTCGGCGCGCTGGTCAACCGCGTGCAGCTGTCGCCAGACTGCCCGCACTGGACCTACGGCGCCAGCCATCTGATGCGGGAGCTGGCGAAGGCCGATCTTATTTAGCCAAGCCTTGGCCCAGGGCCACCATCAACGCAATGTTGGCGCCTTATTACTCGTGACCTCGTCGGACTGGAATCCAATGACGATACTTGATGTTCGCCGGCACACCATGAGGCGCAAGCCTGGCGCGCACCTTTCTCGAGAAGGAATCGAACTAGCGCGGTTTGTAGCCCAAGGGGCTGACTCTTATGAACTTGTTGTCACAAGCGAAATTCCACGGGCAATCGAAACCGCAATTGCGATGGGTTTCGAAGTAAATGAGTTGATTGCCGAACTTGGAATTCTTCCCAAAAATATACTCGAAACGATCTCGTGGCCGAGCCCGTTGGCGGAGGTAGAACGTGTACTCCGATCGGACGTAGACTGCATTGCATTTGCTAACACCCAAGTGCGACTGTGGACGAGCATAGCTGCCCGAGTTCCCAACGAAGCGACGGGCTTATTGGTGACGCACGGTGGGATCATCGATCTCGGCGTTGTCGCGTTCCTGATGGCCAGCAAACGTCCTATCGAGGGAGAAGCCATCGGATACTGCGAGGGGCTCCGACTAGAGTTCACCAGCGGAAGACTCACCAATGCCGAAATGCTGCGAGTGCCCGAGCATCTGCATTTGTCGGATACCTAACGGAACAAATCGCCTTGCTCGCCTGGCGGCCGATCGGCTGTGGAGCAACCTGCGCGCCGACCATGACGAGGACTATCTGCTCGGCTAGCCTCGACACCAATTATCCGACAGTCGGAAAATCACCTCAACTGATGCAATCTGATGGGACGGCTGATGACGCCCCGTCAGGCGCCCACTACACCTGCAGATGGAGGCCTGGCAGATGGAGGCTTGCCATCCGTCGAAAAAGGGGATGCTCTGACGCATCCGATCGGCGCTGGCAAAAGACGCAAAACAAGGGACGGATTTTGAACTGACGATCTACAAACGGGAGGAAATCAAATGCTGACACGGCTAAGACGCGTTCTATACGGCCTGTTGGTGGCGCTGATGGTGGTACCAGCAGCGGCACAGGCCAAGACGTTCTACTGGATTTCGCATGGCGGTCCGGCCGATCCGGTCTGGACCTACTTCCTGGCCGGCGCCAAGCAGTGGGCCAAGGACACCGGCAACACGGTCAACACCTCGTTCCACAACGGCGATGTCGCCTCGCAGCAGGAAGCGGTTCGCGCCGCCCTCTCCGCCAAGGCCGATGGCATCGTCACCACGAGCCCCGATCCGGGCAGCCTGATCGAGATCGTCAAGGAAGCGCGTGCGGCGAAAGTGCCGATCATCAATTTCAACACGCCTGATCCGAAAGCCGATTTCAACGCCTATGTCGGCGGCGACAATGTCACCTTCGGCAAGCATTGGGCACAGTATCTGGTCGACAAGGGCCTGGTGAAGAAGGGCGACTTCGTCTGGATGCCGGTCGAAATCCCCGGCGCCACCTATGGCGTGCAGGAAGAGGAAGGCATCAAGAGCGTCTTCGAGCCGCTCGGCATCACGTATGAAATCACGGAAGCGACGCTTGATCAGGCTGAAGTGATCAACCGCATGGTCGACTACCTCACGGCGAACAAGGCCAAGGTCAAGGCGATCATCGGCCTAGGCGACCTCGTCACCGGCTCGATCAAGCGGGTGTTCGACCAGGTCGGCATCAAGCCGGGCGAAATCCCGGTCGTCGGCTGGGGCAATTCGCTCGACACCACCCAGGAAGTGCTGAACGGCTATGTCAATGCCGGCCAGTGGCAGGACCCGCAGGCGACCAGCTATGTCGCGCTTTCGCTGGCCAATATGGCCGCCGGCGGCATTCCTCCGGGCTTCAACGTCATCACCGGCGCGCTCTATGAAAAAGACACCGCGCAGATCTACGACGACATCCTGTCCGGCAAGTAACATCCAATCTCAACAGTCGCGGCCGCCCAACGGTCGCGACTGGCTCTCCATTTCGCCGAGCCCTTCGCACGCGATGTGCAACGCTCAGCCTTCCACTCATGTCGCGGATTGCCTGTGGAAAATCATTCGCTCGTCCCACGCCTGATCGCACGGCCGGAATTCGGCCCTTTCGTGCTGCTCGTCGTCGAGATCGCCGTTTTCTGGAGTTTCAACCACGACTTCCTGTCGCCGCAGAACATCTCCAACACGCTGGCTTTCACGGTCGAGCTCGGCCTGATCGCGCTGGCGATGACGCTGTTGATGACGTCCGGCGAGTTCGACCTCTCGGTCGGCTCCCTGTTCGGCTTCTCGCCGGTCTTGATGTGGACCCTGTTCAACAGCGGCCTGACCTCGCTCGAAGCCGGCTTTGTCGCCGCGCTGCTGGTCGCCGCCTTCATCGGGCTGGTCAATGGCTGGTTCGTGACGCAGCTCAAGATCCCATCCTTCCTGGTGACGCTCGGCATGCTGCTGGTGGTGCGCGGCACCGCCCTTTTCGTCACCGACGGTTTTCCCCAGCGCACCTGGAGTGCGGAGGGCAGTTGGCTGGCGGAAGCGCTGGTCGGCGACTTCTTCATCGGCCCGTTCCGCATCTACATGTCACTGTTCTGGTTCATCGCCGCGGCGATCGCGCTCGGCTACGTACTGACGCAAAGCCGCACCGGCAACTGGATCCAGGCGGCCGGCGGCAACCCGAGCGCGGCGCGGGCGCGCGGCGTCAATGTCAGCGGGGTCAAGATCGGCCTGTTCGTGCTGTCGTCGGTCATGGCCTCGCTTGCCGGCGTCATCTCTTCGTTGCGCACGTCCGCCGCCAACCCCAACAGCGGTACCGGCTATGAGTTGGAAGTCATCGCCATGGTGGTGATCGGCGGTACCGCACTTACCGGCGGGCGCGGCACGATCATCGGCACCGTGCTCGGCATCCTGATCCTGCGTGTGATGCGCAACGGCATCGTGCTGATCGGCGTGCCTGGTCTTGCCTATAACATCTTCATCGGTGCCATCATCCTCGGCATGATGGCACTGCATTCATGGCTGGAACGCCGGCATCAGGCGGGGACTTGAACCATGGCCGAGCCACTGATCCGCATGACGAACATCCGCAAGTCCTACGGCCGCGTGCAGGCGCTGGAGGATGCCAATTTCCATGTCAATGAACGGGAGATCGTCGGCTTGCTTGGCGACAATGGCGCCGGCAAGTCGACGCTGATCAAGGTGCTTTCGGGTGCCGTTCCGCTGACCAGCGGCGATATCTTCATCCGTGGCAAGAAGGTGAGCCTGCGCAGCACCAGCGACGCCATCGCCCATGGCATCGAGACGATCTACCAGGACTCCGCACTGGTCACGCAACTGTCGATCGCCCGCAATCTGTTCCTCGGGCGCGAGCCGATCAAGCCGCCGCGCTTCCTCAACCGGATGGACCAGGAGGCGATGAACACGGTTGCCCGCGATTTGCTCAAGCAGGTCGGCATCACGAAGAACATCCCGCCGACGACGCCGATCGGTTCGCTTTCCGGCGGCGAGCGTCAGGCGGTGGCGATCGCGCGCGCCATGCATTTCGACAGCGACCTGATCATCCTCGACGAGCCGACCAACAATCTCGGCGTCGCCGAAACACAGGGCGTGCTGAGTTTCGTGCGCAGCGCCCGCGATTCCGGTCACTCCTGCATTTTCATCGCCCACAACATCCACCATGTCTTCCAGGTGGTCGACCGCATCGTCGTCATGCGCCGGGGCAAGGTGGTCGCCGACGACATCGACCCGAAGACGACCAGCGTGGCGGAGGTAGAGCGGATCATCACCGGCATGTCGGACAAGGAAATCCGCGATGCCATCACCGATGGCAAGCCGTCGCACTGACTGTCGGGTGATGGCGGCAATCACCGCTGCCTCAGATCGCATCGCTTGTCTGGCGCGGCATCGCAGGGCGCATAGGTAGCGGCATGAAAGCCACCGTCTCGGATATTGCCCGCAATGCGGGCTGTGGGTAGCGGCATGAAAGCCACCGTCTCGGATATCGCCCGCAATTGCGGGCTGTCGACCGCAACGGTCGACAGGGTGCTGAACAACCGGCCGGGTGCGAGTGCGGCCAACCGCCAGCGCGTCATGGAGGCGGCCAAGCAACTCGGCTACCTGCCGGTCGCCGATCAGGTGACGCTGCCCTCGCGGCCCGCCCACCTCGAATTCCTGCTGCCGATCGGCAGCAATGCCTTCATGCGCGATCTCGCCGGGCATATCGAGGACTACGCCGCGCGTCTGCCGCTTGTCGCCTCGTGCCGGATCCACAATCTCGCCGGTATCTCGCCGAACGCGCTGCAGAGCGCTGTCGAAAACCTGTCGCTCAGGGCCAATGGCGTTGGCGTGATCGCTGTCGATCATCCGCGTACGCGCAACATCCTGCGCGACATCGTCGAAGCCGGCATGCGTGTGGTGACGCTGGTGTCCGATGTTCCGACGGCACCGCGCGCGGCCTATGTCGGCATCGACAACCGGGTGGCGGGACGAACGGCGGCGCTGCTGATGGGACGCTTCCTTGGCGGCCGCACCGGCCATCTGGCGATGGTCGTCGGCTCACGTTCCTATCGCGGCCACGAGGAACGCGAGATGGGTTTCCGCTCGGTGCTCAATGAGGAGTTTCCCAATCTGACCGTCAGCAGCGCCGTCGAGATCAACGACGAGCCCGATGCCAGCTACACCGAGACCATGAAGGCACTGCACGACGAGCCAGAGTTGCTCGGCATCTATTGCGTCGGAGCTGGACATTCGGGCGTTGCAAAGGCGATCCGCGAGGCCAGGCCGAACCGCAAGCCGGTGTTCATCTGCCACGACCTGACCAAGGACACGCGCGGTCATCTCGTCGACGATCTCGCCGATGTCGTCATCGACCAGAATGCGCGGCTGATCGCCGAGCAGTCGGTCATTCGCCTGCTCGGCTCGATTGCCTCCTCCGCACCCTATCTGACGCGCAAGTTCATCGAACCGCGCTTGATCTTCAGGGAAAACGTGCCGGTGCAGTGAAGCAGGCGGCCTGCAAAAATGCCTGTTGCCGGATTTGTATGATAATTGGCACGGCAAATCTGCACAGCAGCTATGCAAGTTTCTTTGTTGCCGAATCGTTGGGCAACTCGTAGGTTCTGGTTGTCGGCCATCTACTCCTCCCAGATGCGATGCCGACGCTGAATGGGGTGCACCTCCTCCCGCGCCACATTCGAAAATCGAGCCCGCTGCCACCTCCTCCCGGCAGCGGGCTTTTTTCGTTTGGCCGCCGGAGTTTCCATACCGCCTGGGTCAACGGCGTACGCGGCCCTCCGTCATAGAGCCGTAACCCGCCAACAATCGTGGCGAATCTCAACCGGCGGCAGCGCCCCGGAACGAAACGATCAGCCCTTCGGCCATGCGCACGAACTGGGTGCTCGGACCTTCGGTACCCACGGTCTGCACGCTGACACGCGCGCCCTCGAACAACAGCGACAGCGTATCGGCGAGCAGTTCGGCCTGACCAATGCCGGCATCCCGACATAGCGTCACAAGGCGCGCGCGCTGGGCTTCCTTGAGCTCCTTGATCACCAGCCTGGCCGGATGGTCCGGCTCGGTCAGCTCAGCGGCGGCGTTGGCCATGTCGCAGCCGCGGCCGTCCGCATTGAGCATGGCAGCCGCCTTGCGAACCCAGGCATGCAGTTGGGCAAGCTTGTCACCAGGGAATTCGGCCTCGAATGCTTCCCACATAGCGCCGGCCTTGGCCGCATTGGCGCGCAGGCATTCGACGATCAGTTCGTCCTTGGATTCGAAGTGACGATAGAGCGTCATCTTGTTCGTGCCGGCAGCTTCGGTGATGGCGTCGACGCCGACGCCCTTGATGCCATGCTTGTGGAACATGTCGCGTGCCGTCTCCAGGATCCGATCCCGGGGACGAGAGCGCTCCACGATGCCGTCTGCCATCATGATCTCCTTTCGTTTCCAAAAAACCCTCGGCCACCTCTTGACTAGGGTGTTACCGGTCTGTAACTTCCAGAATGTTACTTACTGGTAACACCTATATCGTCCACCGTCAATAACAAGGC
Organism: Mesorhizobium sp. Primo-A; assembly: GCF_003997175.1. Classification (NCBI taxonomy): domain Bacteria; kingdom Pseudomonadati; phylum Pseudomonadota; class Alphaproteobacteria; order Hyphomicrobiales; family Phyllobacteriaceae; genus Mesorhizobium; species Mesorhizobium sp. Primo-A. The sequence continues at coordinate 67,421 of NZ_RZTG01000015.1, forward strand.
CGTGAACGGCCCTGCCAGACGAGAGGGGCGAGAAACTGCCAATCATGCGGCCTCGGCCGGTGAAGAGATGAAAACGGTTCGCGAGCACGGGCTGCGAATCGACAGACAAGGAGCCGGCCATGCCACAGCGCCGCGATCTTACCATAGATGAAGCCGTCCGGGATCCGATGATCCGGCTGGTCATGAAAGCCGATGGCGTCGACCCGCGCGCCTTCGAGACGATGTTGCGCTCGCTCGCCGATACGCAGCGTGGCGAGGTGCCGTTGCTGCGTTCGCGGGACGGCCTCGGTGACAAGCGCGGCCAAAGGCTGTCCAGGGTTGCCAGCGCCTTCGGGCGGGCAACAGCAGCCGGAGAGGCGTGCGTGTCGTGGTAAACTTTTTCATTCACCGTCCGATCTTCGCCTCGGCGATCGCCATCATCATGGTGCTCGCCGGGTCGATTTGTTATTTCCTGCTGCCCGTCTCGCAGTTTCCCGACATCACGCCGCCGCAGGTCGTGGTCAGCGCCCATTATCCGGGCGCCAGCGCACAAGTGGTGGCCGACACGGTGACGACGCCGCTGGAGCAGCAGATCAACGGCGTGCAGGGCATGACCTACATGTCGTCGACGAGTTCCAATGACGGCTCCTCGACCATCACCATCACCTTCGATGTCGGCTATTCGCTGAGCACCGCCGCCGTCGACGTGCAGAACCGCGTCTCGCAGGCCGCCTCGTCGCTGCCGGCGATCGTCAACCAGGGCGGCGTGACGATCAAGAAGCAGAATCCGAACTTCGTCCTGATCGTCAACCTGACTTCGCCCGACAGTTCGGTCGATCCGGTGGCGCTGAGCAACCTTGCCTATCTGCAGGTGGTCGACCCGCTGAAGCGGCTGCCCGGCGTCGGCGACGTGCAGATCTTCGGCGAGCGGCGCTATTCGATGCGCGTCTGGCTCGATCCCGACAAGCTCGCCAATCTCGGCATCACCGCCGTCGATGTGCAAAACGCCATCGCCGAACAGAACGTCCAGGTGGCGGCCGGCAAGATCGGCCAGTCGCCGGCACCCGCCGGCACCGCCTTCGAGATGCAGGTCAACGCCGTCGGCCGCTTGAGCGATCCCAAGGAATTCGGCGACATCGTCGTGCGCGCCAACACCGATACCGGCTCGCTGGTCAGGCTGCGCGACGTCGCCCGCATCGAACTCGGCGCGCTGCAATATTCGTCGTCTGCCTTCTTCGGTAAAGACCCGACCGTGGTGCTTGCCGTTTACCAGATGCCCGGCTCCAACGCGCTCGATCTGCAGCAGCGCGTCAAGGACAAGATGCAGGAGCTGTCGGGCCGTTTCCCGAAGGGCGTGTCCTATGCGATGCACTACGACACCACCCGTTTCGTCTCGGCGTCGATGCATGACGTGCTGATCACGCTCGGCGAAGCGCTGGTGCTGGTCGTCGCCGTGGTGTTCCTCTTCCTGCAAAGCTGGCGCACGACGATCATCCCGACCATCGCCATTCCGGTGTCGCTGGTGGCGACGCTGGTCGTCATGGAGATGCTCGGCTTCTCGCTCAACATGCTCTCCCTGCTCGGCATGGTGCTGGCGATCGGCCTCGTCGTCGACGACGCCATCGTCGTGGTCGAGAATGTCGAACGACAGCTGGAGGCCGGGCTCAAACCGCTTGCGGCGACCAAGGCCGCAATGACCGAGGTCACCGGCCCGATCATCGCCACCACCGCGGTGCTGATGGCGGTGTTCGTGCCGGTCGCCTTCATTCCCGGCGTCTCCGGCAAGCTCTACAACCAGTTCGCACTGACGGTGGCGATCTCCGTCGGCATCTCCGCCTTCAACTCGCTGACGCTGAGCCCCGCGCTCAGTGCCGCCTTCCTGCGGCATCGCGGCGAAACGCAGTTCGCCCCGTTCCGCTGGTTCAACACCGGCTTCGACAGGCTGTCGCACGCCTATGCCAATGGTGTGCGCATCCTCATCCGTTTGCGCTGGATCATGCTCGGCCTGTTCGCGGCGGGGCTGGTCGCCACCTACTTCGTCTGGCAGCGCCTGCCCTCGACCTTCCTTCCGGTCGAGGACCAGGGCTATTTCTTCGTCGTCATCCAGTTGCCCGACGGCGCATCGCTGGAACGCACCGACGCGGTGGCGCAGAAGGCACGCGACATCCTGCAGGCGACGCCCGGCGTCGACATCGTCGGCTCGATCAGCGGCCTGAACTTCCTGACCAGTGCCGCGCAATCGAATTCGGCGGTCGAATTCGCCATCCTGAAGCCATGGGAGGAGCGGGGCCCCGACCAGAGCGCATCGAAGCTCGTCGCCGATGTGCGCGGCAAGCTGATGCAGATCCCGGAAGCCTTCGCGCTGAGCTTCGATCCGCCGTCGATCCCCGGTATCGGCACGACGGGCGGCTTCGAATTCGTCGTCGAGGATCTGACCGGCCGCGGCAGTTCAGCCCTCAACGATGCGACGCAAGCCGTGATCGCCGAGGCGCGCAAGCAGCCGGAAATCAACCCGCAGCAGCTGTTCTCGCCGTTCTCGACCTCGACGCCACAGTTCAACTACGACCTCGACCGCAGCAAGGCCAAACTGCTCGGCCTCAACCTGCCCGATGTCTTCAACACGCTGCAGATCTATCTCGGCTCGCTCTACGTCAACGACTTCAACCTGTTTGGCCGCACCTTCCGGGTGACCATCCAGGCCGACAAGGATGCACGTGCAGGTGCCGCCGACATTTCGCGGCTCTATGTGCGCAATGCCTCCGGCGGCATGGTGCCGCTCTCGACGCTGGGCAAACTCGTGCCCTTCGTCGGCCCGGAGACCGTGCCGCACTACAACAACAATGCCTCGGCCTCGATCAATGGCGGCGCCGCACCGGGCTTTTCCTCCGGCCAGGCGGTTGCCGCCATGGAACGGGCCGCTGCAACCGCGCTGCCAAGGGATTTCGGTTTCGAATGGACCGGCATCACCTTCCAGGAGCTCAAGGCAGGATCGATCGCGTCCGTCGTCTTCGGCCTCGCCATTGTCTTCGTCTTCCTGATCCTGGCGATGCAGTATGAGAGCTGGGCGATGCCGTTCATGGTGCTGTTGGCGGTGCCACTGGCCCTGTTCGGCGCCTTCGCAGCGTTGTTGCTGCGTGGCATGCAGATCGACGTCTACTCGCAGATCGGCTTCGTCATGCTGATCGGCCTGGCGGCCAAGAATGCGATCCTGATCGTCGAATTCGCAAGGCGACGGCGCGAGGAAGGCCTCAGCATCGTCGACGCGGCGATGGAGGCGGCACGGCTCAGGCTGCGGCCGATCCTGATGACGGCCTTCGCCTTCATCCTCGGCGTGCTGCCGCTGATGTTTGCGACCGGCGCCGGTGCGGCAAGCCGGCAGTCGATCGGCACCACCGTGTTCGGCGGCATGGTCGCGGCGACCATCCTGTCGCTGGTGTTCGTGCCGGTGTTCTACGCGGTCATCGAACAGCTGCGTGAACGCCGCGGCAAAGACGAGCCCACCTCTCAAGACAATGAACCAACTGCTGAGCACGCTTTACCGCCCCTGGCGGAAGCGGCCGAATAAGATTGGAGACTGATCATGCGTAAATGGAAAATCGCGTTGGGAACGGCTGTCGCGCTGGGTGCGATCTCGGTGGCCAGCGTCCACCTGCTCGATATGGGCAATCTCAGCCTCAATGCCGGCACGGCAGGTGCGGCGCCCGCCCCGGCGGCGTTCGTCATGCCGGTGCCGGTGGTCAGCGTCGTCAAGAAGACGATCCCGATCTACCTCGACTATGCCGCGCGGACAGAGCCGATCCGCAGCATCACCTTACAGGCGAGGATTCCCGGCTATCTGCAGGAGCAGACCGCAGCCGACGGCGTCGACGTCCGGCAAGGCGATCTTCTCTACAAGATCTCGCCTGACGACTTCCAGGCGGCGCTCGACCAGGCCAAGGCCCAAGTGCAGCGCGACACGGCGACGCTCGACTATGCCCGCTCGAATCTTGGTCGCGGCACCGAGCTCGCCAAGAGCGGCTACCTCGCCAAGGACGGCTTCGACCAGCGCACCAGCACCTTGCGCGAAGCGCAGGCATCGCTGGCGCTGAACCAGGCGGCGGTCCGCACGGCAGAGCTCAATCTGAGCTACGCTGAAATCCGGGCGCCGTTTGCCGGGCGCCTTGGCCGCAACCAGGCCTCGGTCGGAACGCTGGTCAGCGTCGCCGGCACCGTGCTCAACACGCTGGTGCAGCTCGACCCGATCTACGTCACCTTCAACCCGAGCGAGACGGATCTGACCGAGATCGAGCAAGCCCGTGCGAACGGCCCGATCGAAGTGGATGTCCTGCTCCCCGGCCAGACCGAGGCAAGCCAGAAGGGCGAGCTTACCTTCATCGACAATTCGGTCGACCGCTCGACCGGCACGATCACGGCGCGCGCGACGATCGGCAATGGCAAGTTCACGCTGCTGCCGGGCCAATATGTCCGTGTCCGGCTGCATGTGAGAGAGCAGGCCGATGCGCTGATGGTGCCACAGACGGCGCTGGGCTCAAGCCAGCTCGGCAAATATCTCTATGTCGTCGGCAAGGGCAATACGGTCGACCAGCGGCTGGTTTCGCTCGGACCGACGAGCGGCGATCAGGTCGCCATCCTCAGCGGCGTCGCCGAGGGCGACCAGGTGATTACGGGCAATCTGCAGAAGATCGGCCCCGGAGCGCCCGTATCGCCGATACCGGAAAAGCCGGCCACCTGAACACCCCCGTCAGGATCCGGCTTCAGCGCGGCGCCCCGGCCTTCCCACAGGTCGCGGGCGCCGCTCGACTGAGCAGTTCCACCAGACCGGCAACATCGGCCCGGTCGGCCTTGGCCGGCGGCATGAATGCACAATAGGGGTGCCCGAGGTGCACCGAGACGAGGAGAGCGCAATCAGCCGACCGGCCTCCAGATCGGCGTGCGCCATGACCCGCTGGCCAAGCGCGATGCCCAGGCCGAGCCTTGCCGAGGCGATCGGCGTCGGTGAGCGCGATGCGGTTGCCGCTGCGCACGAACAGCTGCTTGCCGAACCAGGTTTCGAGATTGCGTATCTGCTGGCTGACCGCCGCCGACGAAACGCCGAGTTCAGAGGCGGCCAAAGTGAAGCCGCCGGCACGGGCGGCAACTTCAAAAGCCTTGATCGCATTCAGCGGCGGCAACCGTTCCACAGCGGCTCCATATGACTCGCCAGAGGGAATTTCGAAACGGTCTCTGCAGCGTTGGCCAATCAATTGAGATAGCCTCTTGTTAGATTGTCGACAATCTGCTTGTCTTGCTTTCGGTTTCCTGGGAGTGGCCGAATGGCGAAAGCGGATTTCAGTCCTATCGCGGATACGACGCGACGCGCCGAGATCGTTGCGCTGTTGCGGCGCGCGATCCTGACCGGCCAGCTCGCGCCCGGCCAGAAGCTCAACGAGCTCCGTATCTCCGAACAGATGCGGGTCAGCCGCGCGCCGCTGCGCGAGGCGATGCGCGAGCTGGTCCAGGAAGGGATCCTGACCAGCATCCCCTATGCCGGCACCTTCGTCATCGAGGTCACAGCCAAGGACATCGACGATGCCTATTCGTTCAACAAGGTGATGGACGAGCTGGCCATCGAGCGGGCGTGGCCGCTGCGTGACCAGCGCTTCTTCGACGAGCTCGACCGGCGCCACGAAGCCGTGAAGCAGGCGACCCGCGCATTGGACACGACACGCCAGATCGAAACCGCGCTGCAACTGCATGGCCTGATCTACGAATGGGCCGACAATTCGGTGCTGCTGGAAACCTGGCAGCGGCTGACCAGCCGGCTGCAGATGTATTTCGCGCTCCACCAGCATGCCCGCAACGAGCCGGTGCCGGCCGAAGACGTTCACGAAACCTATGTGCGGTTGCTGAAGGGCAAGGACATGCGTGCGGCCCAGCGCCATGCCAGGGAGCATATCGATCTCGACTTCGAGGAGTTGCTTGCCTACGCGCGCAGCCTCGAACAACGCCCATCGAGGGGCGCCTGACCCGTTCCCAACACCACAGACAGCGGACAAGACACGTGCAGATCGAGACCATCAAGGCCTACCACGTCATGCAGCCCTTCGTTGACGGGCTATACCGCATGTCGAAGGGGCGCGAGGCCGACGCCTTCGACGCCGTGATCGTGTCCATGACATCAGACAGCGGCATCACCGGCTGGGGCGAGATGGCGCCGCTCGGCAATTTTTACTCGGCCGCCTTCCCCGCCGGCGTTCGCGCCGGCGTGGTCGAGATCGCGCCGCATCTGATCGGCCGCGATCCGCGCGGGCTGGCCAGCATCGGGCGGCTGATGGACACGGTGTTCAAGGGCCATCCCTACATCAAGTCGGCGCTCGACATGGCCTGCTGGGATCTGGCGGCGCGCGCAGCCGACGTGCCGCTGGTCACGCTGCTCGGCGGCAAGGAAAGCGACACCGCGGAACTCTACAAGGTCGTCACGCACGGGAGCGTCGACGCCATGGCCGCGCTGGCCAAGCGCATCGTCAAGGACGGCTTCCACCGGCTGCAGGTCAAGGTCGGCGGCAATGTCCATGACGACATCGAACGCGTCATCGCGGTTGCCTCCTCGGTGCCGAAAGGCACGGTCATCTTCTGCGACGCCAATGCCGGCTGGACTCCCTATCAGGCGCGCCAATTCGCCGATGCCACGCGCGCCATCGACTACACGTTCGAGCAGCCCTGCACCACGATCGATGAAAACATGTCGGTGCGCCGCATGCTCGACAAGCCGATGGTGCTCGACGAATCCGTCACCTCGCTCGAGGCGATGCTGGAAATTCATCGCCTGGGCGCGGCCGACGGGCTGACGCTGAAGATCTCGCGCCTTGGCGGCGTGACGAAGACACGCCAGATCCGCGACATTGCCGTCGACCTCGGCTTCATGATCACGGTCGAGGACACGGGCGGCGCCGAGATCGACACCGCGGCGATGGCGCATCTGTCGCTGTCGACGCCGGAAGAGCGCCGGCTGCACGCCATCGCCTTCCATGAATGGGTGACGGTGCGCACGGCATCGAACATGCCACCGGTCACCGGCAGCCGCATGGGCATTCCAGACGGGCCGGGTCTCGGCATAGACGTCGTTCCCGATCTGCTCGGCGCGCCGTTCTTCGAGGTCGGGCGCTGAGATGAAAATCCGCAGCATCAAAGCCACGCCGATCAATTTGCGCCTCGAAGCGCCCTATGCCTGGGTGTTCGGCGAACTCGACGGATTTTCACCGACCGTCGTCGAAGTCGAGACCGAGGATGGCCTGGTCGGCCTCGGCGAAGCGCCGACGCCAGCGGCGGCCGCGATCATCAATGATGTCCTGGCGCCGCGGCTGGTCGGGCGCGATGCCTTCGACATCGCCGGCGCCGAGCATGTCTGCCTGCCCTTTTGGACCGGCGTGCAGTCGATCAACGACCGCACACGCATCATGGCTTTCGGCGCCATCGAGATGGCTTTGTGGGACCTGCGCGGCAAGGCGTGGAACCAGCCGCTCTACCAGTTGCTCGGCGGCGCCGTACGCAAGGATATCCCGTTCACCGACTATTTTTCGCTGCGCGGTGATGGGCCAAAGGTGAAGGGCGAGACGACGCCCCAGGAAGTCGCCGACTATTGCGTCGAATTGCATGAGACGCATGGAACGACTTTCTTCGAAGGCAAGTTCTCGACCGAAGATCCGAAAATCTCGCTCAGGATGGTCGAGCTGATCCGCAGGAAACTCGGCGACGATGCGATGATCCGTATCGATTCCAACCAGGCCTATTCGCTCAGCACCGCGCGGCGGCTGGCGCGCCCGCTGGAAGAATTGGGCGTGCGCAACTGGGAGGATCCGGTGGCGACCATCGAGGAGATGCGCGAGTTGCGGCGCCATTGCTCGATCCCGTTCTCGACCCACAACATCGACATTGCGCGCGCCATGGAAACCAAAGTGCCGGACGCGTTCGTCGGCAACCCGACGACGCATGGCGGCATCGGCCGGCTGTTGCGCTTCGTCGGCGCCTGCGAGCATGCCGGGATCGATTTCTGGTGCTACAGCGGCGACAGCGGCATCGGCAGCGCCGCCTATCTGCATCTGTGCGCGGCACTCGGCTGGATCAGGGAGCCGAACCAGTCGCTGTTTCGCATGCTGCCGATGGATGTCACCGAGGAAGGACCGTTTTCGCCGAAAAACAATGTCGTGCGCGTTCCGGAAGGTCCCGGTCTCGGCGTCACCTTGTCGCGCGAAAACCTCGCTGCCTGTCACAGAGACTTTACCGAGAAAGGACCGTGCAACAAGTATCATGACCCGGCAAAGCCCGGAACCTATCGCCGTTTGCCGCTGAACTAGATGACGGCTAGCGGCCAAGACCGACGGCCAGACACGAGAAGCCAACCGCCGCGATTTCGGTCGGGAAGGTTGGACAAAGACGGTGGAAGCCGTGCAACCAACAACCCCGAGCGTCCACGCCACGACTGGATGGACCGGACAAAACCGCATGCTAAAGTTCCGGTAGACAGGCCTCCGGTGCCGGGAAAATGGAGCAATCCACGAAAATTTCGTCAACCATAAGAAATAGGGGAAAGGGTAAAAACCCATGAGCAAGAACCACAGCATTCTCGACCTTATCCGGCGCAATCGCACGCCGCTTGAAAATCACCTGATCGACGGCCTCGTCGACGGCCGTGTCAGCCGCCGCGACTTCGTCCGTCACGGCAGCCTGCTCGGCCTGTCGCTGCCGCTGCTGGGCCGCATCGGCATGGCCGCCGGCCTTGGCGGCATGCCGTCGCTGGCGCGCGCCCAGGGCGCGCCGGGCGCCACCATCCGCGTCGCCAGCAGTGTGCCGGCGGCGACGATCGACCCGGTCAGCATTGCAGACGCCGGCGGCCTGCTGATCATGCAGCAGGTTGCCGAATTCCTTTGCGTCGACGGCCCCGATCTGGTGCTGCAGCCGGCCTTGGCCGAAAGCTGGAAGCCGAACGACAACGGCACGGTGTGGACCTTCAAGCTGCGCAAGGGCGTAAAATTCCACAGCGGCGGCGAGATGAAGGCCGACGACGTCGTGGCCAGCATCGACCGCCTTGCCGACCCGGCCAACTCGTCCAATGCGCTGTCGGTGTTCACCGGCATCCTGCAGAAAGGCGCTTCAAAGAAGGTCGACGACTACACGGTGGAATTCCACCTCGATGCGCCGAACGGCAACTTCCCCTACATGCTGTCGTCCGACAACTACAACGCCGTCATCATCCCGGCGAGCTACAAGGGCGACTACGAAAAGAGCTTCGACGGCACCGGGCCGTTCAGAATTGAGAAATACACGGCAAAGGTCGGCGCGTCCTTCGTCCGCAACGAGGACTATTGGGGGCCGAAGGCCTTGCCCGAGCGCACCGAATTCACCTTCTTCACCGACATGCAGCCGCAGATCCTGGCGCTGCAGGGCGGACAGGTCGACATCATCAACCAGATGCCGGTGCTGGCCGGCGTCGCTCTGCTCAACGATCCGAACATCGACATCATCAGCCTGAAGTCGTCGGCCCATCAGCAACTGCACATGCGCTGCGACGAGGGTCCGTTGAAGGATGCGCGCGTGCGCCGAGCCATTGCGCTCTGCCTCGATCGCGACAAGCTGGCCGCCGGCCTGATGAAGGGACGCTCCGCCCTGGGCAATGACAGCCCGTTCGCCGCCGTCTATCCTTCGACCGATACGAGCGTGCCGCAACGCAAGCAGGATATCGCCCAGGCCAAGCAGCTCATGGAAGCAGCCGGCCTTGGCCAGGGCTTCAAGATAACCCTGACCACCGAACGCTACCTGGAAATCCCCGAATACGCCCAGCTCATCCAGAACTGGGTCAAGGAGATCGGCGTCGAGCTCGACCTCAACATCCTCGACCAGAGCGGCTATTACGGAGACGCGGTGTTCGGCAAGTCGAACTGGCTGGATTCGGTGATGGGCATCACCGACTACGGCCACCGCGGCGTGCCGAACGTCTATCTTGCGGCACCGCTGAAGAGCGAAGGCACCTGGAATGCGGCGCATTTCAAGAACAAGGACTATGACGCGCTGGCGACCAGCTACATCGCAGCACTCGACCTCGAGGCGCAGAAGGCCGACGCCGGCAAGATCCAGAAGCTGTTGCTCGAGGAAACGCCTGTTATTTTCGGCTATTTCTACGACTATCTGACGGCGACGGCGAAGGGCGTGGCCGGCGTACAGCCGACCGCCATGTCGCAGCTGTTCCTCGACAAGGCATCGAAAGCCTGAACTAACTCTTTGTTGGAGCATGACCTTTTCCGAAAACCGGTCCCCACTTTTCGGGATCATGCTCAAAGGGAAAGCCAATCCTCTAACAGCCAGCTCCCGCATGGGGCTGGCTCCACAAGGAGTCTTAGCCATTCTCTCCTTCCTTGCCCGGCGTGTCTCGCTGTCGCTGGTGACGCTGTTCCTGCTCAGCATCATGGTGTTCCTGGGCGGCCAGGTGCTGCCCGGCAACGTCGGGCGCGCCATATTGGGTCCATTCGCCGACCAGCGCGCGGTCGACGCGCTCAATCACACGCTCGGCGTCGATCGCCCGCTGCTGGCACAGTACTGGGGCTGGATCTCCAATTTCGTCCAGGGCGACATGGGCACGTCCTACATCTTCCGCTCGCCGGTCGCGCCTTTCGTCATCGATGCGCTCGGCAATTCGATGAAGCTGGCGGCGGTCGCCTTCGTGCTGGTGGTACCGATCGGCATCCTCGGCGGCGTCGTCGCCGCGCTCAACCTCAACCGCCCGCTCGACCGCATCATCAGCCTCGGCGGTCTGTCGGTGACGGTGCTGCCGGAATTCGTCACCGGCATCATCCTGATCCTGATCTTTGGTGTCTGGCTGCGCTGGCTGCCGATATCGGCCGCATGGCCGCGCGACGCCGGCTTCTTCACGCAGCTCTACTACCTGATCCTGCCGTCGCTGCCGCTGTTCCTGGTGCTATTCGGCTACATCGCCCGCATGGCGCGCTCCGGCATGATCGAAGCGCTCGATTCCGACTACACGCGAACGGCCGTGCTGAAGGGCCTGCCCTGGCGCACGGTGATCTGGCGCCATGTGCTGCGCAATGCGCTGCTGCCGACCATCACCGTTATCGCCACGCAGACCGGCTACCTCATCGGCGGCCTTGTCGTCATCGAAACGCTGTTTCGCTACCAGGGCATCGGCTCGCTGATCTTCACTGCCGCGCGCGGCAAGGATTTCCCGATGCTGGAATCCGGCATCCTCACCATCGGCATCGTCTATGCCGTGGCCACTCTTGTCGCCGACTTCCTCTATTCCGTGCTCAATCCGCGCATCCGGCTGGGGTCAGACCAATGAGCACCATCCAGACCACCTCCTCGACACCCGACGACACGCGCCCGCGCGGCCCGCTGGCCGAGGTCTTCTTCTCGCTGCTGCGCTCGCGAACATTCCTTGTCGGTTTCGCCATCGTGCTGTTCTGGGTTGCCTGCGCGCTGTTCGGCGAGCACTTCGCACCCTACGACCCGCTCGCCGACGACATCATCAACGCGCTGGCGCCGCCTTCTTCCGAACACTGGTTCGGCACCGACCAGATCGGCCGCGACGTCTTCTCGCGCGTCATCGTCGGCTCGCGCGACATCCTGACCGTCGCCCCGCTGGCGACCTTGCTGGCGACAGTGGCCGGCACGGCGCTCGGCCTCGTCACCGGCTATTTTCGCGGCCTCGTCGACGATGTCGTCAGCCGAATCCTGGAAGCCTTCATGGCGATCCCGGTGGTCATCGTTGCGTTGCTGGCGATCGTTGCGCTCGGTACCTCGAAGACGACGGTCATCGTTGTCATCGGCTTAAGCTTCGCGCCGATCATCGCGCGCACCGTGCGCTCCGCGGTGCTGGCCGAGCGTGAACTCGACTATGTCGCTGCCGCGCAGCTAAGGCATGAAAGTGCCCTGCATACGATGTTCGTCGAGATCCTGCCCAACGTCATTCCGCCGATCCTGGTCGAAACCACTGTGCGGCTCGGCTATGCCATCTTCGCCGTCGCCACGCTCTCCTTCATGGGTTTCGGCATCCAGCCGCCCTCTCCCGACTGGGGGCTGTCGATCTCCAACAATTACGGCATGATCGGCGGCGGCTTCTGGTGGACGGTGCTGTTCGATGCGCTCGCCATCGCCTCGCTGGTCATCGGCGTCAATCTGGCCGCCGACGGCGTTCACGGAGCGCTCAATGACTAACTCCGCCAAGGCCGAAAACGCACTCGAAGTCACCGATCTTTCGGTTGCCTACCGCGTCGCCGGCCGCAACCGCGCCGTGCTGCGTAACCTCAGCCTCACCATCGGCCAGGGCGAAGCCTATGGGCTGGTCGGCGAATCCGGCTGCGGCAAATCCACCGTGGCGCTTACGGTGGTGCGCTATCTGCCGAGAAACGGTTCTATCACCGGCGGCACGATATCGCTCGACGGCCAGAACGTGATGAAACTCGACGCCGAGGCGCTCAGGCGGGCGCGGGCCGAAAGCGTCTCCATGGTCTATCAGGACCCGGGCAAGGCGCTGAACCCGTCGATCCGCGTCGGCCGTCAGTTGACCGAGATTTTTGAACTCGGCGGTATTTCGGGACAAGCGGCCACCGACCGGGCGATTGCGATGCTCAATCGCGTGCGCATCTCCGATCCGATGAGCGTGATGCAGCGCTACCCGCACCAGCTTTCCGGCGGCATGCAGCAACGCGTGGCGATCGCCATGGCGCTGGCCAACGATCCCTCGATGCTGATCCTCGACGAGCCGACCACCGGCCTCGATGCGACGGTAGAGGCCGAAGTGCTCGACCTGATCGCACAGCTGCGGCAAGAACTGTCGGCCTCGATCCTGTTTATCAGCCACAACCTCGCCGTCGTCTCCAACATGTGCGACCGCGTCGGCGTGCTCTATGCCGGCATGCTGGTCGAGGAAGGGCCGACGGAGGTCGTCTTCAACGACCCGCGCCATCCCTACACCGTAGCCTTGCTGCGCTGCCTGCCGCGCGGGGGCCAGCGCAAGGACCAGGGCCGCCTCGATACCATTCCCGGCTTCCTTCCCGGCATCGGGGTCGACATCAAGGGCTGCGCCTTCGCCGATCGCTGCGCGCTCGCCGACGACCGCTGCCGCAGCGAATTGCCACCGCTCTACGATCTGGGCGGCCGGCTGTCGCGCTGCTTTCATCACGACAAGGCGCAGGCGCTGCCGCGTGCGACACCGAGCGATGTGGCGCCTGTACCAAGGGCGGCGGCAGCGCCGGTGCTGCGCGTCACCGGGCTGAACAAGACCTATGCCAGCCATGGCCATGCACTGCGCGCCGTGAAGGACGTGTCCCTCGACCTGCGGCCTGGCGAAACGCTCGGGCTGGTCGGCGAATCCGGCAGCGGCAAAACGACCTTCGCCAGGCTGCTGCTCGGCCTTGTGCCGCCGGACGCAGGCGGCACGATCGAGCTGGAAGGCAAGGCGCTGGCGCCCAGGCTGGAGAACCGCAGCGACGACCAGATCAAGGCGATGCAGATCGTCTTCCAGAACCCGGACTCCGCACTCAACCGATCGCATTCGATCCGGCATCTGATCGGACGCGCGCTAAAGCGGCTGGCGGGCCTCTCCGGCAAGGCGCTGGAGGCTCGTCTCAACGACCTTGTCCGCTCGGTGCGGCTTACGGACCGGCATCTGGCTGTAAAACCGCGCCAACTGTCCGGCGGCCTGAAGCAGCGCGTCGCCATCGCCCGCGCCTTCGCCGGCGTCCCGCGCATCGTCGTCTGCGACGAGCCGACCTCGGCGCTCGACGTCTCGGTGCAGGCGGCCATCCTCAATCTGCTCGCCGACCTGCAGTCGAAGGAAGACGTCAGCTACATCTTCATCTCGCATGATCTGGCCGTGGTGCGTTACCTCTCCGACAAGATCGCCGTGCTCTATCTCGGCCGCATCATGGAGCTCGGACCGTCGGAGCAAGTCTTTTCCGGGCCGCATCATCCCTACACAGAAGCGCTGCTGTCGGCCGTGCCCAAACTCGACCAGACCGAGACGGCGCGCATTCGTCTCGACGGCGAAATCCCGAGCGCCACCAATCCGCCGTCGGGCTGCGTGTTCCACACGCGCTGCCCGCGCAAGATCGGTCCGATCTGCGAACAGCAGGAGCCGCCGCTGAGCGAGGCCCAGCCCGGCCATTCGATCCGCTGCCACATTCCATATGCCGAACTGGCCAGGCTGCAGAGAGCGGCCGTGACCGAGCCGGCATAGCGAGCGTCACCATCACCCGCGTGGCTTGGCCGGTCAGATCTGGCCGGCCATGCTGAGAGCACGGTCGCCTTCCGAAAAGCCCTGCCCTTCGGCCCAGTCTCTGGCCAGCGTGCGCAGGCCTGTGAGCGCGACATCCAGAACATCCGACGAGGCGGGGTTCGAGGGATAGGCGAGGTAGATCGGCCGCTGGAACACCGGCGTATTGTCGATGCGCCGCATCTCGCCGCGCTCGATATGACCGCTGACGGCGCTGAGCGGCAGATAGGCGGCGGCCTGCTGTGACAGCACGTGCTGCAGCCCGATGAAGACCAGTCCGGCCGATATGGCGGGCTTGACCATGCCGGCAAAGGCGCGGTCGTGCTCGATGCGGAACTCCAGCCCCCAATCCATCAGAATGTAGTTTTCGGTCCACGGCCTGGTCTGCGCGGCATGCTGGACAAGCACGACCTGATCGACCGCCAGCGTTTCGTAGACGATGCCGGGATGCGGTCGCGGCAGGTAGAGGATGCAGATGTCGAGCAGGCCTTCCGCCAGCTGGTCGATCGCCGAGTCCGGGAAGCTGCCCTCCAGCCGCAGCGCCACGTTCGGCCGCCTGGCGCGCATCCACTCGACCCATGGCGAGGTGATGCGGTCCCACAGATAGGCAGGCGCGGTCAGCCGCAGCAAGGTCTCGTAGCCATCGGGAACGGCGATGTCCTGCCGCGATTGCTCCCAGGTGCGGGTGATGGAAGAGGCATGTGGCAGGAACTGCCGGCCGGCCGGCGTCAGCGTGACGCCATCGCGGTCGCGCACGAAAAGCCGGCGGCCCAACTGCTCCTCCAGCCCCCTGATCCGTGCGCTGACGGTGGACTGCGCGAGGTTGAGCCGGCTGGCTGCGACGGTGAAGCTGCCATGGGTGGCGACTTCGAGAAAGCTGCGCAGATTTTCAGTGTCCATGCCCACCTCTGCATCGAAAATTTCGATGACCCCTATCAAAAAATATCGCTTTCCGGCGGCAGTCAACAATGAACTAGATGGCCGAACCCCAAGACACGCGAGGAATCCAGCCATGCCCAAGCATTTCCGGATGATCGACAACGCTCGCAGAACGCTCACTGCAATCGAAAATTCCGCTGTCGACGAATTGCTGGCCGGCAGGATGGACCGCCGCGACTTCCTGCGCCATGGCAGCGTGCTTGGTCTCTCACTGCCGTTCCTGGGCAGCCTTGTCGCGGCCGCCGGCCTCGGCACGCAGCAAGCACGCGCGGAGGGCAAGCCGGGCGGCACGGTGCGCGCCGGCGTGGCGACGCCGGGCGGCGCCATCGATCCCGTCACCTATTATGACAGCGGCAGCTACCAGCTGGTTTTCCAGACCGCCGAATTTCTCTGCATCACGCAGCCGGACCTCACCTTGAAGCCGGTGCTGGCGGAGAGCTGGGCGCCGAACGAGGACGGCAGCGTCTGGACGTTCAAGCTGCGCAAGGGCGTGAAATTCCACAATGGCGAGGATTTCAAGGCCGACGACGTCGTCGCGACCTTCGACCGGCTGGCCGACCCCAAAGGCGCTTCTAATGCACTTTCCGTGTTCAAGGGGCTGCTGTCGAAAGGCGGCACCCGGAAGGTCGACGACCACACCGTCGCCTTCCATCTCGATGCGCCGAATGGCAGCTTTCCCTATTCGGTGTCGATCGACAATTACAACGCCGTCATCCTGCCGGCGAGCTACAAGGGCGACTACGAAAAGACGTTCGAAGGAACCGGGCCATTCCGGCTGGAGACCTACACGCCAAAGGTCGGCGCGACCTTCATCCGCAATACCGACTATTGGGGCGAGAAGGCGCTGCCTGACCGGCTCGAATTCAAATTCTACGGCGACGTGCAACCGCGCATCCTGGCGCTGCAGGCCGGCGAGGTCGACATCCTCGACGCCGTTCCGCTCGATGTAAGCCAGGTGGTGCTGAACAGTCCTGATATCACGGTGCTGCGTGTCGCTTCGACCGCGCACCGGCAGCTTCACATGCGCTGCGACACCGGCCCCTTCACCGACAAGCGCGTGCGCCAGGCGCTGGCGCTGTGCATCGACCGCTCCAAGCTGGTCGACGGGCTGTGCCGCGGCATGGCGGCGACCGGCAATGACAGCCCCTTCGCACCCGCTTTCCCCGCAACCGACAAGACGGTGCCGCAGCGCGTCCAGGATATCGCCAAGGCCAAGCAGTTGCTGGAGGCGGCGGGCCTTGCCAGTGGTTTCGACATCACGCTAACGACGCTGCGCTATTCCGACATTCCCCGCTACGCGCAATTGTTCCAGAATTTCGCCAAGGGAATCGGTGCCCGCATCTCGCTCAACATCGAAGACCAGGACAAATATTACGGCAAGGCGGTGTTCGGCCAGTCGGACTGGCTGGACAGCCCACTTGGCATCACCGACTACGCCCATCGCAGCGTGCCGAACGTCTTCCTGAAGAGCCCGCTGGTCAGCGACGGTCCGTGGAATGCGGCGCATTTCAAGAGCCCGGCCTATGACGGCATGGTCACCAGCTATCTCAAGGCGCTTGATGTCGGCGCGCAACGCGCTGCCGCCTCCGACATCCAGAAACTGCTGCTCGACGAGACGCCTGTCATCTTCAGCTATTTTCCCGATCTGCTGGTGCCGGTGCGCAAGAATGTCAGCGGCTTGCCGCCGATCGCCGCCGGCCTGCTGCTCGATCGCGTGTCCCTGAGCTGATCGTGCCTCAACGCCCGATGACAAAAGAAACTAAACGGGAGACTACCATTCGCAAGCCTCATCTGCGCGGCCGCGGGCCGCATTTTCCGCTGCTCGACAGCATCGTGCAGTACGACTTCGAGCCGGGCTACATAGCCTTCACCATGCCGACGCAGAAGCGCCTGCGTGTGCAGGTGGGGTCAATGACCGTGGCCGATACGACCAACGCCTTGGTGTTCTACGAATCCGATCATCTGCCGGTCTACTATTTTCCGATCGGCGACGTTCGCGAGGAGTTCCTGCTGCCGAGCAAGACCACGACAGAGGACCCATTCAAGGGCACAGCCACCCACTATTCGCTCAACACCGGCATCACGCTGGTCGAGGACGCGGCCTGGCGCTATCTCGATCCGGTCAAGGGCTGTCCGCCGATATCGGACTACATGTCGTTCACCTGGAGCAAGATGGGGCACTGGTTCGAGGAGGACGAGGAGATCTTTGTCCACGCCCGCGATCCCTTCCGCCGCGTCGACTGCCTGCCGTCGTCGCGGCGCGTGCAGGTCATCCTCGATGGTGAGCAGGTCGCCGATTCACGCCGCGGCGTGTTCCTGTTCGAGACCGGCCATCCAGTGCGCCACTATCTGCCAATCGCCGACACGCGGCTCGATATGTTCGCGCCCAGCCGCTACATCTCGCGCTGTCCTTACAAGGGCATCTCCAACTATTATCACGTGACGACCAAGGCCAAGCGTCACGAGAACCTCGTCTGGTATTATCCTGAGCCGGTGCACGAGGCGGAGCGCATCAAGGGGCTGGTCTGTTTCCACCACGAGCTGGTCGACAAGATCCTGGTCGATGGCGTCGAAATCCCGAAGGAAGCCACGGCCGCGTCGAGCGGTTATTTCTAGGCATCGACGCCGCTTGCGCGCGGGCGCTTGATCGAAGCACGGGTCAGCGCATACCCTCCCTGGGACAGGGAGGACACTCGATGGATCTTTTCAAGCTGGATGGCGATGTCGCGCTGGTCACCGGCGCCGGCAGCGGCATCGGCCAGGCCATCGCGATCGGGCTGGCCGAGGCAGGCGCCGACATCGCCTGTTTTGGTCATGCGTCGAAAGGCGGGCTGGATGAAACGGCGCACCGGATCACGGCACTCGGCCGCAAGGCGCTGGTGCTGAACGGTACAGTGACATCGCAGAGCGATCTGGCGGCGGCGATCGATCGAGTCGAGAGCGAACTCGGTGCGCTGACCGTTGCGGTCAACAATGCCGGCATTGCCGGCTCCGACCCCGCCGAGACGATGCCGCTGGAGACGTGGCAGAAGGTGCACGAGGTCAATGTCGCCGGCGTGTTCCTGTCCTGTCAGGCCGAAGCGCGCAAGATGCTGGTGCGAGGCAAGGGCTCGATCATCAACATCGCCTCGATGTCGGGCACCATCGTCAACCGGGGCCTGACGCAGGCGCACTACAATTCTTCGAAGGCCGCCGTCATCCACATGTCCAGGAGTCTCGCTATGGAGTGGGCCGATCGCGGCCTGCGCGTCAATGTCGTCAGCCCGGGCTACACACTGACGCCGATGAACAAGCGGCCTGAGGTGGCCGAAGAGGTGAAGATCTTCAAGCGCGACACGCCGATGGGGCGGATGGCGGCGCCGGAGGAAATGGTCGGACCGACGGTGTTCCTGGCCAGCCGCGCAGCGAGCTTCGTCACCGGCCTCGACCTGATTGTCGATGGCGGCTACGTCTGCTGGTAGAGGTTCAACTTCGCCTGCAGTCTGAATTTATACGCCTCGCGCGGTGTTAGTCGTTGCGCGACATGAACCTTGATATATATAATTTCATCCCATGAAACTGGCTTGGCGAGATGGCGCTTGCCGGGTCGACAGCCGAGAACATGAGACCTTGATGGCTCGCACCTTGCAAGGCGCCGCAAGACTGGCAATCGATCCGCAGATGACCGCCCCCGCAGCGATCCGTCGGCAACCATGACGCCGACACTGCAGTCCTGTTCCATCATCACTAGAATTGAGCACCATCTTGCCTGCGTCGGCCAAAGCCGGGGCAATAATCTGGCGCCGACGGCCTTGCGCAAAGACCAGCCTTTCCAACACAATCAAGAAAAGCCGCAAGAAGGGAACGAACGATAATTTTCACAGCTTGAAGGAGAACAAGCATGTCACTTCGCAGTGTGATTTCGAACTTAACAATGGGAACCTTCGCACTCGCCGCGGCGAGTGCACTGACACCTTCCGCCCAAGCCGCCGCACCAGAATCCAACGATCCGATCAAGATCGCGCTGTTCGACTGGACCAGCGTCAATCTGAACGCCAAGATCCTTGGCGGTATCCTGGAAAAGCTCGGCTATACCGTCGAGTATCCCACGGCCGACTACCTCTCCAGCCTGACCACGGGCCTCACCAATGGCGATCTTGATGTCGGCCTGGAGTTCTGGGACACGACCGCCGGCGAAGCCATGAAGGCCTCCGATGCGACCGGCCAGACCGAACGGCTGGGTAAGCTCGGACCCAAGGCCAAGGAAGAATGGTGGTTTCCGGAATACATGAAGGAGAAATGCCCGGGCCTGCCCAATTGGGAAGCGCTGAAGGACCCGAAATGCGCCGAAGCCTTCTCGACGGCGGAGACCGCACCGAAGGGACGCTATCTCGGCGGCCCGGTGACATGGGAAGGCTTTGACGACGAGCGCGTCGAGGCGCTGAAACTGCCCTTCACCGTCATCCATGCCGGCACCGACGCGGCGATGTTCGCCGAGCTCGATTCCGCCTATCAGCGCAAGGCGCCGATCATGCTGTGGATCTATTCGCCGCATTGGGCGCCTGCCAAATACAAGGGCGAGTGGGTTGAATTCCCGGAATACACGCCCGAGTGCTACAACGACCCGAAATGGGGCGTGAACCCCGACGCCAAATATGACTGCGGCAAGCCGCATGGCGAGATCTGGAAATACTCCTGGTCCGGCATGAAGGACAAATGGCCGGTCGCCTACAAGGTGGCCAAGGCCTACACGATCGACACCGATGAGCTCAACAAGATGAGCGGCGAGATCGATCTCGGCGGCAAGACACCGGAGGACGTCGCAGCTGCCTGGATCGCCGCCCACGAGGCCGACTGGAAAGCCTGGGCGCAGTGATCGTTCCGACTGGAAAAATGAGACCCGGCTGCTGACCAGCCGGGCCTCACTTGTTGATATTCCAGAGGGACGTTCGAATGACGGACAGGACTGAACAGGAGCCAAACACGGCGGGCGCGCCAAAAGACGCCCGTCCGGTAAAGCTTGCCTGCCGCAATGTCTGGAAATTGTTCGGATCGAACGCGGCCAATTTCATCCGCGAACGTGACGGCAAGGCCAGCATAGCCGACGTCACGGCTGCCGGGCTGGTCGGCGCGGTGCGCGCCGTCGACCTCGAAATCCGCCAGGGCGAGATTTTCATCATCATGGGCCTGTCGGGCTCCGGCAAGTCGACGCTGGTGCGCTGCATGTCGAGGCTGGTCGAGCCGACCCACGGCAAGGTCGAATTCGAGGGCAATGACCTGCTGAAAACCTCCGATGCAGCACTCATCGAATTGCGACGACACCGCATGGGCATGGTGTTCCAAAATTTTGCGCTGTTGCCGCATCTCAACGTGCTGGAGAACATCGCCTTCCCGCTCAGCATCCAGGGGCAGGACCGGGCGACACGCGAAGCAAGGGCGCGCGAGGTCATCGAGCTTGTCGGCTTAAGGGGTCGCGAGCATTTCTATCCGCGCGAACTGTCCGGCGGCCAGCAGCAGCGTGTCGGCATCGCCCGCAGCCTGGCGACAAAACCGGAAATCTGGTTCCTCGACGAGCCGTTCTCGGCGCTCGATCCGCTGATCCGCCGCGAGATGCAGGACGAGCTGATGCGGTTGCAGATGATGCTGCACAAGACCATCGTCTTCATCACCCATGATTTCGACGAGGCCATCCGGCTGGCCGACCGCATCGCCATCATGAAGGATGGCGAGGTCATCCAGATCGGCACGCCGGAGGAACTGGTGGTCAATCCGGCGACCGACTACGTCGCCGAGTTCACCCGCGACGTCGACCGCGCCAAGGTGATCTCGGCACGCAGCCTGATGCGCGCCTGCGACGGCTCGGAGCACGGCGGAACGGTGGCGCCGGAGGCCAAGATATCCAGCTTTTCCGCCAGCATCGTTGCCGCCAACAAGCCGTTCGCGGTCGTCAACGGCAGCGGCAAGCCGATCGGCGAGGTGACGCCGCAAGCGGTGATCGATCTGCTGGCCGGCATTGAGCGTTCCGGAGCCGGCACATGACGGTGACGGCAAGCGCCGGCGAAACACGGTCGCGCCCGGTTCAGGTCTGGCTGCTCGTCTGGGCGGTGGCACTCGCGGCCGTGCTTGTCGTGTTCCTGTTGCGAGACCGCCTGTCCTGGGCGGTCAATTATCCGGCCAGCGCCGTCGTGCCGGTCGCCGATTGGGTCAGCGCGCTGATGCGCTGGATCAAGTCGAACCTGTCGTGGCTCACCCGCTCGATCACCGCGGTGCTCGGCGTTCCGCTCGATTTCGCGCTCAATCTGCTGGCCAAGAATTTCAAGATCGGTCGGGGCGCAGAAGCCTATGTCCTGCCGCGGCTGTCCTGGGTCGGCGTCTGCGCTGCCGCCTTCATCGCGGGGCATGCCGCCGGCGGCAGAAAACTCGGCCTGCTGGTCGGCGGCTGCTTCCTCTACATCGCGCTGTTCGGCCAATGGACCAGCGCCATGCTGACGCTTGGGCTGATCTCCATCGCCGTGCCGTTCTGCATCGTCACCGGGCTGTTCGCCGGCATCTGGGCGTGGCGCAAGCCGTGGGCCGAAAGGCTCATCGTCTCCCCTGCCCTCGACCTGATGCAGACGATCCCGACCTTCGCCTATCTCATCCCAATGCTGCTGCTGTTCGGCAACAGCCCAGTCTCGGCGATGATTGCGACCGCCATCTTCGCCACCCCGCCGATGGTGCGAGCAACGATGCTCGGCCTATCGCGGGTGCCGTCGGAGATCGACGATTTCAGCGAAATGGCCGGCTGCACGGCGCAGCAGAAACTGTGGCGGGTGCTGCTGCCGTCGGCGCGGCCGACATTGATGGTCGGCGTCAACCAGGTCATCATGCTGGCGCTGAACATGGTGATCATCGCTTCGATGATCGGTGCCGGCGGCCTCGGCTACGACGTGCTCCTGGCGCTACGCGCGCTGAAGGTCGGCGAGGCGATGGAAGCCGGCCTTGCCATTGTGGCACTCGCCATCGCACTCGACCGGCTGAGCCAGGCCATCGCGCACAGCCAAGCAAAGGGCCATGTCCATCAGGAGGTAAGCCCGAGCCTCTGGCGGCGCTACCCCAACCTGACGCTGGCCATCGCCATCCTTGTCGTGACAACACTGTCCGGTCTGTTCGTGCCGGCCTTGGCAGTGGTGCCGAAAGCGATCACTTTCACCACGGCGCCGCTGTGGAAGGCGGCGGTGAACTGGGTGACCATCAATTTCTTCGACACGATCGAAGCGTTTCGCGTGGCGCTCATCCTCAATCTGCTGAACCCGCTGCGCGCCTTTTGCGAGGGCTTTCCGTGGCTCGGCGCCGTCTTCCTGCTCGGCCTTGCCGGCTATCAACTCTCCGGCCTGCGTCTCGCCGTCCTCGTCGCCGCGCTGACCGCCTTCTGCGCCATCACCGGCCTGTGGGAAAAGACCATGGCGACGGTCTATCTCTGCGGTATTTCGGCCTTCATCGCCTGCCTGATCGGCATCCCGATCGGGCTGATGGCTTCGCGCAGCGACCGGTTCGAGAAGATCGTCACGCCGGTCATCGATACGCTGCAGGTGCTGCCATCCTTCTGCTTCATCATCCCGGTGGTGATGCTGTTTCGGGTCGGCGACGTCACCGCGATGATCGCGACGATCGCCTTCGCCGTGGTGCCGGCGATCCGCTACACCAATCACGGCATCAGGCAGGTGCCGCCGGCGCTGATCGAGGCGGCCAAGGTGTCGGGCTGCACGCCGCGCCAGACCTTCTTTCGCGTGCAACTGCCGCTGGCGCTGCCGGAAATCATGCTGGGCGTCAACCAGACGATCCTGATGGCGCTGGCAATGATCATCATCTGCGCCATGGTCGGCACCCGCGATCTCGGCCAGGAAGTGTTCATCGCGCTGTCCAAGGCCGATTCCGGCCGCGGCATCGTCGCCGGTCTCGCCATCGCCTTCATCGGCATCGTCGCCGACCGGCTGTTCAACGCCTGGACGGCGAAGGCGCGCGCAAGGCTGGGTTAGGATTAGCCGCCCCGATACAGGAGAGAATGATGACTGGCCGGATCGCTCACTGCACCTGCGGCCAATTGCAGATCCGCTGCCCGCAAGAGCCGGCCAAGGTCTCGCTTTGCCATTGCCTGGACTGTCAGCGGCGGACCGGCACTCCGTTCGGGATCGCCGCTTTCTTCGATGCCGCCGAGACCGAGATCAGCGGCTCATTCCAGACATTCCAACGCGATTCCGACAGCGGCTTTCCCGTCACCTTTCATTTCTGCGGAACGTGCGGCTCAACGGTCTTCTGGTATCCGTCACGAAAACCGGCGGCGGTAGCCGTCGCAGTCGGCTGCTTCGGAGACCCGGCATTTCCGGCGCCGACGCAGTCTGTCTATGGCGAGAGTCGCCACGGTTGGGTCGAGGCGCCGGCCTGACGGCGCCCACTCGTTATTCCGCCGCAACGCCCTTCACCTCAAGATAGCTCTCCATCGAATCATCGAGCGCCTGCAGCCACGGCGTATGATGCAGCGGCGCCATGGTGCCGGTCATCAGCGAGCGGTAGGCGTGGTCGCGGAAGCTCATAATGTCTTCGCCCTTGTGGTGTTCCCATTCCATGAAGGTCTGGTTGACCGCCTCGACGTCGAAACCGGGATAATCGGTCTGGTCCATCAATTCCTTGGTGTAGTCGCCCTGGAACCAGATCATCTGCTCGGCGTCTTCCAGCGTTTCCTCACGCGCGCGCCACTTCGCGCCGTGAGCGGCCATCGCCTCGGCCGAGGGCAGCTTGATGCGGCCCATGATGACGTCGCGGGCAAACCAGGCCTGCGCGTCGAACATATTGAAGGTGTAGAACTGATCCTGCATGCCGATATAGGAAAGCTGTGGGTTCTTCTCCCAGACGACGCCTTCATAGAGATCGAGCGGCCACATGCGGTTGGCTGTCTTGAGCTTCAGATCGTCGGTCAGGAAGGGGAAGGAATGCAGGTACCCGGTGCACAGGATGATGGCGTCGACATCCTTGGTCGTGCCATCCTTGAAATGCGCGGTTTTGCCGACGACCTTCTGCAGCAGCGGCACCTCTTTCCAATTCTCCGGCCATTTGAAACCCATCGGCTTCGAGCGGTAGCTGGAGGTGATGGATTTGGCGCCGTATTTGTAGCATTGCGAGCCGATGTCCTCGGCCGAATAGGAGCGGCCGATGATCAGGATATCCTTGCCCTTGAACTCCATCGCGTCGCGGAAATCATGGCTGTGCAGGATGCGGCCATTGAAGGTGGAGAAACCCTCGAAATAGGGCACGTTGGGTACCGAGAAATGCCCGGAGGCGACGACGACATTGTCGAACTCTTCCGAGTAGGTGACGTCGTTGGTGCGGTCATGCGCGGTGACGGTGAATTTCTTCGTCTCGTCCGAAAACGTCACCATGCGCACCGGGCTGTTGAAGCGCACCCATTTGCGCAAGCCTGATTTCTCGACGCGCCCCTTGATGTAGTCCCACAGCACGGCGCGCGGCGGATAGGAGCCGATCGGCCGGCCGAAGTGCTCCTCGAAAGTATAGTCGGCGAATTCCAGGCATTCCTTTGGTCCGTTCGACCAGAGATAGCGATACATGGAACCGTGCACCGGATCGCCATGCTCGTCGAGACCGGTGCGCCAGGTGTAGTTCCACAGGCCGCCCCAGTCCGACTGCTTTTCGAAGCAGACGATCTCGGGAATGTCGGCGCCCTTGTCGGCCGCCGATTTGAAGGCCCTGAGCTGTGCCAGGCCGGATGGGCCGGCTCCGATGACGGCAACGCGACTTTTCATGGCAGGCCTCCCGATCTGGTTTCGACTTTTGCCTTGACGCAACTCCCAAGGGGAAAGCGCTATGCGCTTTTTCCGGAATTGCTCTTACGAAACAAATTTCACTCACAGGGACAGTAATTGGCCCTTTCGTGCTGTCAACAGCCCGGTGCGGAAACAACGTTCCGCCGATGTGGATTTCCCGCAAAAAACCGGACGCGGCCAAACGCCGGATCGTGCGCATGTGCTTTCAGGCGACTTGCCGTCGCAGTTGCGCTGCTGTATCGGCACCTGACATGTTCACCTAGAGTGAAATAAATCCGCAGGAGTGCCGGGGGCGACATGGCGAAGAAGGTTTCCGATTCCAAGGCTGGTCCAGCCGGTGCAAAGGCCAAGCCGCAGCCAAAGGTCTCGGCCGACGGGAAAACCATCCGCGCGCCGCTGACGCAGAACCCGCATGCCATTCGCGACACGCGCGAAAAGGTGCTGGAGGTGGCGATCGGCCGCGAGGTGCGCGCCTTCCGCAAGAAGCTCGGCATCACCGTCGCCGATCTGGCGGTCGCCACCGACATTTCGCTGGGCATGCTGTCGAAGATCGAGAATGGCATCACCTCCCCGTCACTGACCACCTTGCAGGCGCTGTCGCGGGCGCTCGGCGTCCCGGTGACAGCCTTCTTCCGCCGCTTCGAGGAAGAGCGCAGCGCCGTTTTCGTCAAGGCCGGCCAAGGCCTCGATGTCGAGCGCCGCGGCACGCGCGCCGGTCACCAGTACAATCTGCTCGGCCATATCGGCTCCAACACCAGCGGCGTCGTCGTCGAGCCCTATTTGATCACGCTGACCGAGGATTCCGACGTGTTTCCGACCTTCCAGCATGAGGGCATGGAATTCCTCTATATGCTCGAGGGCGAGGTCGTTTACCGGCACGGCAGCAATCTCTACCCGATGAAGCCCGGCGACAGCCTGTTCTTCGACGCCGACGCGCCGCACGGGCCGGAACAGCTGACGAAACTGCCGATGCGGTATTTGTCGATTATCTGCTATCCGCAGAGCGCGGGTTGAGCGGGACTCGATCTCCCCCCACGAGGGGGAGATCGGCAGCTTCGCGGGCGTCGCTCAATCCGGCCCGAACCCAGGGCTCGTCGGGCTGCCGTCGTCGAGCTTCGACAGCCACTCGACCAACGTTGACCTATATCGGGTCAGGCCCTTGTAGTTGCCGAGTTCGTCGGGCAGGTCGCGGATGACACGGTGCAGGCGCCGGGCCCATTTTGGTTGCGTCACCAGCTCATCCATCTTGATCAGATAGCAGCGGATCGGAAAGACGATGCCGTTCGAGCGCGGCAGGCGCCAAAAACTCTGCAGCTCGACGCGCAGATGCACTTTGTCGCCGACATTCTCCGGCGTCACCGTAGCCCGGTCCGGACCCCATTTGTGATAGTTTTCGGGGCTGGTGTCGAGGCGCGGATTGATGGTCATCGTCCAGTTCAGGCGCCTGGCCGGCTTGCCTTGCTGGATGTTGGTGAGGAATTTCAGCGCCCTGACAAAAATCCCCTTCTCATGCGCCAGCGGCACCGGCGCGTGCCATTCGAAAAAGTTCATGCCGATGTCGAAATCGAGCGACCAGTCGGCTTGGGTGGTGACCATGCCGGCATCCATCCACAGATTGCCGTCGCGCTGGTCGAGGATGCAGAAGTCGCCCTGGCTCTGGCGGGTGATGTACTCCATCGGGCCGTAAGGCAGCGTCGAGGTGTCGCCGAAGGTGAAGGTGTCGTCGATGCCGAGCGGCCGGTTGATCCAGCGCCAGCGGTCGCCGTCGCGGGTCAGTGTGAAATGTTCGGGATAGCCCAGCGCCTGCTGCTCCATCAGCAGTTCCAGCAGGTCCCAGCCGGCCAGCGTCATGTGCGGCAGCGACTGGCAGCGCAGCGGGTCCTCGGCCAGCACCAGCGCCCGGTCCTGCATCTCGGCGACATAGTGCTCGTCGACGTCGATCAGGTTTTCCAGCACGCTGCCTTTCGGCCCGACGACATGCGGCTCGATGTTGACCGCATACATGTAGGCGTCTTCGTGGAAAGGGAACGGGAAGCGCCTGATGTGCTCAGGGCTGTTCCTGAAGGTGAAGTCGTCGCGGAACGTTTCCTTGCGAAAGGTGATGCCCATGATTTCCTCCTAGCGCTCCAGGACCAGCGACCGGCCCTCGAAGCGCGACACGCACGGCATGATCTTCTTGCCCGAACGGTGCTCTTCCTCGCTCAGCCAGTGGTCGTTGTGGATGAACTTGCCGTCGCAAGAGATGACGTTGGTTTCGCACTGGCCGCAGACGCCGCCGCGGCAGAGATAGGGCGGATCGACGCCGGCCGCTTCGATCGCTTCCAGCAGGCTCTGCTGCTCATCGACGCGGATCGTCTTGCCGCTGACGGCAAGCGTCACGTCGAAAGGCAGGCCAGGCTGGGGGGCCGCGAAATGCTCGAAATGCACGGTTTCCGATGGCCAACCGAGGCTTGCCGCGCGATCACGCACCCAGTTGATCATGCCGGCCGGGCCGCAGACATAGAGATGCGTGCCGAGCGGCTGCGTCGACAGCAGCCGGTCGAGTTCGATGCGCTCGTCAAGGTCGTCATGATAGAGCCTGACCCGTCGGTCGTAGCGCTCGCGCAGCACATCGGCATAGGTGCCGAGCGATGCGGTGCGGCAGGTGTAGTGCAGTTCGAAATTGCCGCCTTCCGCCGCAAGCTGAGCGGTCTGCGCCATGAACGGCGTGATGCCGATGCCGCCGGCCAGCATCAGATGTTTTTTGGCGCGCAGGTCGAGCGAGAACAGATTGACGGGATAGCTGACCACCATCTCCATGCCGGGCTTGACGTTCCGGTGCATGAACAGCGAGCCGCCGCGGCCGACATCGTCGCGGCGCACCGAGATCGTGTATTCGCGCGTGTCGAGCGGCGAGCCCATCAGCGAATAGGGGTTGAGCCTGGTGCGTTCGCCGTCGCGCATCTCGACCACGACATGGGCGCCGCCGGAAAAGGTCGGCAGCAACTCGCCGTCGCGCCGGCGGAAATGGAAGCGGGTGACGAGGTCGTTGACCGGGACGACGTCGCTGACCACGACATCGAGTTTTGTTGTTCCGGCGCTCATCGGAAAACCTCCTCCATCGGAGGAATCTCGCTGCGATCCTCGGCGTTGATGCAGACGCCCTGGAACGCCGCGATGCGCCTGGAATAATGATCGCGCACCAGAAGCAGCAGGCCGCAATGCGCGCAGGTCGCCGGCTGCGTCGTCACATTCTCGGTGATGCCCTTGCAGTGGACGCATTGCATGCGCCGCGCCAGCGAACCGCGGTGCTCGGTCTGGATCGAAGTGTGGTCGATGCCGGCTTCAAGCGCCACCTGCATCGCCTGGCCGATCAGGCCCTCAGTGCCGGCGAGATAGAGGCGCAGGCCCATATGCGCATTTGCCAGTGTCTGCCTAAGCCGTGGCAGCAGGCTGGCGAAGGATGGCGACAGATGAAACTGCACCGGTCTCAGCGCTTCGAGGGCTGCGGTGTGTTTGCCGTCAGGCCCGGGAATGAAGACGATGTCGGCGTCGTCGAAAAACCCGGGCGGCGCCCTCCCGGCCATCTCCGCTATCGCCAGCGCCCCTTCCGCATCCGCGATAAAAAGATGATGCTTGCCGGGCTGCGGAGACAAGGTTCCGTAAACAGGCCGGCTGATGATGCTTTTGGCTGCCATTTAAGTCTTCGTGCCTTCGAGCGCTTCACCGTTTCATAGAAACGGCGGACCGCTCTATCTCTTTGCTTTGACGCAATTCCGGACGGAAAACCGTTTCACACTTTTCCTGGAATTGCTCGAACCCCTCGCCGTCGACTATGCCTCAACCTTTCGCCGTGCGCTTGGTCTTCTTGGGATCGTCGAATGGCAATGGCTGGGCGGTGGCCTTGATGGCGCCGCTCCTGTTGCGGATTTCGAGCTTGGTGTCCTTGACCGCGCAGTCGACGTCGAGGCGGGCGATGCCCATCGATTTCTCGACCAGCGGCGAATACATGGCGCAGGTCACCACGCCCACCTTCTTGCCGTCGCGATAGACCAGCGCACCCTCATCGGCCGGCTCCTTGCCGTCGAGCAGAACGCCGTAGATCTTGAAGCGCTCCTTACCCTTGAGGCGATAATGCTCCTCGGCGCCGCGAAAGCCGGTCTTTCCGGGGCTGACGGTGAAGTCGAGGCCGAGTTCCCACAGCGTGTCGCCGGGTCCTTCGTTCTCGAACGGGTATTTCTGCGAATTGTCGTAGGGGTAGAACAGCAAGTAGCTTTCCACCCGCAGCATGTCGAGGGTGGTGAAGCGGCACGGAATGATGCCGGCGCTCTTGCCCTCGTCGAGAATCCTGTCCCAGATCGTGCCGGCATCCTGGCCGCGGCAGAAGATCTCGTAGCCGCGCTCGCCGGTGTAGCCGGTGCGCGAGATCATGACGGGCAAACCGAACAGTTGCGTCTGCATATGATGGAAATAGTTGAGGTCGCGAATGCCCGGCACGTGCTTGGCCAGATAGTCGACGGCGGTTGGCCCCTGCAGCGAAAGATCGTGCAGATTGTCGTCGAAGCGCAGCGACACGTCGCGGCCCATAGCCGCCCGCTGCAATTCTTCATGGCCGGTGCCCGAACCATGCACGACCATCCAGGCATTGGGGCCGGTGCGGTAGAGGATGCAATCGTCGGTGAATTTTCCCGCCTCGTTCAGCATGCAGGCATAGGCCGACTTGCCGGGATAGATCTTTTCGACGTCGCGCGTCGTCGCCAGGTCGATCAGGTGTGAAGCATGCGGCCCGGTGATGTGCACCTTCTTGAGGCCGGAGACATCCATCAGGCCAGCCTTGGTGCGGATGGCGATGTACTCCTCGTCGGCATCCTTGTCGTAGGTCCAGGCGGTTCCCATGCCGCTCCAGTCTTCGAGCTTCGAACCGAGCGCTCGGTGGCGATCCGCCAGGGTCGAAAATCTCCAGGATGCCGTCATCCGCTCGTCCTCCGTTTCGATAATGCTCTGCTGTTCCCTGCCCCCTGCGCAGTGGCGGGAGCTTTGACCGAATATTGATCGCAAACGCCAGGACGCCGCAATACCCATAAGCAATTAATTTCATTGTCAGGCAAAATCCACCGCGCAAAGCAAACAGTTAACCTCACGTAAATCGCGCTTGACAATTGCGGGATTCGGACTGAATTTATGAAAAAAATTTCACTCTCTTGAAAGAGGGCAGCGGCCGGCCAATTCGGGGCCTGGCGTTGGAAAAAGGGGAAAACCGATGTCAGACATGCAACAGCGCATCGAAGCGCTGTACCGCTCCGACGTGCGCGGATCTGCGCTCCTGATCGTCTGCCTGTGGGCGACGATCCTCTTCGTCCTGCTCATGACATGGCCCTACATCCCGCACAGCGGCATCAAGGCCGTGGTCGCGATCGCCGCCGCCGCCGTGCTGATCTTCAACACGGCCGCCATCCTGGCGATGGTCAAGCACTACAAGGAAGACAAGGAATTCATCTACGGGCTCGACATCAAGAACGCCGACGCATTCCGCAACCGCAAGTCCTGAGGGGTAGAAGAAATGTCCCGCTACACGCCGCCGGAGCAGAGCAAGGCCGGGCAGGTTTTCGACATCGCCGTCGTCGTCGTCGCCATTTTCGTGGCGCTGTGGCTGCCGCTGAAACTGGGCCTCGCCGGTGCGGCGAAATCCATCGACGCGCTCGACGCCAAGACGTGGGAAGCGCTCGGCCAGAACCCGACCATGGCCTCGATCTGGGAAAAGCTCGGCTACACGCCCGAGACCGCGCACGACATCATCCAGAACCGCTTCCATTATGTCATCGACTGGCCGACGCTGATCATAATGGCTGCGGTGCTGATAGGCTATTTCGTCTTCCTGTTTCGCGCATCCGACCGCGAATATCGCGACGTCATCAACGAAAAATTCGACGACAAGTAAGAGTTCTGAGGACGATTTAATTCGGGGACACGATCATGTGGGTGGCACTCTCTTACGCATGCTGGGGCATCTCGATCGTGCTCGCTTTGTGGATGCTTTACGACTGGTTCAAGGTCGACACGACCTTCTCCGAAGAGGTGCTGACCTCGTCGCGCGAAGGCGAACTGGAAGCCACTTCCGAAAAACACCGGATCTGAGTGAGGATTGAACAATGACGATCGCACTTGAACCGGCTGCCCCGGCTGTCCAAGGGGACAGAGTTTCACTCCTGCGCGTGCTCGGACCGGCCCATGTCTGGGCGCTCGGCGTCGGCATCGTCCTGGTCGGCGAATTCACCGGCTGGAATTTCTCGGCGGACAAGGGTGGCGCGCTGGCCGCGCTCATCGTCTGCTGGGTCGTCGGATTGCTCTACACCTCGGTCGCGATGATCGATTCCGAGGTGACATCGACCGTGGCCGCCGCTGGCGGCCAGTATGCGCAGGCAAAGCACATCGTCGGACCGCTGATGGCGTTCAACGTCGCGCTGTTCCTGGTCTTTGCCTACACGATGCTCGAAGTGTCCGACGCCATCCTGCTCGGCGACACCATCGTCGCCAAGGCCGGCGTCGAAGGGCTCACCCACAATTCCTTCATCGCCGCGACCATCGTCGTGCTGGCGTGGCTGAACTATCGCGGCGTGCTGATGACGCTCAACGTCAACTTCGTCATCACCGCGATCGCCTATATCTCGATCGTCATCCTGTTCTTTTCGGTCAGCCCGTGGACGCAAGGCGCGGTGCTGAAGCTGAACGAACTGGTCACCCCAGGCAATGCGCTTCCCTATGGCTGGATCGGCGTCATCGCCGCCTTCCAGTTCGGCATATGGTACTATCTCGGCATCGAAGGCACCACACAGGCCGCCGAGGAAGTGCGCTCCCCGGCCCGCTCGCTGCCTTACGGCACCATGGCCGGCATGATCACGCTTTTGATCGCGGCGGCCATGACCTGGTATGTCTGCGCCTCCCTGATGCCCTGGGAATATCTCGGCATCACCTACTATCCACTGTGGGACGCCGGCAAGCTGACCGGCAGCCCGCTGCTCGAGAACCTGTTGTTCGTCGCCACGCTGCTCGCCGCGCTGGCGTCGGCCAATGGCTGCATCAACGATGCGGCGCGCGCCTGGTTCTCGCTCGGCCGCGACCGCTATCTGCCGACATGGTTCTCGGCCGTGCATCCGAAATATCGCACGCCCTATCGCTCGATCCTGTTCCTGCTGCCGATCGCGCTGGCCTTCGCCTTCATCGCCGACCTCAACCAGGCGATCACCTTTTCGATCCTGTCGGGGGTGCTGCAATACACGTTCATGAGCATCAACATCATCATGTTCCGCAAGAAATGGCCGCTGGGCTCGATCCGCCGAGGCTACACCCACCCCTTCCATCCGATCCCGGCCATGGTGCTGTTCTGCCTGTGCGTGGTGACCTTCTTCGCCATCTTCCTCGGCTTCGGCTCGCAGCTGATCGCCATGGTCGCCTTCTACTTCCTGATCTCGCTGTGGTTCCACTTCTACCGTTACAAATTCGTGCGGCGCGGCGACCAGTTCACCATGCCGTGGCCAAAGCCGCAGGGTTATTGATGGGAGTAGGCCCGTCCGGATCCCGGGCGGGCCTGGCATGAGAAAATGTCCGATCTGACATCAGCACTGCTGGCCGGGGCCATTGTCCTGGTTGTCGTTCTCCACCTTGCCTGGCAAGCGCGTGCCAGCCGCAGCAGGGCATCGATGGCGCTCGCCGTCGAGCAGGACCGCATCCGCACAATCATCGCCGATGCTGCCAATGTTTCGGATGGCACCGCCGGCGTCATCACCTGGGAAGGATCCTGGAACAGCAAACGTGTCCAGGTGCGCACCATCGTCGATACGCTGGCGACGCGCAAACTGCCGGCGCGCTGGCTCAGTGTTTCGATCACCGAAGAGGTCGCGGTACCAGCCACCTTCGACATGATGATGCGGCCGGGCTCGCCGACGACCTTCTCCAATTTCGATCATCTCGAGCATACGCTGCCCAAGGCTCCGGGATTTCCCGCCGAGTCGGTGCTGCGCACCGACCGCAGGGCGGCGCGCTTTCCGCAAGGCCTGATCGCCAGCCATATCGAGATCTTTTCCGAAGGGCGCGCCAAGGAACTGCTGATCACGCCCAAGGGTATACGCATCGTCTGGCTTCTGGCCGAAGCCGAGCGGGCGCGCTATGGCGTTTTCCGGCAGGCCGAATTCGGCGACGCCGCACTCGATCCCGCGCTGATCGAAAGGCTGCTGATGTCGGTGTCGGCGCTTCGCGACGCGATCAACAAAAGCGAACGGCAGGCCGCATGACCAGTTCCGCCACTGCACCCGCCAATCCCTATCTGGTTCTCGGCGCCGCAATCGTGCTGCCGGGAAGCGGGCACGTCATTCTGGGCGTGCCGGTGCGCGGCCTTCAATTCCTTTTCTTCATGGTGATCCTGGCATGGGTGACGGCCAAGATCGCGCCGCCCGATGCCAGCTTCGTCGGCCGTCACGCCGGCGGCTTCCTGATCTATGCTTTGTCGATCCTGGACGCCTACAAGCTCGCCCGCATCCGCACCGCCAAATGGGTTCACAACGCCCGGCAAGGCAACGATAGTGGGCAGAGCGGCATTGAGACGCATAGGTAATTAGAGGAATATTTTTTTCATACGATTGAATTTGCGGACCTCATTCGATACATCATTTTCAGAGTTGCAAACGATCTCTTAGCTACAAAACGTCGGGAGGCTGACATGTGTGGAATTGTCGGACTGTTTTTGAAGGACAAGTCGCTGGAACCCCAGCTTGGCGCGATGCTGTCGCAGATGCTGATCTCGCTCAGCGATCGCGGTCCCGATAGCGCCGGCATCGCCATCTATGGCGCGCCGTCCAAGAATGAGGCCAAGATCACCATCCAGTCGGCCAAGCCCGACCGCGATTTCCGCGGCCTCGAGGCGGAGCTCGCCAAGGCCATCGGCACGCCGGTGACGATCGCGGTGAAATCCACCCATGCAGTCGTCAGGACCACCCCCGCGAAGATCGATGAAGCGCGCGAAACCATCCAGGCGCTGCGCCCCGACATCCGCATCATGGGCGCCGGCGACGTGGTCGAGATCTACAAGGAAGTCGGCCTGCCCGAGGCAGTCGTCGATCGCTTCGATGTCCGCAAGATGACCGGCACACATGGCATCGGCCATACCCGCATGGCGACGGAATCGGCGGTGACGACGATGGGCGCGCATCCGTTCTCGACCGGCGCCGACCAGTGCCTGGTGCACAATGGCTCGCTGTCGAACCACAACAATGTCCGCCGCGAACTGATCCGCGAAGGCATGACCTTCGAAACCGAGAACGACACCGAAGTCGCTGCCGCCTATCTCTCGTCACAGATGGCGCATGGCAAGAATCTCGGCGAGGCGCTGGAAGGCACGCTCTCCGACCTCGACGGCTTCTTCACCTTCGTCGTCGGCACCAAGAACGGCTTTGGCGTGGTGCGCGATCCGATTGCCTGCAAGCCAGCCGTGATGGCCGAAACCGACCAATATGTCGCCTTCGGCTCGGAATATCGCGCGCTGACCAAACTGCCCGGCATAGACAATGCGAGGGTCTGGGAACCCGAGCCCGCAACCGTCTATTTCTGGGAGCATTGAGTTCATGCCGGCAACCACGCTTTCAAAAACCGCGGCACACGACCCTCGGGTCTTCGATCTCGACCAGTTGTCGCTGCGCGAACTCAACCAGGCGCTGCACAATCTGGCTCCCGGCTCGAACGAAACGGCATGGGAAGTGCTGAACCCGAAAGGCAGCCATTCGGTGGCCGTTGGCGTCGACCAGCCTGTTGCCATCGATGTGCGCGGCAGCGTCGGCTATTACTGCGGCGGCATGAATTCCGGCAGCACCATTACCGTGCATGGCTCGGCAGGGCCTGGAGTCGGCGAGAACATGATGTCGGGCTCGATCACCATCAAAGGCGACGCCAGCCAGTATGCCGGCGCCACCGGCAAGGGCGGCCTGCTGGTCATCGAAGGCAACGCCTCGTCGCGCTGCGGCATTTCGATGAAGGGCATCGATATCGTCGTGCATGGAAATATCGGCCATATGTCGGCCTTCATGGCGCAGTCAGGCAATCTGGTGGTGTTGGGCGATGCCGGCGATGCGCTCGGCGATTCCATCTACGAGGCGCGGCTCTTCGTGCGCGGCAAGGTCGACAGCCTCGGCGCCGACTGCATCGCCAAGGAAATGCGGACCGAGCATCTGGAATTGCTGCAGGGCCTGCTCGACCGCGCCGGCGTCACCGGCGTCAAGCCGTCGGAGTTCAAGCGCTACGGCTCGGCGCGTACCCTCTATAATTTCAATATCGACAACGCCGACGCGTATTGAGGCAGCATGACCTACAGGAACCCGCCGACGACGCCGCGCAAATCCGCGACCTTCGACGACTACACGCTTTCCGAGATCCGCCGTGCCGCGGCGACCGGCATCTATGACATCCGTGGCGCCGGCGCCAAGCGCAAGCTGCCGCATTTCGACGACCTACTGTTCCTCGGCGCCTCGATCTCGCGTTACCCGCTCGAAGGCTATCGCGAGCGCTGCGACACATCGGTCGTGCTCGGCTCTCGCCATGCCAAGAAGCCGATCGAGTTGAAGATTCCGATCACCATTGCCGGCATGAGCTTCGGCTCGCTGTCGGGTCCGGCCAAGGAAGCGCTCGGACGCGGCGCTACCCTGTCGGGCACCTCGACCACGACGGGCGACGGCGGCATGACCGAGGAGGAGCGCGGCCATTCCAAGCAACTGGTCTATCAATATCTGCCGTCGCGCTACGGCATGAACCTGCGCGATCTGCGCCGCGCCGATGCGATCGAGGTCGTCGTCGGCCAGGGCGCCAAGCCGGGTGGCGGCGGCATGCTGCTTGGCCAGAAGATTTCGGATCGTGTCGCCGAAATGCGCACGCTGCCGAAAGGCATCGACCAGCGCTCGGCCTCACGCCATCCCGACTGGACCGGACCCGACGATCTCGAGATCAAGATCCTCGAATTGCGCGAAATCACCGACTGGGAAAAACCGATCTACGTCAAGGTCGGCGGCGCGCGCCCCTATTATGACACGGCGCTTGCCGTGAAGGCCGGCGCCGATGTCGTTGTCGTCGACGGCATGCAGGGCGGCACCGCCGCCACCCAGGAAGTGTTCATCGAAAATGTCGGCCAGCCGACGCTTGCCTGCATCAGGCCGGCCGTGCAGGCGCTGCAGGACCTCGGCATGCACCGCAAGGTGCAGTTGATCGTCTCCGGCGGCATTCGCAACGGCGCCGATGTCGCCAAGGCGCTGGCGCTCGGCGTCGACGCGGTCTCGATCGGCACGGCGGCCCTTGTCGCGCTCGGCGACAACGATCCGCGCTGGGAGGCGGAGTACAACGAGCTTGGCACCACGGCCGGCGCCTATGACGATTGGCACGAGGGGCGCGACCCCGCCGGCATCACCACGCAGGATCCGGAACTGATGAAGCGGGTCGATCCGGTGACTGCCGGGCGCCGGCTGGCGAACTACCTCAAGGTGATGACGCTTGAGGCTCAAACGATCGCCCGCGCGTGCGGCAAGAACAGCCTGCACAATCTCGAACCCGAGGACCTGGTCGCGCTGACGATCGAGGCAGCCGCCATGGCCGGCGTGCCGCTGGCCGGCACCAACTGGATACCGGGGAAGAACGGCTTCTGATCAACGAAGGGCCGATTCCCGCATACTCGGGAACAACAATCGATAAAAATGGGGAACTACCGTGGCAACTGATCTTGCTGAATTCGCAAGGGCGAAAAACGTCAAATATTTCATGATTTCCTACACTGACCTGTTCAGTGGCCAGCGTGCCAAGCTGGTGCCGGCGCAGGCGATATCAGACATGCAGAAGGACGGCGCCGGCTTTGCCGGTTTCGCCACATGGCTGGACCTGACGCCGGCGCATCCCGACATGCTTGCGGTGCCGGATCCGGATTCGGTGATCCAGCTGCCGTGGAAGCCTGAGGTCGCCTGGGTGGCGGCCAACTGCATCATGGACGACAAGGAGGTCGACCAGGCGCCGCGCAACACACTGAAGCGGCTGATCGCGGAAGCCGCCAGCGACGGCATGCATGTCAAGACCGGCGTCGAGGCCGAGTTCTTCCTGATCTCGCCTGACGGCAAGACGATCTCCGACGAATACGACACGGCCTCAAAACCCTGCTACGACCAGCAAGCGGTGATGCGGCGCTACGACGTCATCGCCGAGATCTGCGACCACATGCTGGCGCTCGGCTGGGGCGCCTATCAGAACGACCATGAGGACGCCAACGGCCAGTTCGAGATGAACTGGGCCTTCGACGACGCGCTGGCGACCGCCGACAAGCACTCGTTCTTCAAATTCATGGTCAAGTCGATCGCGGAAAAGCATGGCCTGCGCGCGACCTTCATGCCGAAGCCCTTCCAGGGCCTGACCGGCAATGGCTGCCATGCGCATATCTCGGTCTGGGACAAGGCCGGCAAGACCAACGTCTTCGCCGACAATTCGATGGAGCTCGGCCTGTCGGCCAAGGGCAGGAATTTCCTCGGCGGCATCATGAAACATGCCTCCGCACTGGCCGCGATCACCAACCCGACGGTGAATTCCTACAAGCGCATCAACGCGCCGCGCACCATTTCGGGCGCGACCTGGGCACCGAACACGGTGACCTGGACCGGCAACAACCGCACCCACATGGTGCGGGTGCCCGGCCCCGGCCGCTTCGAGCTGCGGCTGCCGGATGGCGCCGCCAATCCCTATCTCCTGCAAGCGGTCATCATCGCCGCCGGCCTCGACGGCATTCGCTCGAAGGCCGATCCTGGCAAGCGCTACGACATCGACATGTACCAGCATGGCCATACGGTAAAGGGCGCGCCAAAACTGCCGCTCAACCTGCTCGACGCCTTGCGCGAGTTCGACAAGGACAAATCGCTCAAGGCGGCGCTGGGTGAGGATTTCTCGTCGGCCTACCTAAAGCTGAAGCACCAGGAATGGAATTCCTATGCTTCGCACTTCACGCAATGGGAGCGCGACCACACGCTGGATATTTGACCACCAGCGCGACGCGAGCGACCTCGGAATGAACTGATGAAATATTCGATCTTCTCGCTCGCTCGTGCCGCCCTGTCCGGCCACAAGAACTGGCAGCGCACCTGGCGCGACGCCACGCCGAAGGATCGCTACGACGTGGTGATCATCGGCGGCGGCGGGCACGGGCTGGCCACCGCCTGGTTCCTCGCCAGCGAGTACGGCATCAAGAATGTCGCCGTGCTCGAAAAAGGCTGGATCGGCTCCGGCAATGCCGGCCGCAACACCACCATCATCCGCTCCAATTACGGTCTGCCCGGCAACACCGGCTTCTACGAATTGTCGATGAAGCTGTGGGAGCGGATGGAGCAGGACCTCAACTACAATGCGATGGTCAGCCAGCGCGGCGTCATCAACCTCTACCATTCCGATGCGCAGCGCGACGCCTATGCGCGGCGCGGCAACACTATGCGCATCAACGGCATCGACGCCGAACTGCTCGACCTCGCTGCCGTCAGGAAGATGATCCCGTTCCTGAACTTCGACAATGCGCGCTTTCCCGTGCAAGGCGGGCTGTTGCAGCGGCGCGGCGGCACGGCGCGGCACGATGCGGTGGTCTGGGGCTATGCGCATGCGGCGAGCGAACTCGGCGTCGACATCATCCAGAATTGCGAAGTCACCGGTTTTGTCAGGGACGCCAATGGCAAGGTGACCGGCGTCGAGACGTCGCGCGGCAAGATCGGCGCCGGAAAGGTTGGCATGGCGGTCGCCGGCTCCTCGTCGCGCGTCGCAGCAATGGCCGGTCTGCGCCTGCCGATCGAGAGCCACGTGCTGCAGGCCTTCGTCTCCGAGGCGATCAAGCCGCTCATCCCGGGCGTCATGACCTTCGGCGCCGGCCATTTCTACGTCAGCCAGTCCGACAAGGGCGGCCTCGTCTTCGGCGGCGATATAGACGGCTACAATTCCTACGCCCAGCGCGGCAACATGCCTGTGATGGAAGACGTCTGCGAGGGCGGCATGGCGCTGATGCCGATGATCGGCCGCGTGCGCCTGCTGCGCCAGTGGGGCGGCATCATGGACATGTCGATGGATGGTTCACCGATCATCGACAAGACGCCCGTCGACGGGCTCTATCTCAACGCGGGCTGGTGCTATGGCGGCTTCAAGGCGACGCCAGGGTCCGGTTTTGTCTTTGCGCACCTCCTGGCTCGCGACGAGTCGCATGAAGAAGCGGCACGGTTCCGCCTAGACCGGTTCCGAACTGGCGCCATGATCGACGAAAAGGGCCAGGGCGCCCAACCGAACCTGCATTGAAGGCGGTTTAGAAGAAATGCGCATTGCCTGTCCTTTCTGCGGTGAACGCGAACTCGGCGAGTTCACCTATCTCGGCGACGCCAAGCCGGTGCGGCCCGAGGCCGGCGCCTCGGAAGACGAGGTCTTCGACTATGTCTATCTGCGCGACAATGTCGCCGGCGCGACCAGCGAATATTGGTACCATGGCGGTGGTTGCCGGGCTTGGCTGAAGGTCACCCGCAACACGCTGACGCACGAGATTTCCTCCATCGAACCGGCGGCTGGTGCCGGCGCTGCGAAGGTTGGTGCGTGATGGCCGGCGCGCAGACACACCGGCTCGGCAATCGCGGGCTTGTCGACCGCTCGGCACCGCTGAACTTCCGTTTCGACGGCAAGGCTTTCTCCGGCTTCCAGGGCGACACGCTCGCCTCGGCGCTGATCGCCAACGGCGTCAAGCTGGTCGGCCGCTCATTCAAATACCATCGCCCGCGCGGCATCCTGACTGCGGGCTCGGAAGAACCCAATGCGCTGGTTGAGCTGCGCACCGGGGCACGGCGCGAGCCGAACACCAAGGCGACGACGGCCGAACTCTATGACGGGCTCGAGGCCGCCAGCCAGAACCGTTGGCCGTCGCTGCGCCACGACGTGATGTCGGTCAACCAGCTGTTCGCGCCGATCTTCGTTGCCGGCTTCTACTACAAGACATTCATGTGGCCGGCGAAGTTCTGGGAAGCGATCTATGAGCCGGCGATCCGCCGCGCCGCAGGCCTTGGCCGTGCCGCCGGCCTTGCCGATCCCGACCACTACGACAAGGCATGGGCGCATTGCGACGTGCTGATCGCCGGCTCCGGCCCGGCTGGTCTGGCCGCGGCGTTGGCAGCCGGCCGCGCAGGCGCCCGCGTCATCCTGTGCGAGGAGGATTTTGTCCTCGGCGGCCGTCTGCTGTCGGATGGCGGAATGATCGACGGCGAACCTGCGGCCGAGTGGATTTCGCGGACGCTGGCTGAACTGGCTGGTATGCCCGACGTCCGCGTCATGACCCGCACGACGCTGTTCGGCGTCTACGATGGCGGCACCTATGGCGCCATTGAGCGGGTCAACGACCATTTGCCCTCGCCGCCCGAGCACCAGGTGCGCCAGCGCCTGTGGCGGATCGTGGCGAAGCGCTGCGTCGTGGCAGCCGGCGCCATCGAACGGCCGATCGTCTTTGCCGGCAACGACACGCCCGGCGTGATGATGGCCTCCGCCATGCGCACCTATGTCGCGCGCTACGCCGCTACACCGGCAAAGCGGATCGCACTTTTCACCAACAATGAGGACGGCTGGCGCACCGTCGAGACGGCGCTCGGTGCCGGCCTGCAGATAGCGGCGGTCATCGATGCACGGCCCGAAATATCGCCGGCGCATCGTTCGCTGGCCTCGAAGGGCGGCTTCCCGGTGCTGCACGGTTCCGTCAGTGGCATCGACGGCGGCAAGGATGGCGTCAGGAAAATCGCGGTGTCGCTGACCGGCGGCGCGCGCGCCGAGGTCGAAGCGGACGGGCTCGCCGTTTCCGGCGGCTGGAACCCGGCGGTCGGGCTGACCTCCTATCATCGCGGCCGGCCGAAATGGCGCAGCGACATCTCCGCCTTCGTGCCCGACGGCGCGCCTCCAGGCATGGTCGCCGCGGGTGCCGCCAATGGCGATTTCGGGCTCGGCGCCTGCCTGAGCCAGGGATTTGCCGCTGGCGCGGCAGCGGCCCGTGACACGGGGCACAATGGTACGGCGGGCGCCGCGCCTGCCGCCGATGACGAGGCTTTTTCGCTGACGCCGCTCTGGCATGTCGCCGGCAAGGGCAAAGCCTTTGTC
Organism: Mesorhizobium sp. Primo-A; assembly: GCF_003997175.1. Classification (NCBI taxonomy): domain Bacteria; kingdom Pseudomonadati; phylum Pseudomonadota; class Alphaproteobacteria; order Hyphomicrobiales; family Phyllobacteriaceae; genus Mesorhizobium; species Mesorhizobium sp. Primo-A. The sequence continues at coordinate 108,539 of NZ_RZTG01000015.1, forward strand.
GACCAGCAACACGACGTCACCGCGTCCGACATCGAGCTGGCGCAGCGCGAGGGTTTTGAATCGGTCGAGCATCTGAAGCGCTACACCACGCTCGGCATGGCGACCGACCAGGGCAAGACCTCGAATGTCGCCGGCCTCGCCATCATGGCTGCGGTCAGCGGCCGTTCGATCCCCGAGACCGGGACAACGATCTACCGGCCGCCTTACGTGCCCGTCGCCATCGGCGCCTTCGCCGGCCATCACCGCGACGAGACTTTCCATGCGACGCGGCTGACGCCGTCGCATCACTGGGCCGTGGAACAAGGTGCTGTCTTCGTCGACACCGGCCTGTGGAAGCGGGCGCAGTGGTACCCCCGCGCGGGCGAGAAGGACTGGCTGGAATCGGTGACGCGCGAGGTCAAGGCGGTGCGCTCAGGCGTCGGATTCTGCGATGTCTCGACGCTCGGCAAGATCGACGTGCACGGTCCGGATGCCGGCGCCTTCCTCGACCGCGTCTACATCAACACCTTCTCCAGTCTTGCAGTGGGCAAGGCGCGCTACGGTCTGATGCTGCGCGAGGACGGCATCGTCTATGACGACGGCACCACGTCGCGGCTGGCCGAAGACCACTATTTTCTCACCACCACCACGGCCAAGGCCGGTCTGGTGATGCAGCATCTCGAATTCTGCCGCCAGGTGCTGTTCCCGGAGCTCGACGTGCAGCTCACTTCCGTCTCCGACCAGTGGGCGCAGTTCTCGATCGCCGGACCGAGCGCGCGGGAGTTGCTGAAACAGATCGTTGATGAGTCCGAGGACCTTTCCAACGAAGGCTTTCCGTTCATGGGCGCGCGCGAAGTGACGTTGCGCGGCGGCCTCAAGGCGCGGCTGTTCCGCATCTCGTTCTCCGGCGAAATGGCCTTCGAGATCTCGGTACCGGCACGCTTCGGTGATGCGATGGCACGCAATCTGATGCTGGCCGGCGCGCCATTCGGCGTGACGCCTTACGGCACCGAGGCGCTCGGCGTCATGCGCGTCGAAAAGGGCCACATCGCCGGACCGGAACTGAGCGGCACGACGACAGCGGCCGATCTTGGTCTGGGCAAGATGATGTCGACCAAGAAAGACTATATCGGCCGCGTCATGGCCGGACGCGAGGCGCTGGTAGCCCCAGATCGCCAGGTCGTCGTCGGCATCAAGCCGACGGACGAGACACGCCGGTTGCGCTCCGGCGCACACATCATCCCGAAGGGGCAGACGCCCGGCCCCGGCAACGACCAGGGCTATGTCACCTCGGTCTGCTTCTCGCCGACGTTGGATCAGTGGATCGGGCTCGCGCTTGTCGAACGCGGCCGCGAACGCATCGGCGAGATCGTGCACGCGCATGATCCATTGCGCGGCGAAGACTATGACGTCGAACTCTGCAATCCCGTCTTCTACGACCCGGATGGAGGGCGCCAGCGTGGTTGAGTTTTCCTGGGTTTCTCGCAGCCCACTCGAGCATGCGCTTGTCACCGGTACAGATGGCGCACGCGGTATCGAGGCCGGCATTTCGCTGACCGAGATCCGCAATTTTGATCTGATCCAGGGGATGGCGCGGCGCGGCCAGGCGGCCGAGCTGGGACAAGCCGCCAAGGCTCGGTTTGGTGTTGCTGTCCCTGATGCGCCGAAGGCGGTGCGGACTTCGGACGCAACGCTGATCTGGTCGGGACCGGACCAGTTCTTCGTGCTGTCGAAGGGCGGCAAGCACACGATGCAGACGCTGGAGCCCGCATTGTCCGGCTCGCTGTCGGACCAGTCGCATGCGCGGGTTCTGGTCAGCATCTCCGGCGCCAAGGCGCGGACAATGCTGGCGAAACTGTCGTCGATCGATTTGCATCCCGATTCGTTTCCGGTTGGCGCCGCCGCCGCGACGTCGATGGATCACACCAGCGTCACGCTCTGGCGCGACAGTGATCGGACGGATGGGCAGGCGGTGTTCAACGTTCTGATGTTTGCGACGTTTGCCGAGAGCCTTTGGCATACGATGCTGGATTCGGGCGCGGAGTACGGCGTCGACATCAACCATACAGAGAGACTGGCTTAGCCTTGGCTAGTCTTCCCTTCTCCCACAACAAGGGGAGAAGGCAAAGCGCGCCACCTCCGCCTTGCCAAACCCAACCGCACTGCTATTCTTGCTGCTAAAATAATTTCACGCACAGGCAAACTTGTTTCTCGAACCGCAAGGCTGAGATGAGCCAGTCGCCCTACCCCGCAATTGCTGCCGGACCGCCCAAGCCTAGCCTCATCCTGAGGCCGGGCCAGATCGCGCTGCCGCCGGGCATGGAGCGTTATACGATCCAGGGCAACGGCGCGGTGCTGATCGACATCGAGGCCGGCGACGCGATCACCGTGCGCAATGTCGAAGGCGGCCAGGCCTGCGAACTTCTGGCCTGGGACAGGACCGGCGCGACCGATCCCGGCATTTTTGGTGAAGCATCGAACAGCAACGCTGCCGGCATCAAAGCGCTGCTCATAGAGGGCGACGACAGTCTCGCATCCCTGCGGAGCGGGCTCGCCCGCCGGCAGGTGCAGCTTGACCACGCCAGGGCGGTGCGGGTGTTCGGCGTCACGACACCGGCCGGCACCGAGCAGGCTTTCACCGTCGCACGCGATGGTGCGGTGCTGATTGCCGCCCCCGGCGGGCCGATGCTGGTCGATGGTCATGACACGGCGACACCGCTGACCGTCTTCGTTCGCCGCGCCACGATCCGCCCGGCGGCGAAATCGGTATTGGCTGATCCGCTTGCCGACCCGGTGCTCGATTTGCGCGTCCATTCGGCGACCGCGGAGGCCTATTTCGTTGGGGCTGGCGACTATCTGCAGATCATCGATGTCGACGGGCGCCAATGCACCGATTTCCAGTGCTTTTCGGCGCGCAAGCTGGACAGGGGACTGGATCATCCGCTCGACGTGACGACGACGCGCACGCTCATGGGTGCGAGCTACCCGATGCCCGGCCTGCATTCCAAATACTATGACCAGGACATGGAGCCGCTGGTCGAGGTGGTGCAGGACACATGCGGCCGGCACGACGCCTTCGCGCTCGCCTGCGCCGCCAAATATTACGACGACATCGGCTATCCCGGACACACCAACTGTTCGGAGAATTTCAACGGCGCTCTGGCCGGCAAGGGCGTCAATCCCCGCGCGGGCTGGATGGCGATCAACTTCTTCTTCAACACGGCGATCGACGCGCATGGCGTCATGGTGTCCGACGAGCCGTGGTCGCGGGCGGGCGACTATGTGCTGCTCAGGGCGCTCACCGACATCGTTTGCGTTTCCTCCGCCTGCCCCGACGACACGACGCCGGCCAATGGCTGGAACCCGACCGACATCCATGTGCGGACCTATTCCGGCCAGCACAAATTCTCGCGAGCGATCGCCAGACGCATGACGCCCGATTCGGAACCGAAAATGACCCGCGAGACCGCTTTTCATTCGAGCTTTGCCAAGCACACCCGCAACTTTCAGGAGTACAAGGGCTATTGGCTCGCCAATTCCTTCGCCAAGGACGGGCCGATCGCCGAATACTGGGCCTGCCGCCAAGACGCGGTGATCATGGACCTGTCGCCGCTGCGCAAGTTCGAGGTCACCGGCCCGGATTCCGAAGCGCTGCTGCAATACACGCTGACCCGCGACGTCAAGAAGCTTGGCGTTGGCCAGGTGGTCTATTCGGCCATGTGCTACGAGCATGGCGGCATGATTGATGACGGCACCCTGCTGCGGCTGGGCAAGGACAATTTCCGCTGGGTCGGCGGCGACGATCTGTCTGGCGAGTGGCTGCGCGAGACGGCGACAAAACTCGGCCTCAATGTCCTTGTGCGTTCCTCCACCGACCAGATGCACAATGTCGCCGTGCAGGGACCGAAGAGCCGCGACATCCTCAGGGAGGTGATCTGGACCTCGCCGCTGCAGCCGTCGATCGACGAACTCGAATGGTTCCGCTTCGCCGTCGCCCGCATTGGTGGCGGCAACGGCATTCCGGTCGTCGTCTCGCGCACCGGCTATACCGGCGAGCTCGGCTACGAGATCTGGTGCCATCCGCGCGACGCCGAAAAAGTCTTCGACGCCATCTGGGAAGCCGGCCAGCCTCACGGGCTGAAGCCGATGGGACTGCAGGCGCTGGACATGGTGCGCATCGAGGCCGGGTTGATCTTCGCCGGATACGAATTTTCCGACCAGACCGATCCGTTCGAGGCCGGCATCGGCTTCACCGTGCCGCTGAAGAGCAAGACCGACGATTTCGTCGGCCGCGAGGCGCTGATCCGCCGCAAGGAGCACCCGCAGACGAAGCTGGTCGGTCTCGACATCGACGCCAATGTCGACGTCGGCCATGGCGATTGCGTGCATGTCGGCCGTGCCCAGATCGGCGTGGTCACGTCAGGCATGCGCTCGCCGGTGCTGAACAAGACCATCGCGCTGGCCAGGCTCGATGTCACCCATTCGGCTGTCGGTACCGAGGTCGAGATCGGCAAGCTCGACGGCCATGCCAAGCGGCTGCCGGCGCGAGTCGTCGCCTTCGCCCACTACGATCCGCAAAAGACCAAACCGCGTTCCTGACGGCCCTTCCCTCCCAAGACAGTGAGGCCGTGCTGCAGTTCGTGATAGGAATTTTTTCTTGACCTGCTGAGGGCAGCTATGCTACATATTCGTCCATGGTGCTGATTTGCGCCGCGACCCGCCTCCGGCGGGTTTTCGCTTCCTGACCCTTGGTCCTTTTCCGAACAATCCCACCGCGGCAGTGTGAAGCCGACATGTTTCGCAAGCGTGATGTGCACGGCGCGACAAATCGCTTGACCTGAAAGCGCGCCGGATCAATCTTCACTGTTAAGAAAAAAATGCGACTGAGTGGAAACACCGACAGCCGCCCAAAGCATGCGTCGATGATGAAGCCTCGCGAAGTCGCGGCCGTCACGAACGGGGAACATCAAAATGGGGAACAAAGACATATGAGCACGATAACGACTGTCCTGGAGCCGCTTGCCGAAGGCAAGTTGCACCGAAATATCGACTGGCGCGGCGCCTTCTGGGTGGCGAGCGGCGTGCCGGCCCTGGTCCTGTTCTCGATCGGCGGCATTGCCGGCACGACCGGCACGCTGGCCTTCGCGATCTGGATCTTCTCCATGATCATGGGCTTCCTGCAATCCTTCACCTATGCCGAAATCGCCGGCCTGTTTCCGAACAAGTCGGGCGGCGCGTCGATCTACGGCGCCACCGCCTGGCTGCGCTATTCCAAGTTCATCGCGCCGCTGTCTGTCTGGTGCAACTGGTTCGCCTGGTCGCCGGTGCTGTCGCTCGGCTGCTCGATCGCCGCCGCCTACATCCTCAACGCGCTGGCGCCAGTGCCGCTGTTCACCGAAACCTCACCCGATGTCGTCGCCTATATCGCCGCGCATGCCGGGACGAGTGCCGCCGACGCCATCACAGCGGTGACCGCGGCGGCGACGCCGGCAATCCGCAACTGGACGCTTTACAGCCACACGCTGGGACCGGTCTCGTTCACCTTCAACGCGACCTTCTTTATCGGCGCAGTGCTGATGCTGATCATCTTTGCGATCCAGCATCGCGGCATTCTCGGCACCGCCAATGTGCAGAAATATATCGGCCTCTTGGTCATCGTCCCGATGCTGATCGTCGGCGTGGTGCCGATCGTCACCGGCCAGATCAACTGGGCGAATTTTTCGCCGCTGGTGCCGCTGGCCGCAGCCTACGCGCCCGAGCCCGGTGCCTGGAACATCGCCGGCTGGACGCTGGTGCTTGGTGGTATGTTCATCGCCGCCTGGTCGACCTACGGCTTCGAGACCGCCGTCTGCTACACATCCGAGTTCAAGAACCCCGGCACCGACACGTTCAAGGCGATTTTCTATTCCGGCCTTCTGTGCATGCTGCTGTTCATCCTGGTGCCGTTCACCTTCCAGGGCGTGCTTGGCCTCAACGGTATGCTGGCGACGCCGATCGTCGACGGCTCCGGGGTCGCCGACGCGCTGGCCGGCATGGTCGGCGGCGGCGCGCTAGTCCACAGCCTGTTGGTGATGCTGATGATCCTGGCGCTGGTGCTGTGCATCATGACGGCCATGGCCGGCTCTTCGCGTACGCTCTACCAGGGCTCGGTCGACGGCTGGCTGCCGCGCTATCTCAGCCATGTCAACGAACATGGTGCGCCGACACGGGCAATGTGGACCGATCTCGTCTTCAACCTGATCGTGCTGGCCATCGCCTCGGCCGACGCGACGAGCTTCTTCTTCATCCTCGCCGTGTCGAATTGCGGTTACATCATCTTCAACTTCCTCAACCTCAACGCCGGCTGGATCCACCGCATCGACAACGGCCATATCGCACGGCCCTGGAAGGCGCCGAGCTGGCTGCTCGGGATCGGGGCGATCTTCGCCTATGTCAACGCGATCTTCATGGGCGCCGGTGCCAAGGTATGGAACCCGATGGCGCTGTGGGCCGGCCTGATCACGGCAGCGCTGATCATCCCGGTGTTCTGCTTCCGACACTACATTCAGGACAAGGGCAAGTTCCCCGACCACATGCTGGCCGATCTCGGCATGACGGGGGCCGACCTCTCGGTCAAAAAGGCGGGCATGCTGCCCTATCTGACGCTGGTCGCCGGCGTGGTGGTGATGCTGCTCGCCAACTGGTTCTTCGTCATCTGACCTCATAAAAATAAAAAGGATCGGGCGCGCTTCGGCGCGCCCGATCCTTTTCGACTGGCGTGATCGATCTATTCGGCGGCCAGCGCCAATTGCGGCTTTTCGGCTTCCTGGCTCAGTTCCAGATCGTCCGTCCGTCCCTCCGCCCCGCGCTTTTTCGGCTCCCGGCCGAAGAACAGGGCGTAACCGGCCGGCAGGACCAGGATGGTCAGCACCGTGGCAACCAGGATGCCGCCCATCATGGCGTAGGCGAGCGGACCCCAGAAGACGCCGCGCGAGATCGGGATCAGCGCCAGCACCGCCGTCAGCGCCGTCAGCGTGATCGGCCGGAAACGGCGAACGGCCGAACCGATGATGGCCTCGTAGCGGTCCATGCCCGCGGCGATGTCCTGGTCGATCTGGTCGACCAGGATGATCGAGTTGCGCATGATGATGCCGAGCAGCGCGATGACGCCGAGAATGGCGACGAAGCCGAACGGCGCACCGCTGATCAGGAGTGCCGCGGCAGCACCGATAATGCCAAGCGGACCGGTCGCCAGCACCAGCATCGCCTTGCCGAAGTTCTGCAGCTGGATCATCAAAAGCACGACAATGACGGCCAGCATGATCGGTGCCTTGGCGGCGATCGAAGCCTGGCTTTCCGCCGAATCCTCCGCACCGCCCTGGATTTCGATCTTGTAACCGGGCGCCAGACCCGCACGCAGGTCCTTCATGTCGTTGTACATCTTGGTGACGACGTCGTTGGACTGCACGCCGTCGGGCAAGGTGGCGCGCACGCTGATGGTCGGCAGGCGGTCGCGGCGCCATTCGATGCCTTGCTCCAGCACCGGCACCACCTTGGCCACCTGCGACAGCGGCACGAAACCGCCGAAGTCGGTCGGGATATAGACCGAGTCGACCGAGGACAGCAGGCTGCGGCTGGCATTCGGCTCGCGGGCGACGATGGACACCGTCTCCTCGCCGTCGCGGAAGTCGTCGAGCGGCGCGCCGGACATCGTCGCCTGCAGCATCTGGCGGATGCGCTGCGAGGTAACGCCGAGTGCGCGGGCACGATCCTGGTCGATGACCAGCTTCATCGCCGGAACCGGCTCCAGCCAGTCATCATGCACGGCGCCAAGCAGCGGATCTTCACGGAACTTCGCCTTCACCTGGTCGGCGATGCGGCGCACCTCCTGGCGATCCGGCCCCATGACGCGCATCTGCACCGGCCAGCCGGTCGGCGGACCGAGGAACAGACGATCGACCTTGGCACGGATGGACGGGAAGTCTTGCGCCAGAACGGTGCGCAACTTGACGATCAGACGCTCGCGAGCCGGTTCGTCATTGGCCATGACGAGCAACTGGGCAAAGTTGGGGTTGCTCAGCTGCTGGTCGAGCGGCAGGAAGAAGCGCGGCGCGCCCTCGCCGATATAGGTGGCGATGAAACGCTTGTCCTTGTCGTCCATCATCTTGGTCTCGAGCGCCTTGGCCTGCGCCTCGACTTCCTTGATGCTGGTGCCTTCCGGCAGCCAAAGGTCGACGAGGATTTCCGGCCGCGACGATTGCGGGAAGAAGTTCTGCGGAATGAACTGGAAAGCCCACAGGCTGGTGCCGAAGGTGACCAGCGTCATCACCAGGACGATGATGCGATGGCGCACGGCCCAGCTGACGGTGGCACGAAGCCGGCGGTAGAAACGCGTGTCGAAGACATCGTGATGGCTGCCGGCATGCTTGCGCTGCTTGAGGATCATGTTGCCGAGCCATGGCGTGAAATAGACCGCGACGAACCAGGAGACGATCAGCGCGATGCCGACGACATAAAACAGCGTGCGGACATATTCGCCGGCGGTCGAGGCCGCGAAGCCGACCGGAATAAAGCCGGCCGTGGTGATCAGCGTGCCGGTCAGCATCGGGAAGGCGGTCGAGGAATAGGCGAAGCTCGCCGCCTCGACCTTGACCATTCCCTCCTCCAGCTTGCGCTCCATCATCTCGACGACGATCATCGCGTCGTCGACCAGAAGACCGAGCGCGATGATCAGCGCGCCGAGCGAGATGCGCTGCAGGTCGATGCCGAGCTCGTACATGATGGCGAAGGTCGCGGCCAGCACCAGCGGGATGGCGATGGCGATGACCAGGCCGGAACGCCAACCGATCGACAGGAACGAGACCACGAGCACGATCAGCAACGCTTCGCCAAGCGCATGCATGAACTCCGCCACCGCATCGGTGACGACGCCCGGCTGGTCGGAGATCTGGTCGACCGCAACGCCGTAGGGCAGCGCCTCTTCGAAGCGCTTGTAGGTGGCCTCGACATCCTTGCCGACATCGGTAACCTTGAAGCCCTTGGCCATGACGACGCCCAACTGCACGCTGTCGTGACCGTTGAAGCGGTACTTTCGCTGGAACGGATCCTGCAACCCCGAACTCACCGTGGCGATGTCGCCCAGCCTCGTGACCTGACCGCCGGCGCGCAGGCGCAGGTTCCTGATATCCTCGACCTTGCCGACATCGCCCTCGACGGAAATGCGCACCGAGTTGGTGCCGGTATCGACGGAGCCGGCCGGGTCGACATTGTTCTGTCCCTTGATCGCATTCTGCAGATCGGTCAGCGTCAGGCCCCGTTCGGCCAGGGCCTTGGACGAGACGTCGATATAGAGCTTTTCAGGCTGGTCGCCGATGATAACGGCTTTTTCGACGCCGGGCGTCGTCAAAAGCATGTCGCGCGCCTGGATGGCGAACTTCTTCAGCTCGGGATAGCTGAAGCCGTCGCCGCTGATCGAATGCAGGGTGATAAAGGTGTCGCCGAATTCGTCGTTGAAATAGGGGCCGAGCAGACCTTGTGGCAAGTCACCGGCAATGTCACCGACCTTCTTGCGCACCTGGTAGAACGCGTCGGTCACCTCGGCGGTGTTGGTGTCGCCCTTGATCTGCACGGTGATGATGGCGCTGCCGGCGCGGGTGAAGGAGCGCACGAAATCGAGATGCGGCGTCTCCTGCAGCTTGCGTTCGATCTTGTTGACGACCTGGTCTTCCATCTCCTGGATCGAGGAGCCCGGCCAGATCGCCTGGACGACCATGACCCGGAAGGTGAAATCGGGATCTTCCTTCTGGCCCATGCGCATCAGGCCGAGCGCGCCGGAAATGATGATCAGGCCGAACAGGAACCGCGCAATGGCGGGATGGCCGATTGCCCAGCGCGACAGGTTGAAGGGCCGCTTCTCTTCCGTGGAATTGGTCATCGACGCTGGTCCATCTATCTAGCGCAACAAAATCGAGGGTTCGTAGTGGCTTCCGGGCGGCAAGGCTCTCCCAGCGGAGAAGCACTCATCGCGGTGGGACGCGAAATCGATGTGGGGGTTACATCAATCGAGCGTCTCGGTCGGGCGCCTGCCGCCCGGAAACCAGCGGCTGCGGGAACGCGCAGCCGGTTGTCTGTCGTCAGCGCACCTGCTTGGCGTCGCCGTCCGCCGCGGATGCCGATTGCAGCGCCGTATCACCGGCGAGCTTCACCTTGAGGTTCTCGGTCATGAATTGCGTGCCGGCGGCGACCACGACATCGCCGGGTTTCAAACCCTCCGCGACACGCACGCCATCGGCGGCGAACTCGGCAACCTTGATCGGACGAGCATGAACGGTGTCGGCGCCACGATCGACGGTCCAGACGATCGATTGGGTGCCTTGCTCGGCCAGTGCGCTCAGGGGGATCGAGACCAGCTGCCGCTCATTGGCCGCCGTGGCTTCGATGCTGGCGGTCATGCCGAGCAGCACACGCGGATCGTTGGGCAGGCTGACGCGGACGGCAAAGGTGCGTGATTGCGGATCGGCGCTGCCGGCGACTTCGCGGACCTTGCCGTCGAGCGCCAGCGCATCGTCGGACCAGAAGCCCGCCTTGACCGCCTTGCCCGGCTTGAATTCGGCGATTTCCATTTCGGGGACGGCGATCAGCACTTCCTTTTCGCCGTCGACAGCGACAGTGACAACCGGCGTGCCGGAACCGACCACCTGGCCAACGTCGGCGCTGACCGTGGTGACGATGCCATCCCTGTCGGCCTTGAGATCGGTATAACCGACCTGGTTCTTCGCCTGAGCCAGTGTCGAAAGGGCGGAATCACGGGTGGCGACCGCTTGGTCATAGGTCAAGGTCGCCTGTTCGAGCTGTGATTTCGGGGCAAAATTCTTGGCAAAAAGCTGCTCGGCACGCTTGCGGGCGAGTTCCACGGTCTCGACCTGCCGCTCGGCGGCATCGAGCGCTGCCTGCGCGCTCTTGACCGAAAGGTCGTAGTCAATGGGATCGATGCGGGCGAGCACATCGCCCGAGGCCACATGCTGGCCGATATCGACGAGGCGCTCGGTGATCTTGCCATTGACGCGGAATGCCAGAGCGCTCTCGGTGCGGGCCCTCACCGACCCGGAATAGGAGAGCGTGCGGGTGTCATGTACCTTCGCGATCTCGACAACCTTGACCGGGCGGATGATATCCTTGACTTCGGTTTTTTCCTGGCTGCAGCCGGCAAGCCCGAGAGTGGCGGTGACAAGCAGCACCGGGCCTACAGCGGGCAACCTGCCGATGATTGAACTGAACGAAGACACGCGCGTACTCCCGAAATGGAGATGAATCGTTGAAACCGGCGCCCGGCGGGCGGAGGCTACTTCAAGGCCTTGATTGCATAGTCGACGAGGTCGTCAGGCATTGCCCGGTTGGTCTTGGCAAGGCATTGCGCCACCATCTGCGGATGACACAGGATGACGGTCGCGGCGCCGAAACAGCGAGACGCGATAACCGGATCCTGTTTTCTGAACTCACCGGCCTCGATCCCGTCACGAATGATTTCCGCGAACAGGTCGTGAATGCTGTCGACATGCTTGTCGATCACACCCCAATCCCGTTCGAGGGCGACGATGACCATCTCGTGGACCTTCTGGTCGTCGAGCATGACCTCCATCGTCATCTTGTATTGCGCATGCACGTAGCGCCGGAGCCGCTCCTCGGCGCTGATCGGCAGGCGCGAAATCTCGTAGGCCATCTTGTAGCTGGCGCCGAGCATCCGGCCGCAGACGGCCTGGTGGATTTCGACCTTGGAGGCGAAGAAACGGTAGATGTTGGCCGGCGACATGCCGAGCTCACGCGCAATGTCGGCGACATTGGTCTTGCCGTAGCCATAGTGCCGGAACAGGCGCTCGGCGCAATCGAGAATGCGCGTTACATTTTCCTGTCGGGCGGCTTCGGCGACTATGGTGGCGGCTTCGGACATGATCCTCTATCGATTTACGAGTGACGAATTTTGATTTTCATCACTCGTAAATCGAAAAGAAGGACCTGTCAATGCGGATTCGGTATACACGTACGAATGGTGACAGATGGTGACAGTGAGAAGGTGGAATCGACGATCGCCGTTAGCGGCTGGCCCTGATGAATTCGTCATCCTAGGGCGAAGCAAGGAGCGAAGCGACGCGGCGCAGACCCTAGGATCCATGCCGCGACGTTGGTCAAAGAGTGCGACGGATCAACAGGTTTACACCGGTCAGCGAGCTGTAGCCTGCAGCCGCCATTCTCGACTGTCGGAGCTCGGCCGCAAGGTGACGGCATGGATCCCTTGGGCTGCGGAGCAGCTCCAGGGTTTCCGCGACGTCGCTCGCGACTGCTACACCCTAGGATGACGAAGCCCGCGACAAATTGTCGAGGCGAAGCATGGGTGGCGATGCAGCTAAGCCCCCTTGGCCATCTCGCGTAGCCGGAATTTCTGGATCTTGCCGGTCGAGGTTTTCGGGATTTCGGCGAAGATGACCGCCTTCGGCACTTTGAACCGGGCAAGCAGCGCGCGGCAGTGATCGATGATCTCGGCTTCGGTCGCGACCTTGCCGGGTTTCAGCTCGACATAGGCAACAGGCACTTCGCCCCATTTGTCGTCGGGCCTGGCGACGACGCCGCAAGAGGCAACCGACGGGTGCTTGTAGAGCGCGTCCTCGACCTCGATAGAGGAAATGTTCTCGCCACCGGAGATGATGATGTCCTTGGAGCGGTCCTTGAGCTGGATGTAGCCATCGGGGTGCATGACGCCGAGATCGCCGGAATGGAACCAGCCGCCGGCGAAGGCTTCGTCGCTCGCCTTGCGGTTTTTCAGGTAGCCTTTCATGACGATGTTGCCGCGGAACATGACCTCGCCGATTGTCTCGCCGTCGGCCGGTGTCGTCCGCATCGTCTCGGGGTCCATGACCGTCAGGCCTTCGAGCGCTGCATAGCGCACGCCCTGCCGCGCCTTCCTGGCGCTGCGCTCGCCCTTTTCGAGATCATCCCAGGCGCCGTGCCATTCGTTGACGACCGCCGGGCCATAGGTCTCGGTCAGGCCGTAGAGATGGGTGACGGCAAAGCCGGCATCCGCCATCCCCGACAGCACGGCTTCCGGCGGGGGTGCTGCAGCCGTGTTGAAAGTGACCGTCTGCGGAAATGCGCGCTTGTCCTCGTCCCTGGCATTGATCAGCACCGACATGACGACCGGCGCGCCGCACAGATGGGTGACGCCCTGATCGGCGATCGCATCGTAGATCGGCTTCGGCCGCACCCAGCGCAGACAGACATGGGTGCCGGCCTGGACGGCGAGCGTCCAGGGAAAGCACCAGCCATTGCAGTGGAACATCGGCAGCGTCCACAAATAGACCGCGTGCTTGGCCATGCCGGCATGGATGGTGTTGGTGTAGGCCATCAGGGCCGCACCGCGATGGTGGTAGACGACGCCCTTCGGATTGCCCGTCGTTCCGGACGTGTAGTTGAGCGAAATCGCATCCCACTCGTCGTCGGGCATCGACCAGGCGAAGTCCGCGTCGCCGCCTGCGACAAATGCCTCATAGTCCAGTGAGCCTACCCGCTCGCCCTTTGGGTACGGCGCGTCGGCGGCGTATTCGGGATCGTCATAGTCGATGACCAGCGGCTTGACCCTGGCCAGTTCCAGGGCCTGCTTGACGACGCCGGAGAATTCGCGGTCGACGATCAGCAGCTTGGTCTCGGCATGATCGAGTTGGAAAGCGATGACCGCCGCATCGAGGCGGGTGTTGAGCGAATGCAGCACCGCCTTGGTCATCGGCACGCCGAAATGCGCCTCCAGCATCGGCGGCGTGTTTGACAGCATGACGGTGACGGTGTCGCCCTTGCCGATGCCGCGCTTCTGAAGGGCCGAGGCAAGCTTCAGCGACCGCTGCCAGAAAGTGCGATAGTCGATGCGCTGGCGGCCATGGATGATGGCGATATGGTCGGGATAGGTCTTGGCCGCGCGCTCCAGATAGGTGAGCGGCGTCAGCGGCTGATGGTTGGCCGCGTTCTTGTCGAGATCCTGTTCGTAAGGATTGCCCATCCCATGCTCCCCGCGATTTTCTTTCAGACGTTCTAATCACAGGCTCGGGCCGCGTCACCACAAACGATGCCACGACAGAGCGCATTCGGCACAATGATGAACCAGATTCGGCGCAAGCGGGAGCATCGCATACCTCTGCCCAGTTTGACTTTTGTCGAGAGCCGTGAATAATGTCAGCTGAGGAGACGGCATGGCGATCCGACCGGCAGAACAACTCATCCACAAGGCCGCCTGGCTCTACTATGCCCATGGCCTGCGGCAGGACCAGGTGGCGAGCCAGCTTAACATTTCCCGTGCCTCGGTCGCCATGTACCTGCGCAAGGCGCGCGAGACCGGCATCGTCAACATCTCGACTTCGACCCAGCTTTTCACCGACGACGTGCTGGCGCGCAAGCTCGAGGATGCGCTGAGCCTCGACGCCGTCTGGATCGCGCCGGAGAATGATCATATTGCCGACCCGTCGACGGAAATCGCCGTGCTGGCGGCGAGCGTCTTTCTCGAACTGGTCAAGAAGGGCGACCGCATCGGCGTCGCCTGGGGCCGCACCGTCTATATGATTGCCGACGTCATGTCCTATGCCGACCTGCAGGATGTCACGGTGGTGCAGCTCTGCGGCAATCTCGGCGCGCCCTATTCCTATCGCCCCGACCAATGCACTATGGAAATCGCGCGGCGGCTCAACGCCAAAGGGCTCAATTTCTACGCGCCGCTGGTGCTGTCTACGGAAGAACTTGCGCGTGCGCTGCGTGCCGAGCCGGTGATCCGGGAACAATTGTCGGGTGTCGGCGAATGCGACCTGGCGTTATACTCGGTCGGCGCGGTCGACGCCGACAGCCATCTGGTCAAATGCGGCGCGCTGACGCCAAGCGAAATGGCGGATCTGCGCAGCCAAGGCGCTGCCGGCGTGATTGCCGGGCAGATCATAGACGCCGAGGGCAAGGTGCTCGACTGCAGTTATAACAGGCGGGTGATCTCCGCCGAGCTTGCCTCGCTGCGCGCCATCGCCAGGCGGTTGGTGGTGGTGCAGGAGGACAGCAAGTTCGAACCGCTGCTCGCGGCGATCGCCGGCGGCCTTTGCACGCATCTGGTGGTCGGCGCACACATGGCGCAGCGGCTCCTGGATCATGCGGCTGCCACGACAGAAAAGGCCTCCTAGGAAATCCCCTCTCCGTCGCCGGCGCATTGTCATCAAAGCGTCGCGGCATTGCTGTTTCACCATCAAAGACAAACAACCGGACGAAGCGAACATGAAGAATTTGTGGAATGACGAAGCAGCCGAAAAACTCGTCGCAGACTACGCGAAAAAGGGTGTCGGCCGCGACCTGGCGCTGCGCGTCTACACGACCCGGCTGCTCGGCGGCGAACCACGGCTGGTCCTGCATGGCGGCGGCAACACCTCTTGCAAGACGACGGCAACCGACCTCGTCGGCGACCAGTGGGACGTGCTGTGCGTCAAGGGCAGCGGCTGGGACATGGGCGTCATCGAGCCGCAGGGCCTGCCGGCGGTCAAGCTCAAGCCGCTGCTCAAGGCGCGCGCGCTGAACAGGCTGGCCGACGAGGACATGGTTGCCCTGCAACGCGTCAACCTCATCGATCCGTCCTCGCCCAACCCGTCGGTCGAGACGCTGCTGCATGCCTTCCTGCCGCACAAATTCGTCGACCACACGCACTCGACCGCCATTCTCGCCATCGTCGACCAGGAGGACTCCAAGCCGCTGGTGACCACGGTTTTCGGCGCCAAGATGGGCTATGTGCCCTACATCATGCCCGGCTTCGACCTCGCCAAGGCGGCTGCCGACATCTTCGACGCCGATCCTGATGTCGAGGGCCTGATCCTCGACAAGCATGGCATCTTCACCTTCGGCGACGATGCGAAGCAGGCCTACGACCGGATGATCCATTATGTGAACGTCGCCGAGGACTTCATTGCCGCAAGTGGCAAGCCGAAGGCGGCAAAGGCAGCCTTGCCAGCAAAGCTCGCGACGCCGGCGTCGATCGCGCCGATGCTGCGCGGCGCGGTGGCGGTAGCGCGCGGCGAAGGCCGCTTCGACCGAATGGTCAGCGATTTCCGCACTTCGCCGGCAATTGTCGATTTCATCAATTCAGCCGAGATCGCCGATTATGCCGGGCGCGGCGTCTCGACGCCCGATCTGTCGATCCGCATCAAGACCGGGCCGATGGCGCTGCCGGCGCCCGACGCGGACAAGGCCGGCGACTACAAGGCGGTGATCAAGAGCCATGTCGACGCGTTCGCCAAGGATTATCGCGCCTATTTCGAAACCAATGATGCGCTCGACGACGTCAAGCGCACCATGCTCGACCAGATGCCGCGGCTGACGCTGGTGCCCGGCCTCGGCATGTTCGGCCACGGCCGCACCCTGAAGGACGCGAAGATCGCGTCGGATGTCGGTGAGATGTGGATCGAGGCAGTGCGTGGCGCCGAGGCCGTCGGCCGGTTCCATCCGCTTTCCAAGGCCGACCTGTTCCCGCTCGAATACTGGTCGCTGGAACAGGCCAAGCTCGCCTCCAACAAGCCGAAGCCGCTGACCGGCCAGGTGGTGCTGATCACCGGCGGTGCCGGCGCGATCGGTGCAGCGACGGCAAAGCTGTTCGCCGACAATGGCGCCCATGCCGTCGTCGTCGATCTCGACGCCGAAAAAGCCGCCGATGCAGCGAAGAAAGCCGGCAACAATTCGATCGGCGTCGCCGCAGACATCACCGACCCGGCACAGGTGCGTGCCGCCTTCGACAAAGCGGTCGCCGTGTTCGGCGGTGTCGACATCCTGGTTTCCAATGCCGGCGCCGCCTGGGAAGGCCGCATCGGCGAGCTTGACGACGCGCTCCTGCGCAAGAGTTTCGAGCTCAATTTCTTCGCCCACCAATCGGTGGCGCAGAACGCCGTGCGCATCATGCTCGAACAGGGCACAGGCGGCGTGCTTCTGTTCAACACCTCCAAGCAGGCCGTCAACCCCGGCCCGAAGTTCGGCGCCTATGGCGTGCCGAAGGCGGCGACGCTGTTCCTGTCCAGGCAGTACGCGCTCGACTATGGCGCGCATGGCATCCGCTCGAACGCCGTCAACGCCGACCGCATCCGCTCGGGCCTTTTGACCGACGCCATGATTGCCAGCCGCTCAGGCGCGCGCGGCGTGTCGGAGAAGGACTACATGTCCGGCAATCTGCTCGGCCAGGAAGTGACGGCGCAGGACGTGGCGCAGGCCTTCCTGCATCATGCGCTGGCCGACCGCACCACCGCCGACGTGACGACCGTCGACGGCGGCAATATCGCGGCAGCGATGCGGTAGGGAAACCGGCCGAGACTGACGCAAAACAGGCGAAGGTATTCGGGATCTGCAGCTACAGCAGTTCTCGGATGCCTTCCCACGCCATTCTGCCCAACCGTGATTCGGCCTCGTCATTGCCGCCATGTGCATGCAATGTCGAGCGTGGTGTGTTCTCGCCAGGCAAGAGAATGCGATGCCCCGCATCCGGCGATGACACGAGATGTGTGATCTTGCCTGCTTCGCTGCGCCGCCGAACAATTTCTGTCGCGAACCATAGCGAGGGCCACAGCGCATCGTCGCCGCCTGCGACCAGCAGGATCTCGGCCGATGCGGTCTCAACGGGGATGGTCGCCGCAGCCGCTTCCTGCCTGAAGGTTTTCAAGCAATGTTCGAAGAGTCCCCTGTAGGATACCAAGCCATCCACGTATTCTGGTGTCCAGTTTGGATCCGTCGGCACAAACGGCAGGGGGATTCCGTCGAGCGACCATGAGGATCGTTCAGGCCAGCTGACGCCATCCGGGCCAGCACCAATATTTCCCCAAATCACCGATGACGGGCTGATGGCGACCACAGCGTCGATGCGCGGGTCATGGACCGCCGCAAGCAGTGAGGCCTCGGCACCCTTGGATGTGCCGACATAGACGATGCGGTGGCATCCTGTTTCAAGGAGACAATCGGTTGCCGCGAAGAAGGTTTCGAGGGGAATTTCGCATATTCCGGGAGGCTGGCCCTCACCGCCGAACCATTGCAGGGCCAAAGCCGACGAGCCCTCGTTTGCAAAGAGCCGTGCGCGCCCGACATCGACGCGGCCACTCGACCCACCCAACACCACGACACCCGTGGTGGCCTGCGGGCATCGAAACAAGGTTCCGGCGACGGCGCCGGACAGGTTTTCCTCGATTGCCGCCTGAGCTTCCATATACGCACCGAACCTTGGGCCGGAGCCTGGCGCCGGCTGCAGATATTCAGCAAAAAGGCCGCCTGCAGCAAGCGGCTGCAGGCGGCCTTCGATAGCGAAAGTTACTTGGCGTTCGGGTTCGGCATCCAGGCCGGCATCGCGACATCGGCGTGGGCGAACTGCGGCAGCTTGGCCGACAGGTCCTCCATGTTCTTGATGTCCTTGTCGATGAGGTCCTTCTGGGTGATCAGTGTCGGCGGCACGACGACGTTGTGGCCGGGGTCTTCACCGGCCAGCAGCTGTGCCAGCGCACGCACCGAGACCTGGCCGACGACGGCCGGGTTGGTCGCGGCGGTCGCGGCCCAGGCGCTGTCGGGCTCGCGCATCGCAGCGATGTCCGAGGTCGAAATGTCGGCCGAATAGATCTTGATGCCCTTGTTCAAGCCCGCTTCGTCGACAGCGATCTTCACGCCCTTGGCGAATTCGTCATAGGGAGCGAACATCACCTTGATGTCGGGATGCGCCGTCAGCACCGAACGCGCCTGGTTGGCGACGGAGTTGGCGATCGGATTGTCGAGCGTGCCGAACATCGCGACTTCCTTGATGCCGGCATATTTCTTCTTGACGTCAACCCAGGTCTCGTTGCGGCGGTCGAGCGGCGCGATGCCGGCGACATAGACATAGCCGGCATTCCAGCTCTCGCCATTGTCCTTGACCGCCTGCTCGAGCGCGAGGCGTGCCAGGTCGCGATCGGACTGTTCGATCTGCGGGATCTTGGGGTTTTCGACATTGACGTCGAAGGCCACAACCTTGATGCCGGCGTCGACCGCACGCTGCGCGGCGTCCTTCATCGATTCCGTCAGGCCGTGCTGGATGATGATGCCCTGCACGCCGAGCGCGATGGCCTGGTCGACCATGTCGGACTGAAGAGCCGCATCCTGGCGGCTGTCGAGGACGCGCAGGTCGATGCCGAGCGCCTTCGACTGCGCCTCGACGCCCGAGAGATAGGCCTGGAAGAAGTCGCCGGTCGAGAGATAGCGCACCAGCGCGATCTTGACGCCGGGCTTGTCGAAGGGCGCCGGCTTGTCCGCGGCAAAAGCCGGGACCTGCATCAGCATAGTTGCGCCGGCCAATCCGAGCGCCACCTTCCCCAGAAGTCTTCTTGTAATGCTCACTTTGTTTTCCTCCACTCTTGTTGAACTCGAAAATCCTGTTCCGGTCGAAAGCTATCTCCTGCCCCTGCCCGAAAGCGCAAAGGTGAAGACAAGGGCGACGACCAGAACCACGCCCTTGATGAAATCCTGCGTGTAGTAAGGCGCGTTCATCATCGTCAGGCCCTGAAGCAAGATGCCGACGAACAGCGCGCCGATGGCGGTGCCGAAGGCGTTCGGCTTGGCGGCACCCAGCACCGCGTAGCCGATCAGCGCTGCGGCAACCGCATCGAGCAGCAGATTATTACCCGAGGCGATGTCGCCGCGTCCAAGCCGGGCAGCGAGCAAAATGCCCCCGATCGAGGCAAAAACACCTGAAATGACGTAAGCCCAGATCTTGTATGCCTTGACAGGCGCGCCGGCGAGTTCGGCGGCGCGCTCATTGCTGCCGACGGCATACATCATGCGGCCGAAACGGGTGTATTCGAGGAAGAACCAGATCAGCACGGCGAGCACGAGCAGCACCACCACCGACACTGGAATGAGGTTCGGGATGAAGAAGTCGAAGCGGTGGCGGCCAAGCGCCAGGAAGGCGTCGGAGAATTTGCCGTTGGCGACCGAACCATCAGGCATGGTCATGCCGGTGGCGATCGAGCGGCCTTCGGTTGGAATGCGCTGCAGGCCGACGAGCAGGAACATCATGCCGAGCGTCGCCAGCAGATCGGGCACACGCATGTAGACGATCAGCCAGCCATTGATCAGGCCGACGATGGCGCCGATGAGCAGGCAGACGACGACCGCGACAAGGGCGTTCTGCTCCAGCACCACCATGACATAGGCGGCCGCCATCATGGCTGAGGTGGCGACCGAGCCGATCGACAGATCAAAACCTCCGACGACCAGCGTGGCGGTGACGCCGAGCGCCAGCACGCCGGTGATGGCGACCGACTGGAAGATGAAAACCGCACTTTGCGGCGAAACGAAACCGTCGGCGGCGATCGAGAAATAGGCGACGAGCCCGAACAAGAGCACGATGAATCCGTAGCGGATGGCGTGGTCGCGCAATGTCATTCGGCGCTCCCGCGCGCTGCTGCCGTTTTTAGCCAATCCGAACCCATGCTCTTTCCATTCCCATTCCTAACGCCCGCGCTCAGGCGGCACTGTGCAGCGGCCCGCCGGCGACCTCGGCCAACAGGCGGTCGAGATCGACATCGGCATTGCGGTGCTCGCCGACGATGGTCTGTTCCGACATGACCAGGATGCGATCGGCGGTCTCCAGCGCCTCGTCGAGTTCGGTGACGAACAGCAGCGTGGCGCGTCCGTTTGCACTGGCCCTGAGCTTGGCGGCGATGTCGCGCCGGGCGGAAATATCGACGCCCTGAAACGGCTCGTCCAGAATGAACAGTCTCGCATGCTGGGCCATCCAGCGGGCGACCATCACCTTCTGCTGGTTGCCGCCGGAGAGCTCCGACATCTCGTCCTTCTCGGAGCGGCAGACGATGCCCAGCTCCTCGATCTGCCGGCGCGCCGTGGCGCGTTCCAGACGGCGCTTGAGAACAGCGAAACGTGACATGCGCTTGTGAAACGGCAGGCTGATATTTTCCTGGATGTTGAAGCCGCCGACGATGCCGTTCTCGCCGCGGTCCTTGGCAACGAGGAACACGCCGGCGGCGATCGCCTCGCCGGCTGTTTCAGGCGCATAAGGCCTGCCGTTCAGCGTCATTGTGCCGGCCAGCGGCTGGCGCACGCCAAACAGCGTCTCGGCAAGCGCCGTCTTGCCGACGCCGACGAGGCCGGTGATGGCAACGACCTCACCGTCGCCGAGCGTCAGCGAGATCGGCCGTGCGCCTTGTGCGATGCGCAGACCGTCTATCTTGAAGACGGCATTGGCCGAATCCCTGACAACAATCCGGTCGAGATGGATCTTGCGGCCGAGCATGGCGTTGACCGCGCCTTCATAGTCGAGCGGTTTCTTGTCGAAAATGCCTGAGATGATCCCGTCCCGCATGGATACGATGCGGTCGGCCAGCCGCCTTATGTCCGACATACGGTGCGAGATGTAGAGGATGGCCACGCCTTGCTCGCGCAGCCTGTCGATCAGGGCAAACAGCCGATCAGCCTCGGCGCTGGAGAGCGATGAGGTCGGCTCGTCGAGGATCAGCACTTTCGGCTTGTGCGCCAGCGCGCGGGCAATCGCCACCATCTGACGATCGGCCAGCGAAAGATCACTCACCCGCGCCTTCAAATCGATGGCCAGCCCCATGCGGTCGGCAACCGTCTTGGCCTCTCGCCGCACGCGCATTGGATTGAACAGGGTCGGCGCACCGCTGCCGCTCAGCCGGTCCAGCGTCAGGTTGGTGGCGACGTCGAGATCGGCGACGACACCGTCGTTGATGTTCTGATGCACGGTGACGACGCCGGCGCGGATCGCCTCGGCCGGGGTTTTCGGCGCGAAATCCTGGTCGGCGAGCGCCATCGTCCCGCCGCCGCGTTCGTAGACACCAGAGATGATCTTGACGAGGGTGGATTTGCCGGCGCCGTTGGCGCCCATCAGCACGGTCACTTCACCGGCATGCAGTTCCAGCGAGACGCCGCCAAGCACCTCGTTATGGCCAAAGGATTTCCTCAGTCCCTCTACGCGGAACACGGCATTGCCGACCATGCGTTCCTCCCTGACATGACGCTATGGGCTGTATCGGCAATTGTCAACACGATTGACAATTGCCAGATCGCTTCCTAGCTTGGCCCGGCCGCCACGCCTCCGTTATGTTGGAAGCGCATATGCGGGAGGATAACGATGACTGAAGAATTGCCGTTCGAAGCCCTATCGGTCGAAACCCTGGCTGCACGCCTTGGCGGCAACGAGGCGCTGTGCGCGAAGATCGGCAAGGACACCGGCGCCTGGAAGGTCCGCGAGGTCGGCGACGGCAATCTCAACCTGGTGTTCATCGTCGAGGGCGCCAGCGGTGCGGCCGTGGTCAAGCAGGCCCTGCCCTATGTCCGCCTGGTCGGCGACAGCTGGCCGCTGCCGTTGAAGCGCTCCTTCTTCGAATATCACGCGCTGACCAGGCAAGAGGCGCGCGCGCCGGGCTCGGTGCCGGCGATCCATTATTTCGATGAAGGTCAGGCGCTGATCATCATGGAATATCTTGCGCCGCCGCATATCATCCTGCGCCGTGCCCTGATCGACGGCCGCCAACTGCCGAACATCGCCCGGGATATCGGCCTGTTCATGGCCCGCACGCTGTTTCGCGGCTCCGACCTGCATATGACCGCCAAGGACCGCAAGGCCGATCTGGCGCTGTTCGCCGACAATGCCGAGCTTTGCGACATCACCGAAAACCTCGTGTTCTCCGATCCCTATTTCGATGCCAAGATGAACCGGCACACCTCGCCGCAGCTCGACGGCCTGGTCGCCGAACTGCGCGCCGACCGCGACCTCAAGGTCGAGGCGCAGCGGCTGAAGCACATCTTCGCCGCCAATGCCGAAACGCTGCTGCATGGCGACCTGCATTCCGGTTCGATCATGGTCACCGACACGGAGACCCGGATGATCGATCCGGAGTTCGCCTTCTACGGCCCGATGGCTTTCGACGTCGGCATGCTGCTTGCCAATTTCTGGATGTCCTTCTTCTCGCAACGCGGTCACGAACAGAAGGGCAAGCGCGACGCCATGCGCGCCTATCTGCTCGGTGTGACGGTCGAGACCTGGGCGGTGTTCCGCGCCGAGTTTTCGCATCTATGGCGCAGCGAGCGCACCGGCATGCTCTACCAAAAGAGCCTGTTCGAGGACCAGGGCGACATCCTTGCCTCAGAGCAGGCGCTCGACCATGTGCTGCACCAGATCTGGACCGATCTGCTAGGCTTTGCCGGCGTCGAAGTGCACCGGCGCATCCTCGGTCTCGCTCACAATGCCGATTTCGAGACCATTGCCGACGAGGATCTGCGCGCCAGTTGTGAAGCAAAGGCGCTGAAATTCGGCCGCCACCTCGCCGTCAACCGGCGCCAGATCCACAGCATCGACGAGGTCAACCAACTGGCCGCGCTGATCGAACAGGAGAGCAGCATTTGAACGTCGGCGACCGCCACTATCGCACCATCTGGCTGAGCGACGATGGCCGTTCGGTCGATATCATCGACCAGCGCTGGCTGCCGCATGATTTCCGCATCGAGAGGATCGGCACGGTTGCCGGCATCGCCACCGCCATCCGCGACATGTGGGTGCGCGGCGCGCCGCTGATCGGCGTCACCGCTGCCTATGGCGTCGCCATGCAGATGGCCGACGATGCGTCGGATGCAGCGCTCGACGCCGTGTGGGAGACCCTGCACGAGACGCGGCCGACCGCGATCAATCTGCGCTGGGCGCTGGACGAAATGCGGCGCTTCCTGCGGCCTTTGCCTACCGAACAACGCGCTGCAGCCGCCTATCGGCGGGCCAGTGAGATCGCCGACGAAGATGTCGGCCTCAACCGCGCCATCGGCGAGAACGGTCTCACCATCATCAAGGCGATCGCGGCGCGCAAGCAGAAGGGCGAGCCGGTCAACATCCTGACCCATTGCAATGCCGGCTGGCTGGCGACGGTCGATTACGGCACGGCGACCGCGCCGATCTACCTGGCCACAGAAGCCGGCATTCCGGTCCATGTCTATGTCGACGAGACGCGGCCGCGCAACCAGGGCGCCCAGCTGACCGCCTGGGAGATGGCCGGGCACGGCGTGCCGCACACGCTGATCGTCGACAATGCCGGCGGCCATCTGATGCAGCGCGGCGCAATCGACATGGTCATCGTCGGTACCGACCGCACCACCGCCGACGGCGACGTCTGCAACAAGATCGGCACCTATCTCAAGGCGCTCGCCGCCGCCGACAACGACGTGCCGTTCTATGTCGCGCTGCCGTCGCCGACCATCGACTGGACGGTGCATGACGGACTGGCCGAAATCCCGATCGAGCAACGCTCGGCCGACGAGGTCTCGCTGGTCTGGGGCAAGACCGCCGCCGGCGAGATTGCCCAGGTGCGCATTTCGCCTGAGACGACGCCGGCGGCCAACCCGGCCTTCGACGTGACGCCGGCGCGGCTGGTGACCGGCCTGATCACCGAGCGCGGTGTCGCCAAGGCCTCGCGCGAGGGCCTGAAGCAGATGTTTCCCGAGCGGGCGTAGCCGCTCGCTTCTAGTACAGAGGCTCGGCCATGTGCTTGGGTGTCGGCCAAGTCTCGGTGATACCCGGCTGCACCGGCCGCTCCAGATAGGTCGAGAGCACCACATAGCTGCGCGTCGAGGTGACGCCCGGCGTTTCGTAGAGGCGCGCCAAAAGGCCTTCGAGGGCCCTGGTGTCTTCGGTGCGGACCTTCAGCAGCATGCAGGTGTCGCCGGCGACGGTATGGATTTCCTCCACTTCGGGATATTGCGAGACCGCCATCAGTTCCGGCGTCTTTCCCCAGCCCCTGGTGTCGATATGGACAAAGGCGAGCAAAGGCTTTTTCACCGCCCGGGGATCGATGATGGTGACCGTGTTGCGGATGGCGCCGCTGCGCCGGAGCCGTTTGACCCGCTCATGCGCTGCCGGTGGCGACAAGCCGACGCGATCGCCGAGTTCGGCGTAGCTGATCGTGGCATCATCGACCAGGACACCTAATATTCTTCGGTCTATCGCGTCGAGATCGCGGGCCGCCGGCCTGTTCTGCAGAATGCCATCTGTTTCTTCATCCATGGCGAAATTCCTGGTTCTCCGCTGAATAGAATACGGCCATTATGCCGATATGTCGAACATTGATCAACTTGCACCATTGACTGCCCGAGCCCCGATCCCGGCGCTTGCCTATCTGTTGACGGGCTGCATCGCGGTCATCGGCTCGAACTCGCTGGTGCTGGGTCCGATTGCACCGGCTGTCGCCTCGTCGTTCGGGACCAGCGTGCCGGCCGTGATGATTGCGGCGGCCGCGTTCGGCCTCGGCACCTCTGCCAGCGCGCTGTTCCTGGCGCGCTACATCGACCGGCTCGGTGCTCGCAGAATGCTGCAGGGCGCACTGCTGCTGTTGGCACTGGCGCTGGTCGCCAGCGCCGCGGCACCCACGGTGATCATGCTGGTCGCCGCACAGCTGCTGGCCGGCATCGCCGCCGGCGTCGCCATGCCGGCGATCTATGCCAGCGCGGCGGCCATCGCCCCACCGGGCAGGGAGAGCGGCACGATCGGCGTCGTGCTGACCGGATGGACGCTCAGCATGGTCGCCGGCGTCTCGCTGTCGGCCGTGCTTGCCGATCTTGTGCATTGGCGCGCCGTTTTCGTGGCGGTCGCGGTGCTTGCGGCCCTTGCATGGATGGGACTGACAGTGACGTCGCTCAGCGACACCAGGAAGGCCGGACCGGCGCCCGCCCCGCTGGAAGCGCTCGGCATTCCCGGAATCCTGCCGCTGCTGGTCGCGTGCGCGGCCTTCATGACTTCGTTCTACGGCGTCTATGGCTATCTCGGCGACCATCTTCATGTCGGGCTTGGACAGCCGGTGAGTGCCAATGGCCTGGCGGCGCTTGCCTACGGCATAGGCTTCGGCACCGCTGCTCTGCTCGACGGCGTCATCGACAGACTGGGTGCGCGGCGCGTCATGCCGTTTGCCTATCTTCTTGTCGCCGTCGTCTACGTCGCGATGGCGGCGACGAGCGACAGTTTCGGGCTGACCTTGACCATGGTGGCAATCTGGGGACTGGCCAATCATTTCGGCCTGAACGTCCTGGTGATGCGCCTGTCGGCGCTCGATCCGTCGCGGCGCGGCACGATCATGGGGCTGAACAGTGCGGTGACTTACCTCGCGGTCTTTGTCGGCACCACCAGCTTCGGGCCGCTTTATTCCAACTTCGGCTTTGCTGTCTGCGTGATGGTTGCAGCACTGCTCATGCTGATCGCCGCATCGGCGGCGGCGTGGCGCACGCGGTAGTCGAACGTGCTTGGCCCAACCTTCTCACGGTTGACAGCAGCGTCCTGCCCTTTCATACAAAGCCGTTAATGTTCTCAGGGCGGGGTGAAAGTCCCCACCGGCGGTAAGGGTTTCTACCCAAGCCCGCGAGCGCTTTCCGGTCCACGCATCAATGCGTGGATTCTTAAGTGCTAGAGCGTCCTTTACGCGTCCAAGGGACGCGTGGCGCTCTAGTGGAAAGGTCAGCAGATCCGGTGTGATTCCGGAGCCGACGGTTACAGTCCGGATGGAAGAGGACGAAACGGAAGCCGGCCCGCTTTTTGCGGGCTTAATCCGTATCGTGCGTCCTGATTCTGGTTCGAAACGGAAGGATGGACCCATGAATCAGCATTCCCATAAAGACTATGAAACGACCCGCATCGCCGTTATCCGCGCGCGCTGGCATGCCGACATCGTCGACCAGTGCGTACAGGCCTTCGAAGCTGAACTGGCCTCTCTGGGAGACGAGCGCTTCACCGTCGACATCTTCGACGTGCCCGGCGCCTATGAAATTCCCCTGCATGCCAAGACCCTGGCCGGGACCGGCCGTTATGCCGCGATCCTCGGCACAGCCTTTGTGGTCAATGGCGGCATCTACCGGCATGAGTTCGTCGCAAGTGCTGTCATCGACGGCATGATGAACGTGCAGCTGTCGACCGGCGTGCCGGTGCTGTCGGCGGTGCTCACCCCGCACAACTACCACGACAGCGCCGAGCACCACCGCTTCTTCTTCGAGCACTTCACTGTCAAGGGCAAGGAAGCGGCGAACGCCTGCGTGCAACTCCTGGCGGCGCGGGACCTGATCGCGGCCTGAGGTCGTCAAACTGGCCGGATTTCAACCCTGCAACAAGAATTGCGATCGAGAAGCGCTCCGAAGGTTGCGGTTCCCTTGAAATCCCGCCAGAAGCATCAAGGGCCGACCGGCAAACCGGCCGGCCCGCGACGTTGCGCTTGAAACCAGATACGGGAGACTATTGGGTGGCTCGCATAACACTGAGACAATTGCTCGACCACGCCGCCGAATACGGCTATGGCGTGCCCGCTTTCAACATGAACAACATGGAACAGGGCCTCGCCATCATGGAGGCCGCCGAGGAGACCAAGTCGCCGGTCATCCTGCAGGCTAGCCGCGGCGCGCGCGCCTATGCCAATGACGTGGTGCTGGCCAAGCTGATCGACGCGCTGGTCGAAATCCATCCCGACATTCCGGTCTGCATGCATCTCGACCATGGCAACAACGAAGCCACCTGCGTCACCGCGATCCAGTACGGCTTCACCTCCGTCATGATGGACGGATCGCTGAAGGAAGACGGCAAGACGCCGGCCGACTACGCCTACAATTCCGGCATCACCAAGCGCGTCGTCGACATGGCGCATTGGGGCGGCGTGTCCGTCGAAGGCGAGATCGGCGTGCTCGGCTCGCTCGAGAGCGGCGGCGGCGAGCAGGAAGACGGCCACGGCGTCGAAGGCGCGATCAGCCACGACCAGCTTTTGACCGATCCCGAACAGGCGGTCGAGTTCGTCAAGGACACCCATGTCGATGCGCTGGCGGTGGCCATGGGCACCAGCCATGGCGCCTACAAATTCTCGCGCAAGCCGGACGGCGCGGTGCTGGCCATGAACGTCATCGAGGAGATCCATCGCCGCCTGCCGAACATGCACCTGGTCATGCACGGCTCGTCCTCGGTGCCCGAGGATCTGCAGGAGATCATCAACAAATATGGCGGCCAGATGAAGCCGACCTGGGGCGTGCCGGTCGAGGAGATCCAGCGCGGCATCAAGCACGGCGTGCGCAAGATCAACATCGACACCGACAACCGCATGGCGCTGACCGGCGCGATCCGCAAGGTGCTGACCGAGAACCCGAGCGAGTTCGACCCGCGCAAGTATCTGACACCGGCCATGGCCGCCATGCGCAAGCTCTGCAAGGAGCGCTTCGAACAGTTCGGCACCGCCGGCAACGCGCAGAAGATCAAGCCGCTGCCGGTCGCCGAAATGGCCAAGCGCTACAAGTCGGGCAGTCTGGACCCGAAGTTCGGCTGAGCTGAACGCTGGTATCGAGGGCAGGAGCGCGGCAGCGCCCTGCCCGTTTACCGAACGCTATTGAAGCGTGCGCGCCGGCGGCTGACCGGCGTGGTCGCGCGCGATGCCGGCGTCGGCATCCTCGGCGCCAAAAGCACGGTCGAGGCCCGTCGCCACGACCGAGACCCTGAAGCGGCCTTCCATGCCCTTGTCGAAGATGGCGCCAACGATGATGTCGGCATCCTCGTAGACCTCTTCGCGAATGCGGGTGGCGGCCTCGTCGACTTCAAACAGGGTCATGTCCCTGCCGCCCGATATCGAGACCAGCACGCCCTTGGCGCCTTTCATCGACACTTCGTCGAGCAGCGGGTTGGCGATCGCGGCTTCGGCCGCCTTCATCGCGCGGCCTTCACCGGAAGCCTCACCGGTGCCCATCATGGCGCGGCCCATGTCGCGCATCACGGATTTGACATCGGCGAAGTCGAGATTGATCAGGCCTTCCTTGACGATGAGGTCGGTGATGCAGCTGACGCCGGCATAGAGCACCCGGTCGGCAATGACGAACGCATCGGCGAAGGTGGTCTTGGCATCGGCGATCCTGAACAGGTTCTGGTTCGGGATGACGATCACCGTGTCGGCGCTCTCGCGCAGCCGCTCGATGCCTTCTTCGGCCATCTGCATGCGGCGCCGGCCTTCAAAGGTGAACGGCTTCGTGACGACGCCAACCGTCAGGATGCCGGCTTTGCGCGCCGCCTGGGCGATGATTGGAGCCGCACCGGTTCCCGTGCCGCCGCCCATTCCGGCGGTGACGAAACACATATGCGTGCCGGCCAGATGATCCATGATCTCGTCGAGCGATTCCTCGGCCGCGGCGCGACCGATCTCGGGAAGCGATCCGGCGCCCAGCCCTTCGGTGACATGAGCGCCAAGCTGGATCAGCCGCGTCGCCTTGGACATAGTCAGCGCCTGCGCGTCGGTGTTGGCGGCGATGAATTCGGTACCCTGAAGCTGCTCGGCGATCATGTTGTTGACGGCATTGCCGCCGCCGCCGACGCCGATAACGGTGATCTTGGGTCTCATCTCGGAGATTTCGGGCTTCTTGAACTCGGCCATGCCTGTTTCTCCTTCGTCAATTGCGCGCGCTTCACGACCCACCCGCAGACTGCCTTGGGCATATTGCAATCGAGCGGCATGACGCGAATCAGTCCGTTGCGATGGGTACCCCAAAAAGCCAGACAGCGGCCAGAGGTGCAAGTGCATGCGAGGTCAAGATTTGTGATGACCGTTTTGCACAGCGTGGCTCGGGCGCTGCGTGCGCCAGATCTTACCGCAGCGAACTCGCCGCTCCCGCCGATAGCGGCTGCGCGCTGGTTTACCGTCTCGTGCTTGGCATTCCGCCCTCCAACCTCTATGTTGCGATCGCAGATCGCGCAATTGGTTTTGAAATGCCTCCCGACATACCAGCTAGTGACTTGAAAAAATAAGGAAAAGCGCTTGGCGACAGCCACGTCTGTTTTCCTAAAACTCACCAGCTATTTTTACCAGGGACGTGCGGCCGGTCAGGCTGCGGCACCTTCGAAAACCAGAGGTTTTAAATTGAGCGATGCAATTGCGGACGTTTTGAACTGGCTTGAAAGCAGAACCGACATCCAGAGCCTCAGGGCGGCGGTGTGCGACCTCAACGGTATCATGCGCGGCAAGCGCATTCCCGTCGAGCAGGCAAGAAAGGCGCTGGAAGGCAAGCTGCGCATGCCTTTTTCGCTGATCGGACTGGATGTCTGGGGCGAAGACATCGAAGGCAACAGCCTGGTTTTCTCGACCGGCGATGCCGATGGACTGTGCCAATGGACCGGGCGCGGCATTCTGCCGGTGGCCTGGACGGCGCATCCGACGGCACTTGTCCCGCTGTGGCTTGCCGACGAAAGCGGCGCGCCCTATCTCGGCGACCCGCGACGGGCGCTGGCCCGCATCCTCGATCGCTACAAGGCCCTGGGCCTGACCCCGGTCGCGGCAACGGAACTCGAATTCTACCTCGTCGATCCGCAATCGCAGCGGCCGGTCGGCCCTGTCTCGCCGGTGACCGGACGCCGGCTCGATTCCGACGCGGCGCTGTCGATCGACGAAATCGACGATTTCGAATCCTTCATCCATGACGTCTACGAGGCTTGCCGGACGCAAGGCATTCCCGTCGACACGGCCATCGCCGAAAACGGCGTCGGTCAGTTCGAGATCAATCTGAACCATGTCGCGGACGCGTTGCGGGCGGCTGACGATGCGGTGCTGTTCAAGCGCACGGTGAAGGGCATTGCCCGCAAGCACGGCTTTGCCGCCTGCTTCATGGCCAAGCCCTATGGCGACCGGGCGGGCAACGGCTTTCACGTTCATTTCAGCCTGGTCGACGGTGAAGAGCGCAACGTCTTCGACGACGGCACCGACCAGGGCTCGGAGACCATGCGCCATGCAGTCGGTGGCCTGCTTGCGGCAATGGCCGAGAGCACGCTGGTATTCGCGCCGCACTTCAATTCGTACCGCAGGCTGCGCCCAAGATCCTATGCGCCAACCGCGGTCGCCTGGGGCTATGAGAATCGCATGGTCGCGATCCGCATTCCGGGCGGGCCGACCGCTGCTCGCCGTATCGAGCACCGCGTATCGGGAGCCGACGCCAACCCCTATCTGGTGCTCGCGGCCATATTGGGCGCCGCGCTGACCGGCATCGAAAGACAGTTGTCGCCAGGTGATCCGATCGGCACAGACGGCCAGGGACTTCCGCCGGCAAAGCTGCCGCCGGACTGGGCATCCGCGATCGCCGCCTTCGAGAGCGGGACGCATGTGGCGGAGATTTTTCCAGCCATCCTGCGCGACTCCTTTGTGGCCTGCAAACGCCAGGAGCTGAACACGTTCGCGCTCAATGTCAGCGATTTCGAGATCGAGACATACCTCGAGAGCGTCTAGATCGGGTTACGCCAGTACGGCCAAGCTGCCGCGCATCGGCCAATCATGTCCTGGCGGCCGCGATACGGTCGGCAGCCCTCGGGCTTCCTGCGTACCGAACCCTAATCGCGTCAGGCAGGCTCGCGCCAGGGCCGCATTGCTGTCGATGACGAGCAATCCATTCACGTCGTTGAGGCTGGCGGCCACCACCGACAGTTCGGTGCAGCCGAGCAGGGCGGCATCGGCGCCGGCCGCTTGCGCGATGTCGAGCGCGCGCTCGGTTTCAACCGCCGCATCCGCGATCGAACCCGCCTTGACGAGGCTGATCGCGCTGTCGACGCACGCCTGAAATTCGGTGTTCGAGGGAAGGCAGAGCTCAAATCCCGCCGCCGACATCCTGTCCTGATAGAAGCCGGAGACCAGCGTGCCCTGGGTGGCGAGAACAGCAACCCGGCCCCGCTCCAGGCTACGACGCGTCTCCGCCACCACGGCGTCGCCGATATGGATGATTTCCGCGCGCGAATTCGCCGCCAGTTGGTCGTACCAATGATGGGCGGTGTTGCACGGCATCGCGACGCAGGCGACGCCGAGCGCATTGAGCGTCGCGACCGCCGCTTTCAAAGGCGCCAGCGGGCCGTCATGGCCGGCAAGGATGGCTTCGGTCCTGTCGGGCAGCTGCGGTACGCTGAGGATCACGGCAGGCACATGTTCGTTGTCTCTGAACGCCTGGGTCATCCGGGTCAATTTGAAGTAGAAGTCAGCCGATGCAAGCGGCCCCAGGCCGCCGATAATGCCGAGCTGGGGACGGATGCTGTCGTCGATCATCCGGCAGGCTCGGCTTCGAGCTGTTCCGAGACGGTTTCAGGCTGTGTCGCCTCCCTGTGGCTGGGAGCGATCATTGCCGTGCTCGCCGCGACGGTGCAGACGCTGGCCAGCGTCATGAACGTGTCCACGGCCGCATCCACCGCGACGAACAAAGCGAACGCCGCCTCGAAGGGAAGCTTCAGGTAGCCGCAGACGATGGACATCTGCGACAGGATGAGCAGGCTGCCCATGCCGCCGGTGGTGAGCGCGAGAAGCGCCGAGATGATGCCGACGAGCACGAGGTCGGGGACTGCAAGCGGATGGCCGTAGAGCTGGGCGATGAACAGCGCACCCGAAGTGTAGAGCAGCGCCGGGCCTGTACGCAGCAAAGCCGCCTGCAGCGGCACCAGCAGTTCCACGACCACCAGGCTGAACCGCAGGCGCTCGCTCAAAAGGTTGATGACCCACGGCAGCGAGGCGACCGTAGAGCGTGTGGTGATGGCCACCATGAGAAGGGGCTGGCAGGTCTTGATCGTCGTCCAGTAGCTTCGTCGCGACCGGATGGCGATAATGGCAAAGGCGCCGGCAACGAATATGAGGCAGGAAAAACCCATCACCAGCAGGTAACCGCCCATCAGCGTGAGCGGCTTGGTTCCGGTCGACGCGGTCTGGTCCGCGATCAGGATGAAGGTTGCAAAGGGCAACCCCCAGATGAACCAGTTGGTCAGCACCGTACAGGCCCTGTAGACCGCGTTGAGCGCCTGCGTCAGGCTCATGGACGAGGGCTGGGGAATCTTCCCCATCGCGAGCCCGAAAAGCAGGCAGAACAGCAGAACCTGGATGGTCTGTCCCGAGGCCAGCGCATTGAAGACGTTGTTCGGCACCAGGTCGAGCAGGATCGAATGCCCGCCGCTGGGATCCCCATTGGAGGGCGGCGGCTGGAACGGGAAGGCGAGATCGGTGGACACGCTGCCTTGCGAATTGATGAACTCGCCAAGCTCGATGCGCGACTGGGGATTCTCGATCTGGCCCGGCTGCAGGATCAGCGACAAGGTGCCGCTCACCAGCACGGCCAGGAACGACACGACCAGCACGGCCATACCCACCTTACCGAGGTAGCGGACCGATTTCGGGTCCTGGACCATCGCCGTGATGGAGAAGATGACCGATGAGACCAAATAGGGCAGGACGACCATCTTTAGGAAATTCAGGTAGAGTTGTGCGACAGGGCTGATCGCATGGGCAAAGTCTGGATAGTAGAGGCCGCACAGGATTCCTGCAGCAATCATCGCAATCGTCGTCACCGGCGATCGCAAGATACGCCTTGCCGCGAGACGCCAATCGAAAGGCAGGGGTCCGGCTACGTCGGAGATGGCCATTGTCAGGCTTTGCTCCCCAGGCGATAGCGGGCGATGATCTCGTCCGTGTTGAGAATCTGCTGACCCCGCGCGAGGTCGAGATACAGATCGACAAAGGCCGCGAGATGCGGATTGTCCGGCCGCACGCCGACTGCGATCGTATCGACCTTGTCGGTCAGCGTGATGGAGCGCGCTACGACTGTCATCGACGGATCGTCGACCATCAGCTTCTTGATCTCGAAATCATCGCGATAGGCCATGTCGATCGTCCCGTTTCGGATCGCATCGATGATCAGGTCCCAGCTTGCCAAGCGATGGATTTGCGCATGTGGGAAAGTCGTGGCCGCATAAGTGGCGAAGGAAGAGCCCTCGATCACGCCGAGATCACCTGAGAAATCACGGACAATCTGTTCTGGCGGCTTGCCTTGCGCGATACGCGCCAGGTTGAGGCGGTTGGCGATCAGCCCTTGCCGCAGCATGGCGTAGGGGCGGGAATAGATGATCGACCGGCCGCGCTGAAGCGTCCTGCTGAGCTTGCCAATCGCCATGTCGGCCTGTCCGGAACTGACCTGTCTGACGATATCGTCGAACGTTGCGGCGGATCGGTCGAACACCGGCTCGACCCCAAGCGCCGCGGCGATGCCGTGGGCCAGTTCCATGTCTATGCCATTGTCCCCCGATCCGTCGGCCGGGAAGAACGGATTGGAAGCGAAGGCCGGCATTGCGATGCGCAAGGCATCGCCGCTCGCGATCGGCGTTGGGGCGTTCTCCGCCTGCTGTCCTGGAGTGTTGGCCGCCCGGGCTTGCGAGATCAGCAACCCGCCGCTCCCGGCCGCAAGCAGTGTACGACGTGTAACCGGCATACGCGTTCTCAATTAGACCGGGAAAGCCAGCAAGATGCACAACCGACGTTAAACAAACGTATATATTACACTGCGCTTTTTTATGTATTGGATAAGCAGCTCAGCGCCACAAAATATTAGTATCACCTAATGTAAAAGGAATGGCGGAAGGATCGCGTTACTTCCCGCCAGGCGATTAGTTGGCCCCTAGGCGATCAGCTGCACTGTCAAAACGTCTCTGCCCAGGGCCGCAGCTCAAGCTCCGAGCTCCAGGCGCTGCGATGCTGGGGATGGGTTGTAAGATAGGCCTCGGCGATGGCGTCCGGCGATAGACGGCGGTCCGGCCGGCCGGGATCGGCCACCTGTCCGGCCGGCTCGATCTGGCCGTCGATGATGAAGTGGGCGACGTGGATGTTCTGCGGAGCGAGCTCGCGGGCCATGGACTGCGCCAGGCCGCGCAGGCCGAATTTCGGCATGGCGAAGCCGGCTGAGCCGGGAAATCCCTTCACACTGGCGGTGGCGCCGGTGAACAGGATCGATCCGGAACCCCGCCCAAGCAGCCGGCGCGCCGCCTGCTGGCCGACCAGGAAGCCGCCATAGGCGCCGACCAGCAATGCCTGTTTGACCGCTTCGGCATCGAGCTCGGCGATCGGTCCGCGGGTGCGCGCGCTGGCGTTGAACACTGCAAGCGCCAGCGGGCCGGCCTTGTCTGCAGTGTCGAACAGGCTGGCGACGGACGCGACGTCGGCAACATCCGTCTCGACGGCCAGCGCACCGGTTTCGTCGGTCAGAGCGCTGAGCTTCTCGAAATTGCGGGCGGCCAGAATCACGCGAAAGCCTTCCTGGGTGAGAAGGCGCGCAAGCGAGGCGCTCAGACCAGCGCCGGCGCCTGCAATGACGGCCACATCGGATGCCATGATTTTTCACTCCTTGCGGATTTCGGCGGAAGCGTTCGCCAGATCAGGCAAGGTCGCGCCTTCGGGGCTGACAGGCAAGAGGTGGCATCTCGGCGGTTGTTGAGCCAGACGGCTGCAGAACCAACGTTGCGCGGTCCAGCATCGCCTGTGGCGCTACGAAGGCCGCTCGGCCTTCAGCACCGAGACCGCCGCTTCGACAGTGGCAAGGCTTGGACCTTGCCCGCCAACCGGATTCATCCGACCGATATTTTGACGGTAGAATCGTCAGGCTTCGCAAAGCTATCGGCGATCTCATCGATGGGGACTGGAGCATGGTCCCGAAAAGTGGGAAACGGTTTTCGGAAAAGATCATGCTCAACGAGGAAACGACTATGGAACCAATCTGGGCCGTCGGCCTGATGACCGGCACGGTGCTGGACGGCAACATCGACGTCGCGCTGATCAAGACCGATGGCGAACGCATCGAGGATTTCGGCACCTACCGGCTGATGCCCTATCCCGCGTCGATCCGCTCGCTGCTGGAAGAGACGCTGACGGAGGCGCGGGGGTGGAGTTTCGTTGGGCCGGAGCCGGCGATCTTCCGCACCGCGGAGGATGCCCTGACACGCGCGCAATCGGCGGCCGTCAAGGAGTTGGTCGAAGGCTATGGCATGACGATGGCCGATATCGGCATCGTCGGTTTTCACGGCCAGACCGTTCTGCATCGTGCGCCGCAGGTTGGACGGCTGGGCCAGACCCGGCAGCTCGGCGACGGTGAGCTGATGCATGCCATACTGGGCACCAAGGTCGCATACGATTTCCGCTCGGCCGACATGCGCGCCGGGGGGCAAGGCGCGCCGCTGGCCGCGGTCTATCACACCGCGCTGATGCGCAGCGCCGGTGCCAATGGCGAGGTCGCCGTACTCAATCTCGGCGGCGTCGCCAACATCACCTGGTGGGACGGCGCTGACAATGTCGTCGCCTTCGACACCGGCCCCGCCAACGCGCCGCTCAACGATTTCATCAAGTCGAAGGGGCTCGGCGAGATGGACCGCGACGGCGCGCTTGGCTGGGCGGGAACGGTCGACGAGGCCCGGCTCGCCAAGCTGCTGCAGCACCCTTATCTGAGCAAAGCCTACCCGAAATCGCTGGACCGTTTCGACTTCGGTGCCGCGATGGCGGACGGCCTGAATGCAGAGGATGGTGCGGCCTTGCTCACCGCGTTCACCGCCGGCGCCGTCGGCAAGGCACTCGACCTCTTGCCGCACCGGCCGAAGAAACTGGTGGTCAGCGGCGGAGGTCGCCATAATCCGACCATGATGGCGATGCTGGCCAGCCGCGCCGGCGTCGAGGTGGTGCAGGCCGAGAGCCTGGGCTGGAGCGGCGACGCGGTGGAGGCGGAATGCTTTGCCTTCCTCGCGGTTCGCGTGCTGCGCGGCCTGCCGATCAGTTTTCCGAGCACGACCGGCGCACCGCGGCCGATGCAGGGCGGAAAACTCGCCGGTTAAGCCAGTTTCTTCTGCAGGAAGATGCGGCTGCGGCCGACGGGGAAGTCGGCAAGTGTTCCAAAGGGCTGATAACCCTGGCGCTGATAGACCTTGGCGGCATTCGGATTGAAGGTGTCGATCCAGGCGTTTTGACAGCCGCGCGCCACCGCTTCATGTTCGGCCGCGTCCAGCATCTTGCCGGCCATGTGCTGGCCACGCAGCCGCTCATCCACCCAGAGCCATTGCACATAAAGCCATCCCCAGGCGGTGTAGCCGGAAATGCCGGCGACGACCGCGCCGGCGTCGTCGCGCACGAACACCGCAAGCGCATGCCTTTCGGACGCGCCGACATCGCCGTCGTTGAACGCCGTCAGCCTTTCGCTGAGAAAAGTGAGGTCTTGCGGCGAGGGATTTGCCGTCGTTTGCAGTGTCGTGTTCATCGCTTTTCCGAGATGGGTTGCGTATCGGCATCGCCGCCATTGCGAAATTCGGACGCGGCAATGCCGTAGCGCTTGAGCTTGTCATAAAAGGTCTTACGCGGCACGCCGAGCACGTCGATGGCGGCGCGCACGTCGCCGCCATGGTCGCGTAGCGCATCGCGGATCAGTTGCGCCTCATAGTGGCCGACCCGTTCGGGCAATGCTGCCGCAGGCTCCGGCGAATGCGCGCGAACCGTTTTCATCTCCTCGTCCGGGCCGAGACCGAGCGCGACGCGATCGGCGAAATGGGCGAGCTCGCGCACATTGCCCGGCCAGTCATGCGACTGGAGATGATCGCTGACGGCTGCATTCACTTTGGCGACAGGCCGGCCAAACCGTTCGGCCGCCTTGCCGAGGAAATGCCCGAACAGCATCGGGATATCGCCGCGGCGTTCACGTAGCGGCGGAATGCGCAGCGTCACCACGTTGAGGCGAAAATACAGATCCTCGCGAAAATCGCCGCGCTGGTCCGGCCGCCCGAGATCGACCTTGGTCGCTGCGACGACCCTGAGATCGATGCGCCGTATCTCGTTCGAGCCAAGCGGCGTGAGGCTGCGCGTTTCGAGCACGCGCAGCAGCTTGACCTGGAGCGCAGGCGGCATGGATTCGATCTCGTCGAGAAACAGCGTGCCGCCGCTCGAATGCTCGATGCTGCCAATCCGCCGCCGCTGCGCGCCGGTGAACGCGCCAGCCTCGTGGCCGAACAACTCGCTCTCTATGACCGTCTCCGGCAGAGCGCCGCAATTCAGCGCGACGAAGGGTTTTGCGCGCCGCCGCCCCCATCGGTGCAGGAGGTCCGCCACCACTTCCTTGCCGGTTCCCGTTTCTCCCTCGACCAGCACATCGACATCCATGTCGGCGATCTGGCGCAAGGTCTCGCGCAACCGCTTGATGGCAGGCGCCTCGCCGATCAGCGGCAGGCCGTCGGCGGCCAATGCCGCGGCTTCGCGCAGCCGCCGGTTTTCCATCACCAGCCGCCGCTTCTCACTCGCCCGTTTCAGCGCCTCGACAAGGCGTTCTCCGGCATAGGGTTTCGGAATGAAATCGTAAACGCCGTCCTTGAGCGCGGCCACAGCGAGATCGACGTCGCCATGCCCGGTAACCAGGATCACCGGTATATCCGCGTCGATCGCTTTGATGCGATCGAACAGCTGCAGACCATTCATGCCTGGCATGCGGATATCGCTGACGACGACGCCCTCGAAATTCCTGTCGACGACGGCAAGTGCTGCCTCGGCGGCGTCGAGTGCGACCACCGTGAAGCCGGCAAGCTCGAGCAATTGCGTGGTGGCGTGAAGGAGGTCCGCATCGTCGTCGACGAGCGCGACCAGCCCTGATCCGTCTGTCATTCAATTCGCCTCAAATCGATGGTGAAGGATGCGCCGCTGCCATTGCCGGGATCGAGCCGCAGCGTGCCGCCCAATTCCTGGGCGATCTCCTGCGAGATCACCAGCCCCAGGCCAAGCCCCTTCTCCTTGGTGGTCTGGAACGGCATGAACAGATTGCCGGCCGCCTCCGGACCAAGGCCGGGTCCATTGTCGCGCACCGAAATCAGCACTCGATCACCGCGCTCGGCGAGTTCGATCTCGATGCGCGGATCGGGCTGGTCCTTCATCGCGTCCAATGCATTTTGCAAAAGATTGACCAGGATCTGCTCCAGCCGGATGCGGCTCGCCATGACCACCGGCGAGGCATTGCCGCGCGGCCTGACGATGGTGACGCCGGAATCGCGTATGCGGCCTGACAGCAGCGACAGCGCGCCGTCGATCGCCTCGCGCACCGGCAGCGGCGAAGCGGCGACGCCCGGCCGGCGGGCGAAAGTGCGCAAGGTGCCGGTGATCGCGCCGATGCGTTCGGTCATCGAAACGATCGATGTCAGATTGCCGCTGGCCGATCCGGTCTTGCCGCTGTCCAGAAAACGACCTGCATTCTCCGCATAGGTGCGGATGGCGGCGACCGGCTGGTTGATCTCATGCGCCACGCCGGCGGCGATCTGGCCGAGGATGGAAAGCCGGTTGGCCTGGGCGAGATCGTCGCGCAGTCGGCGGACCTTGGCTTCGGCATTCTCGCGCTCGGCGATTTCGCCGGCAAGTGCGGTGTTGGAGCGCGTCAGCTCGGCCGTTCGCGTGCTGACCCGGCTTTCGAGCTCGGCATTCATGCGCGCCAGCGCTTCCTGCCGCAGCCTGCGCGTTCGCCGGCGCCGGGTCAGCACGTAGGCAATCAAGCCTAGAAGCAGCAAGCCCAGGAGCGTGGTCAGGCGCGCCGTATTGGCGGCCGAGGAGAGAGCAGCGTCGGCGGGCGTCAGCAGCCACAGACGCCAGCCTGGGACTGCACCGGGCAAATCCTGCACCACCTCGACGAACTGGCGTGGTTTTCCGGCGTTGTCGATCGTCGCCAGGCCATCGCCGGCGCCGCGTCTGAACGGCAGCGGCTCGAAGGCAGCATCGGCCAATTGCAGTTGCTCATGGGCGGCGGCCACGTCCTCGGCCGACAGTGGTGCCAGCGCACGAAACCGCCAGTCGGGCTGGCTGGTGGCCAGCACGACGCCTCGTTCATCGGTGACAAAGACAAGGAAACCGCTGGAACGCCAATTTGCCTCGACGCCGTCGAGCTCGACCTTCAACACCGCAACGCCAAGCGGCTTGCCGTTATCGTCGACGCGGCTCGAAAGGTAGAGTCCCGGCCGTCCGCTGATCGTGCCGAGGCCATATTGGCTGGCAGCACCTTTCGCCATCGCCTCCTGAAAATAGTGCCGGAAATTATAGTCGATGCCGACAAAGCTGGTCGGTTCGCCGGCATTGCTGGCTGATATGGCGATGCCTGCCGTATCGATGACATAGATGGCGGAGGCCGAGGCATCGCCGGCAATCGCCTTGAGCTTGTCGTTGAGGGCCGCTTCTTGCATCTTCCCGGCCCGGCGCAGCGCGCCCCGCACAGCATCGTCGCGGGCCAGCACCAAGGGAACCAGGCGCTGCTTTTCGATTTCGCCGGTCAGCGTTCCCGCCGCCAGCGGCAGAGCGGCAAGTGCTGTGTCGCGCAGATTGTCGGCCGCCTGGCCGGAGGCGATGCGCCCGGCGATGGCGATCGCGCCAGCCAGGACGGCAAGGGCTGCGACCACGGCAAGCCAGCGGCCGTCGCGCAGCCGGGCCACCGCCTCGCGCAGCAACTCACGGCCGGCAAACCCTTGGGATTCGCTATCGGTGCCTGCC
Organism: Mesorhizobium sp. Primo-A; assembly: GCF_003997175.1. Classification (NCBI taxonomy): domain Bacteria; kingdom Pseudomonadati; phylum Pseudomonadota; class Alphaproteobacteria; order Hyphomicrobiales; family Phyllobacteriaceae; genus Mesorhizobium; species Mesorhizobium sp. Primo-A. Next base: position 148,846 of record NZ_RZTG01000015.1, read on the forward strand.
TGCGGCGTCTGCCCTCTCCCTTTTCTTCGCGGCTTTCCGGTCAGTGTAATGCGAAAATCCGCCCAGGCAAACGCCACTTGTGCGGAAATCCGCACAAGTATTGTCCGCGCGACCTCTGACAAAGGCGGAAATCCGCGATTCCGGCCTTTCCCCGATCTGGCACGACGCTTGCAAAACTGTTTTCAGCGGCGTGCGACCGGAGCGCCGCGATGGGAGAAGTCACGCAGGCGATCCGTTTTCGCCCATCCGGCCAGGGAGAGTTCGATGCACATCGCAGACCAATCAGGCGCGCTTGCCGCGCAGCGCAAACCTTTCTATGCCCAACTCTACGTGCAGGTGCTCGTCGCGATCACCGTCGGCATCCTGCTCGGCCATTTCTATCCGTCGGTCGGCGAGAGCATGAAGCCGCTCGGCGACGCCTTCATCAAGCTGGTCAAGATGATCATCGCCCCGGTCATCTTCCTGACCGTGACAACGGGCATTGCCGGCATGAGCGACCTGCAGAAGGTCGGGCGTGTTGCCGGCAAGGCGATGCTCTATTTCCTCACCTTTTCGACGTTGGCGCTGATCATCGGCCTTGTCGTCGCCAATGTCGTGCAGCCGGGCGCCGGCTTCAACATCGACCCGGCGACGCTCGACGCCTCGACCGTCAACACCTACGCCGCCAAGGCGCACGATCAGTCGGTCACCGGGTTCCTGATGAACATCATCCCGTCGACCATCGTCGGCGCCTTCGCCGACGGCGACATCCTGCAGGTGCTGTTCTTCTCGGTGCTGTTCGGCATCGCGCTGGCGCTGGTCGGCGACAAGGGCATGCCCGTGCTCAACTTCCTGCAGGCACTGACGACGCCGATCTTCAAGCTGGTCAGCGTGCTGATGAAGGCCGCCCCCATCGGTGCCTTCGGCGCCATGGCCTTCACCATCGGCAAATACGGCATCGGCGCGGTCATCAATCTCGCCATGCTGGTCGGCACCTTTTACGTGACGTCGTTCCTGTTCGTGTTCATCGTGCTGGGTGCGGTCTGCCGCTACAACGGCTTCTCCATCCTGTCGCTGATCCGCTACATCAAGGAAGAGCTGCTTTTGGTGCTGGGCACCTCCTCGTCGGAGGCCGCCCTGCCCTCGCTGATGGAAAAGATGGAGAAGGCCGGCGCCAAGCGCTCGGTGGTCGGCCTGGTCATCCCGACCGGCTATTCCTTCAACCTCGACGGCACCAACATCTACATGACCTTGGCGGCGCTGTTCATCGCACAGGCGACCAACATCCACCTGTCGATGGGTGACCAGATCCTGCTGCTGCTGGTGGCCATGCTCTCGTCCAAGGGTGCCGCCGGCATCACCGGAGCGGGCTTCATCACCCTTGCCGCCACGCTGTCGGTGGTTCCGGCGGTGCCGGTCGCCGGTATGGCGCTGATCCTCGGCGTCGACCGCTTCATGTCGGAATGCCGGGCGCTGACCAACTTCGTTGGCAATGCCGTCGCCACGCTGGTGGTGGCGCGCTGGGAAGGCGAACTCGACGAGGCCAAGCTGGCGAGGGCGCTGGCGGGCACGGCTGATGACAGCCTGCCGGCGGATGTCGTCCCCGCCGAGTAACCACGTGTGGCTTATGCGTAAAAGGCCGGAGGCATGCTGCCTGCGGCCTTTGTCATGCAGTCGCACGTCAGACGGTGCCGATCTTGCTCAGTGGTGTGTCCGGATATGTGCTTGGGCCGACAGGCATGCGGGCTGCCAAAGTGCCCTCGTCGTCGAACAGCACAAGGCTGGCGGCGCCGACGAGCCCGGCATGGCGGCCGAGCTGTGCTGGAACGACCGGTACGTCGCGATAGGCGCGCATGGCCCGCTGCCTGATGGTTGCCTCGATGGTCGGCGCCATCAGGTCGAGCCCATTGGCGATGCCGCCGCCGACGACCAGCACATCGGGCGAATAGAGATGTAACAGGTTGGTGAAGCCGACGCCCAGCCAGCGGGCTTCCTCGTCCAGCAAGGCCGAGGCAAGATCGTCGCGCAGCCGTGCCGCCTCGACGACATGGCGGCCGGTCACCTCCGCATCCGCTGACAGGCGCCGCAAGGCCGAGCCGTCGCCGGCGGCCGTGGCGGCGGTGGCGCGGCGGCCGAGCGCGGTTCCCGAAGCGATGGCCTCGAAGCAGCCGATAACGCCGCACACGCAACGCTCGCCCTCATTGGTGATGGTCATGTGACCGATCTCGGCGGCAAGGCCACGGCGGCCATGCAGGATGCGCCCATCGACGACGACACCGCCGCCGATGCCGGTCGACACCGTGACAAAGACCAGCGAGCGAGCGCCATGGCCGGCGCCGAAGCGCCATTCGCCGAGCGCCGCGGCATTGGCGTCGTTCTCCAGACGGACCGGCAGGCCGAGCCGCCGCTCGAGGATGTCGGCAAGCGGCACATCCAGCCAGCCGGTGAGTGTCGGCGGGCCGACGGCGATGCCGGCCAGCGGATCAAGCGGTCCCGGCGCACCGACACCGACGCCGACGACCGACAGTGCCGGGGCTTCGGCATGGACGGTCGCCGCCAGCGCCTCGATCTGGCCGATCACCACGTCTGGACCGGCCTGCGCCTGCGTCGGCACCGCTGCGAATGCCAGGATCTTGCCCTCACGGTCGACCAGGGCGGCGCGAAGCTCCGTCCCGCCAAGATCGATCGCAAGGGCGGCTTCCGTTGTCATGCCGCGACCTTCAAGCCGTGCAGCCAGCCGATGCGGCCGGCGAGGTCCTTGTCACCGAAGGCGAGCGAACCGAGAACCACGGTTTCGGCCCCGGCGGCACGCAGCAACGGCACGGTCTCGTGGCGGATGCCGCCGTCGGCCGCCAGAACCACTTGCGCCTCGCGGCCGGCCTTTCTCAGGATGGCGCGGGTAGCGCCCAGCCTGTCGCAGGCCTTGTCCGACAGGCTCTGTCCCTTGACGCCGATTGCGGTTCCAAGAAGCGTTACGAAGGCGACTTCCGGGACGAAGGCCGTCACCGCTTCCACAGGCGTCTCCAGCCTGAGCACGACGCCCGCCTCGGCGCCGAGCTCCCGCGCCAGCCGCACGGCGCGCAATCCCGCTTCGCCATTCTCGGCATGGACGCTGATCATGTCGGCGCCGGCTTCGATGAACTGGCGCGTCTGCGCCTCGACGATTGCTTCATCGACCATCAGGTGGACATGGATGGGCTTGGCCGTCAGCCCGGCGATGCGGGCAACGAGGTCGGGGAAGAACAGGAAGGACGGGGCGAAATGACCGTCCGCCACATCGATATGATGAAGATCGACATAGGGTTCGATGCGCTTCAAGTCGTTCTCGAAATTGGCAAGATTGGCAGACCAGAGCGAGAATTCGGCGATCATGCGATCGCGTGGCAGTTCGGCGATGGCGGCCGGGCCGGAGAGAGATTTCGAGATCATGATTGGTCCTGCTTGTCAAAATTTGTGTTGAGAAAGCTGCCGATGGCGGCGCGGATTTCGGCGAAATGGCGCTCCTTGTCGGTGGCCTTCGGCGTCACCTCGACAAAGGCGGCATTGGGGATGGTGTCTGCAAGGCTGCGCGCGGTGGCCAGCGGATGGACGAGATCGATGCCGCTGCCGATGACGAGTGTCGGGAGCGCGAGGCCGGCGGCCGCTGCCCGCGTCACGCCGGGCCCATCGTTTGCGATCGCTCGCATCACCTCGGCGAAAACATTCGCATTGGCGCGCGCGAAAAAGCCGAGCAGGGAAGCAAGATTGTCCGGCGCCTCGATGCGAAAGCGAGCCGCCGTGGCGGAGGCCGCAAACGCATCGCGCGCGTCATCCAGCGGACGGCCGCGGATGAGCTCCGCCACTTCCACGTAAGGGCGCATGTTTTGCGATGCCGCGTCGAAAGCCCAGGCAGGGCGAACAAGCACGAGACCTGTGACCCTATCCGGGTGCCGGGCCGCAAGCCGCAAGGCGATTGCCGCGCCCATCGAGATGCCGCCGGCGACGAAACGGTCGAGGCCGGCGGCATCGGCGGCAGCCAACACGTCGTCGGCGAACATCTCGATCGAAAAAGGACGCTTGCTGCCGGCGCCGGAGCCGCCCTGAGCGCGACATTCGACGGTCAGTCGGCGGTATGAAGGACCATCGGGAAAGTTCTGCGCTACTTGTGCCGCATCACCGCCGAGGCCGTGCTGGAAGACGACGGGAGGCCTGCCCTGCCCCGTGTCGAAGACACGAAGCGATGCATCGTCGCGAAGCAGGATCGCCGGCGCGGCGCCCATCAGAGGAGTCCCCGCAGAAAGGCTGCGACGCCGGGGGCTTCATCGGCGGACAGCCCGTGGGTGACGAGCGATCCGTCGAAGCCCGCTGCCTTCAGCCGTGAAACAAAATGCGGAAAATCGACGATGCCTTGTCCGGCGGTGGCAAAGCGGCCGTCACCAGAGCGATCCTTGGCGTGCGCCATGGCGATATGGCCGGCAGCCTCGTCGATCGCGGCGGCGACGATGGCGCGCGCTTCGTGTGGCGTCGCGTGCTCGAACAGGTTCGCCGGATCGAGCACGATCTTCAGATGCTTCGATCCCATTTCGGCGATCAGCCTGGTCGCGTCCCTGGCCGAGGTAACGATGTTGGCCTGCTCGGGCTCGATGCCGAGATCGACGCCGGCGTCTTCGGCAAGCGCCAGCGCTTTCTCCATCTCGGCGGCCATGTCGGACCAAGCGGCCGGCGTGCTATTGTCGGGATGATACGCCCATTGATCGGCGGCATTGCGCGAGCCGGTGCAGAGCGTGACCAGCGGAATACCGAGGGCCGCCGCCGCCTCGATGACGACGGCAAGACGGCGAAGACCATCGTCGCGCACAGCCTTGTCGGGATGCGCCATGTTGTAGGTGCCCGACAGCGCGGCCAGCGAAACGCCTGACGATCGCACTGCGGCACGGACGGAAGCGATGGCATCTGCCGGCACGACATCCGGCATCGACGGCAGGCCGGCGCAGGCGAGATTGAACTGCGTCGTCTCATAGCCAGCCTGCTTAACCGCCGTCAGCACGGCAGCCGGCTCTGTGCCGGCAAATGTCTTGGCGAAAATGCCGAGACGCATCAGACCGCTCCCGAAACCGAGGCGAGTTCGACCCGTTCACCTGTCTCGACCGAACGCGCGATGGCGACCATGGCGCGGATCGAGGCGATACCGTCCTCGACATTGGCGCCGCGCATCGGCGTGCCGTTCAGGACTGTATCCGCTAGGCCTTCCAGTTGGCGGCGGAAGAAGTGGCCGTCGGCGCCGAGCGGCTTGTGGGCGGTGGCGGTCTTCTCGTGAAATATCTCGACCTCGCTGGCGCGGAAGTACCAGGGGTTGAAGGTTTTCGCGATGACGGAGCCGTTCTCGCCATAGAGCTGAAAACCTTCGTGCCAGTCCATGCGCACGGCAACGGTCAGGTCGAGATGCCCGAGCGCGCCGCTGGCGAACTCGGTCTCGACGAACCAGCAATAGGCGCCGAATTTCTCATTGAGGCGGGCGCGCACGGCAACGATATCGCCGCACAGGAAACGCGCCGTATCGACGAGATGCGAGCCGTGCGCCAGCATGAAATATTGCCTGAGATCAGCCTTGGGATTGCCGGTCGGCTTCTTCGCCAGCTTGCTGGTGACCGGCAGCGGCTGAATGGCATCGGTGTTGGTGTAGCGATGGGTGGAATCGCAGTACCAGGCCTTCAGCGCCAGCACCTCGCCGATCTCGTCGCGGACGAAGTCGTGCGCGGCCTCCAGCGCCGGGTCGAAGCGCTTCATATGCCCGACCTGCAGCACCTTGCCCGAGCGCCTGACCGCCTGGGCCAGCGCCTCGCCTTCCTCCACCGAGGTGCCGATCGGCTTTTCGCACAGGACATGCTTTCCCGCATCGAGCGCCTTGATCGACATCGGCACGTGATAGGCGTCCGACGTGGCGACGATCACCGCTTCCAGTTCGGGATCGGCGAGCATGGCGTCGTAGTCGGCATACATCTTTTGCGGCTCGTAGGTGGCGCCCATGCGGGCGAGCAGATCGGGTGCCGCGTCGCAGATGGCGTAGAGGTCGGCATTCCCAGCCTTCACGCAGGATTGCAGATGCGCGAACTGCGCGATGGGGCCGCAGCCGAGCACACCGACCCTGAGGCGTCTGTCCTGTTTCTTGATCATCGTCTCGTTCTTCAGGCGCCCAAGCTGCGCATTGTCTGGCGGTTGGTTTTTACCGCGCCGGCGGGATCGGCGGCGGCCGTTTCGGATTCCTCCTCCAGCACCAGCCAGCCGTTGAAGCGCGGTGCGGTGTTGGCGATCTCGATCACCGCCGGCGTGTCGCAGACGCCCTTGCCGAGCATGGCCCAGCTGCCGTTGGCATCGACGTCCTTGAGGTGGATGTAGCGGATGCGGTCGCGGTAGGTGCGCAGCGTATCGGACATGTCCTTGTGGCCGCGCAGTATATGGCCGGTATCCGGTACCCAGCCGACCAGGTCGGGGTCGAGCAAGGCAAAGATCGCGTCGTAATCGGCGCGGTCGAACAGCAGCGTGTTGTGGTGCGAGCTGGGATGCACCGCGACCTGAACACCGTCCCTGCGGCCAAGCTCGCCGGCCTGGTTGTAGACCTCGGCCGCGATGGCGAACTTCTCGTCGCGCGGGCCGTCGGACACCACCGTGGCCGAGCCCATCGACACCAGCGCATTCGGGAAGGCGGCGGCGAAATCGATCCAGCGTTTGGCGGTTTCGAGGTCGGCGCCGATCTCCTCCTTCGACGTAAAACCGCTGTGCGAGCCAAAGGCGAAGGAAACCAGCGTCAGCCCCCACGCCTTCAGCGCGGCGGCGAACTCCTCCGGCTTGTTGCCATAATGTCCGATCATGGTGTCGGTGATCTCGATGCCGGCATAGCCACCGTCAGAGATCGCCCTCAGCAGATCGTCGGGGCCGCCGGTGAACCGGTCTCCCAGCATTTCCCAGGTGAAGGTCTGGCAGCCGACTTTGAGGTCTTTCACGTTCATCCTTTCAATCCTTGATACCGCTTATTGATTGATGCCACCCTGCGTCGCCGTGGGATGAACATCCTACTTGACCGAGCCCGCGGTCATGCCGGCGAGGAAGTATCTCTGGGCAACGAGGTAGATGAGCAAGAGCGGTAGCGAGCCGAGCACGCTCATCGCCATCATCTGGTTCCATTCGAAGGCATGCTGCCCCATCAACAGCTGGATGCCGATCGGGACCGTGCGCATGGACGTCGACTTCGTCAGCGTCAGCGCAAAGAGAAATTCGTTCCAGCACAACAGGAAGGTGTAGACCGACGTCGCCACGATACCAGGCAGTGAAATCGGGACAATCACCCGCCAAAGCGCGGTCCAGCTGCTGCCGCCGTCGACAGCCACGGCTTCATCGAGATCGCGGGGCAAGGTGTTCAGATATCCCGTCATCAGCAGGATCGCGTAGGGCAGCGTAAACACCAGGTAGGTCAGGATCAGTGCGACATAGGTGTCGAAGATACCGTATGAGACGACAAGCCCGAAGAAGGGGATCAAAAGTGTGATCGGCGGAATCGTCTGCGTGCTGATGATGATTGTGTTCAGGCTGCCCTTGCCGCGGAAATTGAAGCGGCTGAACCCGTAGGCCGCCAGCAAGGCGATCAGCACCGTCAGCACGGTCACCGCTCCCGCCACGAAATAGCTGTTGAAGAAGAAGCGCAGCTTTACCGGGTCGCCAAGGATGGCTGCATACGCTTCCAGCGTGAACGCCTTTGGCAGGATGGTTGGCGGCAGGGCAAAGATTTCGGTATTCGATTTGAACGAGCTGCTCAGCATCCAGTAGATCGGGAATGCCGCGAAAAAGAGCCCTGCTGCAAGCGCTACATGGAGCGCCACGGTGATCAGCCTGTCTTTCGGCGTGTGCCTTTTCCTCATGGTGATTACCGAGCCTTTTGATAGCGAATATAGAACAGCGTCAGGCCGAGAGAGATCAGCAGGATGACCACGGCGCTGGCCGAAGCCTGCGACAGGTTGTAGCTCGAAAATGCCAGCTTGTACGTGTAGGTGCTGAGGACCTCGGTCGAGTAGATCGGGCCACCGCCCGTCGTTATCCAGATTAGCGGGAAGACCTGCATGGTCCAGATGAAGTCGAGCAGCGAGATGCTGATGATGATCGGCATCAGCTGCGGAATGGTGATGAAGATCAGCTTCTGGTAGGCTTTCGCCCCGTCGATATCGGCGGCCTCGTAGAAATCCTTGGGAATGCCCTGCAAACCCGCGAGCAAACTGACCATGAAGAGCGGGTAGCCCGCCCAGATATTGGCAAAAGTGACTGCATGCAGCGCGGTCTCAGGCGAGGAAAACCATTCGACCTTGGAACCGATGATGCCGATTTGCATGAGAATACTGTTCACGACACCGTTCGGCTCAAGCAGGAGGCGCCAGATCACGGCGATGATCACCGCGGTGAACAGCCAGGGCAGTATGTAGAGCACACGCAGAATATTGCGCAGCGTCGGATTGATGCGGTCGCTGTTCAGCATGAGCGCGAAGACCATGCCGATGGTCATGTGGAAAATGACACTCATGCATGTGAAGTAGAGCGTGTGCCACAGCGAAGCCCAGAACACGGGGTCGTCGAAGATCGCCTGGTAGTGCTTCAGTCCGGCAAAGGATGGGTCACGACGCAGCACCGCGCTGTTCTGGAACGAGTAGGCAATCACCGTCACCATCGGCAGCAGCATCAGGAGCCCGACTATGAGCAGCGCGGGCGACAGATAGAGGTAGGGTGCGACCGCTCGTTTGAGCTTGTGGTGGGAGCGCTTTTGCCGGGTCATGTGCCAACCTTGGGATACGCCTTCAAGGGAAGGTAAGCTTTCGAAAACAAGTCCACTCAGAATGCCGATCCGTTGTTGCCGGGTGGCCTGCCCGAAGTCAGGTCACCCGGTCGAAGACAGCAAACGGGAACAGGCCGATCAGAATTTCGCCATCCAGCCCTTCTGAGCGGCGGCGGCGGCTTGTTCCGGAGACTGCTCGCCGGCGAGCATCTTCTGGGCTTGCACGTCGAACTGGGTCATCAGGTCTTCAGCCACCGGCAGGCCCGTGAACTCATTGGCGAGATGACCGGTCTTGAAGATTTCAAAAGCCTTGCCGAAAGCCTTGTCCGAGGTCACGAAATCGGGCTTGGCGTTGACGTTGCCCGGGAAGGCGTTTGCAAGCGACACGAGCTTGGCGTTGACCTTTTCACTCATCAGATATTGGACGAGTTTCCAGGCCTCTTCCTGATGTTTCGAAGCCGCAGAGATGCCGATGCCCCAGGAGGCATAGGGAAGGCCGCGCTTGCCGGTATAGTTTTCCACGACAGGGACCGGGATGAGGTCGAAGTTCAGCTTGGGATTGCGCTTGCGGATGAGGTTCACATGCGCGAGCGAGTCGATCATCATCCCGACGCGGTTGTTGACGAACTCCTCGACCTTTTCCTGCTCGGTCTTGGTGGCGATGCCGGGCGAGATGGTGCCGGCGTCATTGAGTGATTTGACGAAAGTGAGCATATCCACCACCGGTTTGCCCTCAAGGTCCGGCTTGCCGCTCGCCATCATCGACTGGCCCGAAGCCCAAACCCACGACATCATGTCGTTCTGGACGCCGGATGGCGTTTGCAGCGACAGGGGCAGCACCCAGCCATACTGGTTCTGGTCGGCGTGCGTCATCTTCTTGGCGGCTTCGAGAAACTCCGCACGGGTCGACGGCAGCTTGGTCACGCCCGCCTTGGCGGCGAGGTCCAAATTCACGAAGACCGGATAGACGAACGAAGCCACGGGAAACATCACGGCCTTGCCGTCCACCTTGATGATATCCGCGACCTGGCTCTTGTCGAAACCGCTCGCATCCATCATCGGATTCATGTCGGCGAGTGCGCCCTGCGCATTCAGATTGTTCACCCAGGCGCCGTCGAGACCGACGACGTCGCTGAGCGTTCCGGTTGCAGCACCAACCGAGATCTGGTCTCGCGTGGTGGCGTAGGGGCCGCTGACCAGCGTCACCTTGATTCCGGGGTTTGCCGCCTCGAACTCGTCCATAATTGACCTGAGCGAGCCAGCCGGCAATTCGGGCTCCCACCATTGGGTGAATTCCAGCGTCGTATCCGCCATGGCGCCGGTTGCGCCAAGCAACCATGCGGCCGCGGCTATTTTCAGCATCGCGGATTTAATACGAAACGTCATTTTCTCCTCCTTCTTTATATTCGCCCGCACAATGCGGCCGATCGTCTGATTATTCAGAAGTCTTCTTACGCAGGCGCCTCACCCTCGCCCGCGGGTCTTATCGCTGATATTCAGATTGCCAGATGCGTCTCGGGGTCGAAGAAATGGAGCTTGGCATCATCCAGGGCCAAGCTGATTTCCGAGCCGGAGCGGACTGTGCTGACCGGTTCGAATTTCGCCACCGCATTCGACGCCAGGCCGAAATCCTGCACCGCGTCAGGGTCGCCGGAGTCCACCCGGACCGCGTCGATGTTGAGATGGACGATTTGTTCGGATCCGAGTTCTTCGATCGAGGTCACCTTTGCCGGTATCGTCTGATACTTGCGGCCGGATTCGAGACTGCTGTCATAGAGATCCTCCGGTCGTATCCCGAACACGACCTTGCGCCCCGCATACGACCTCAAGCCCGGCCTGCGCACGAAGGCTGCATCCTGCAGCCGGATGGCCAAGGCGCCGGACATCAGTTCGTCGCCCGTCAGGGTTGCCTCGAAAAGATTCATCGAAGGAGACCCGATGAAGCCAGCAACGAAAGCGTTCACCGGCGATTCATAGAGCCTCTTGGGTGCGTCGACCTGCTGCAGCACGCCGCCTTTCAACACCGCGACCCTGTCGCCCATCGTCATGGCTTCGGTTTGGTCGTGGGTCACATATATGGTCGTTACGCCGAGCTGCTTTTGCAGACTGGTGATTTCGGCGCGCATTTGAACACGCAGTTTCGCGTCCAGATTGGAAAGGGGTTCGTCCATGAGAAAGGCTGCCGGCTCGCGCACCATGGCGCGGCCCATGGCAACCCTTTGACGCTGTCCGCCTGAAAGGTTCGCGGGTTTGCTGTCCAGCAGAGACGTCAGTTGAAGGGTTTTGGCGATCTCGTCCACGCGCTTTTTGCGCTCGGCCTTCGGCTTGCCTGCCAGCCGCATCGAAAAGCCAATGTTTTCGAACACGGTCATATGCGGGTAGAGAGCGTAGCTCTGGAAGACCATCGCAATGTCGCGGTCCTTGGGCGGCATGTCGACGACGTCGACCCCGCCGATCCGAAGGCTGCCGCTGGTGACGTCCTCCAATCCCGCGATCATCCGCAACGCGGTGGATTTGCCACAGCCGGACGGCCCGACGAGAATCAAGAACTCGCCGTCCTTGACCGACAGGTTCAATTGGTCGATTGCGTGAAAATTGTTCCCGTATGTCTTGCAGATATTCTCAAGAACGACTTCTGCCATATTCCTCCCTCCACAAGTCTAAGCCACTGATTTTTATGATTGTCCTCGGCTTACGTTCACCTGCGAAATTTTTCCTCGGATAGTTCGGGCTATGTTCCGGTATCAAGCCGCGCATATTTCAGTTCGACTGCCGACGGCGCGTTCGTCGATGCCAGGAGTTCCTTGACCTGGTCGTCGGTCGGAAGCGCCTCGCGCCCGCCCCGCCCCGTTATCGAAAGGGCCGCCGCCGCGGCCGCGAATGCGACCCGGCCTGCGGTGTCGGCCCCGCGCGTCAATGCAAGGGCATAGGCGCCATGAAAGCAGTCACCGGCGCCGGTCGAGTCGACGACGGCAACCCGTTGCGGAGGCAGGTGCCAGAGCCCTGTCTCGTCGCGTCCGCGATAGAAGACGCCTCTGCCGCCATCCGTCAGAACCACGGCGGACCGCGACGGCAACCACAATGCATCGAGTATCTCGGCCGGCGAGTGGCGGCCGGTGGCGGTCCGCGCAAAGCCCAGCGGAAGAATGAGATGGTCGCAGAGCCCGATCAGTCTCTCGGTGGCCGGGCCGTGGCTCCATTCGACATCGCCGAGGATCGCAAGGCCGAGATCGCGAGCCCGAGCCACGACATCCAGCGACCCGATCCCGTAACTGTCGACGATCAGGACAGTCGCGCGGCTGAGAACCTCGTCCGGAAAGTCCGGCGCGGTGCCCAGCATCGCTTCGTCGTCATACGCGATGAACCGCTCCCCATCCGAACCGACGGTGATCCGCGAGCGCACCGGGCGCGCGTGCGGGTGGCGCGGCGCGAACGCGGTTTCAACGCCGCTCGCAACGAGATCGCACAACACGGCGTCGTCGGCGGCACTGCCCAGCCATCCGACGAACCCGGCGCTTCCGCCGAGCCGCGCGACGGCGGCAAGTGCCGTCGCGACGTTTCCCCCGAAAGCTCGGGCACTTTGCAAAACCTTCCCCTTGCCCGCCGACAACGGCTGATCGACATAGACGATGTCGTCGATCGCAATAGCTCCGAAGCCGAGGATTGAAGGGACGGCGGGCATCGTTCAGGCACCCGCCTTCGCCAAGGCGTCTTGCGCCGAAAGGCCGTCATGGATGACGCCCCGAAAGGCGATCGCTGCCTTTTCCGGATCGCCGTGCCCCCAGAGATTGCGGCCCACCACGGCACCGCGCGCGCCTGCACGGATGGCGTCCGCCGTCTGTTGAAGGGCGCCGAGCAGCGTGTCGGTCTTCGGACCACCAGCGATCACAACCGGCACCGGGCAGGTCCGAACGGTCTCTCGGAACGACTCGAAATCGCCCGTGTACCCGATCTTGATCACATCGACGCCGGACTCGTAGCCGATGCGTGCCGCATAGGCGATCTCGTCGGGGGTGAAGACGATTTTTGCCCCGTCGGTGAAATCGCGAGGGTAGATATGCGCTACCACCGGCATGCCGTAACGAGCCGCCGCGTTCACCGAATCGGTCAGCCAGCGTATGTATTTTCCCTCGGTCGCGCCGCGCACCGGAATGGCCACGGCCAACGCATCGGCGCCGGCGCGCACCGCATCCTCGGGCGTTGCAATCAGTTCACTGATGCGATCGTCTGGGGTGAAGCAGCCGGCCTGGATCACCAGGGAAGCCTTGCCCGCATATTGCGGCCACAGATGGCGCGCGGTGCCAGGCTGGATGCTGACGTAGTCAGGTTTGCCTACCATGACGCGTGCAAGCGCACCCGGCAGGTCGGCAAGACCTCCTTTGCGCACGTCGCCATAGCCGACAAAGTGGTCGACCGCGCCGCCAAAAAGATTCCCCGATGGATGTGAGAAGAGGCGCGCCAGGCGCACCTTGGTTCCGAGGCTCATGAGTCCAAAACTCTCCAATTGATTGATTTCAAAATCCTGGACCCAGTGTTTGCGAAAGAAATAACAAATGCAATCTTTCGAAAGCTTTCGAATTCGCCTATTTTCGGTAGAGTGAACCGAGGCCAGGGCGATCGCTTGGCGCATGGAGGCAAGGACAGGCCAATGTTGTCAGAGCAGAGACGCCAATCGATCCTGGGTGAAGTGCAACGCAGCGGACAGGTTCGCATCAAGGACCTGTCAGACGATTTTGGCGTGTCGGAAGTCACGGTGCGCTCCGACCTCGAGATACTGGATCGCAAGGGACTGCTGACCAAGACCCGCGGAGGCGCGGTGACCCGGACCACGGATTCGACCACGGCCGCGTTCGCCCGGCGGATGCAAACAAACCTCGATGCAAAGAAACGCATCGCCCGGGCAGCGATAGACCTGTTCGAGGACAACCAATCGGTCATCTTCGATGGCGGCTCGACATTGATGCAGGTTGCCATGCTGTTACCGCCGCTCAGCAATGTCGTGGTCGCGGCCACGGCGATGAATATCGTGCAGCATCTGATGCATCGGCCCGGGCTCGACGTTCACATGATCGGCGGCCGGGTCTACCCGGATACGGTAAGCACGCTGATCACCGATGCCGACACGGCTCTCGGCGGCTTGGTAGCGCATCAGGTCTTTGTTGGAGCGCATGCAATTGACTCGTCACTGGATGTGGTCGACGTGAACGAAGACATGGCGCGAACCAAGCGAAACCTCGTGCGCATGGCCCGGCGCGTTGTCCTCCTTGCGGATTCGAGCAAATGGGGCGTCAGCGGAACCTCCAAGGCCTTTTCGCTGTCGAGCGTCGATGTCGTGATCACCGACGATGGCCTGTCCGGCCCAATACGCAGCCAGCTTGATAGGACAGGGGCCAAGGTGATCTATGCCTGACCCCGTCGAGGTCCCTGGCCGCGGCGGAAATATCCGATGCGCGCATGACCCACGGCATCCGCATCGGCGGTCGGCCGTTTTTTCATGTCGGTCATTTTCTCCTCCCAGGACTGGCAGCCTCCCGATATCGCGCCAGCATTTTCGCATGTTGTATAAAAATTTTACGCGCGTCAATATTTAAAATGTTGTATAGCCCTTTGCGAAGGCGATCCGTTACTTCTGGGCGGATTCGGCAGACGGTGACCGCGTTGGGAGGTACGATCGAAAATGCACGGGATATCAACGACGAAACTCGGGATCGGCGTCATCGGATGCGGCAATATCTCGATGACCTATCTGCGCAATGCCGCTCTCTTCGGCGGCATCGAGTTGCGCGCCTGCGCCGATATCTCGGCCGACATGACGGCGCTGCGGGCGAAGGAATATGGCATACGGGCACTCGGCGTCGATGCACTGCTGGCCGACCCCGAGATCGATCTCGTCCTCAACCTGACCATTCCGGCGGCGCATTTCGACATTTCGTTTGCCGCCCTTTCGGCCGGCAAGCACGTCTTCACCGAAAAGCCGCTCGCCACCTCGGCCGCCGATGGACGGCGCCTGGTCGACGAGGCGCGGTCGCGCGGGCTGCTGCTCGGCTCGGCGCCCGACACCTTCCTTGGTGCAGCCGGACGCCGCGCCCGCCGGCTGATGGATGACGGCGCCATCGGCCGCCCGGTCACCGGCACCGCCTTCATGATGGGCCGCGGCATGGAGCACTGGCACCCCAACCCGCAGTTCTACTACCAGCCAGGCGGTGGCCCGGTGTTCGACATGGGCCCCTACTATCTGACCATGCTGGTCAATCTGCTCGGCCCGGTCGAACGCGTCATGGCGATGGCGACGCGCGGCCAGGAGGAGCGGCTGATCACTGCCGAAGGGCCATTCAAGAACACCACATTCAAGGTCGGCACGCCGACCAATGTGCTGTCGCTGCTGGAGTTCCGCTCCGGCGCAACCGTCACCTTCGGCGCCTCGTGGGATGTCTTTCGCCACTCCAACCATCCGATCGAACTGCACGGCACGGAAGGCTCGCTGCGCCTGCCCGACCCCGACACGTTCGGCGGCACCGTGTCGCTGTCGAAACGCGGCACCGACTGGAGGGATTTCGCCAGCGAAGGCGAACTCTATGGCGCCCGCAACTGGCCTTATGCGGCGCCCGATCGCGCCAATTACCGCATGCTCGGCGTCGCCGATCTGGTGCGCTCGCTTCAGACCGGCAACACGCCACGCGCCTCCGGCAATCTGGCGCTGCATGTGCTGGAGATCATGGAGGCTATCCTGCGCTCCGGTGAAACACAGGGCTCGGTCGCCATCGCGGGCGATGTCGTCCAGCCGGCCCTGCTGACCGAGGAAGAGGCGAGCGATCTGCTGGCCTGAGGGTATGATCATGACGCTCGATCCGGATGCGCTGCGCGTCCTCGACATGGCTCGTGCAGCCGGCGGCAAGCCATTCGAGACCGGCAGCGTGGCGGCGGCGCGAGCTGCCTACAACGCCTCGTTCCCGACGCTGCAAGGTGAGCATGAGCCGGTCGCGACGACCTTTGAACAGCAGATCGACGGGCCGAACGGCCCCATCGCTGTCCGCATCCATCGCGGCATCGACGCACTGCCGAGCGGGGCGCCGGCGCTGCTCTATCTGCATGGCGGCGGCTGGGTCATCGGCAATCTCGATTCACATGACGAGATCTGCCGCCTGATGGCCAATCTCGGCAACGCCGTCATTGTCTGCCCCGACTATCGCCTGGCCCCGGAGCACAAATTTCCCGCCGGGCTCGAGGATTGCCTGGCGACACTTCGCTTCATGGCCGAGAATGCCGTCGACCTGGGCATCGACAAGGTGCGCATTGGTGTTGCCGGCGACAGCGCCGGCGGCAATCTTGCCGCAGTGCTGGCGCTGCTCGCACGCGATGGGCTCGCTCCACCACTTGCGACGCAGATCCTGATCTATCCCAACACCGACGCGCGGCAGACATCGGACAGCTACCGGCGTTTCGGCGACGGCTTCGGCCTTACCGCGACGACCATGGCATGGTTCCGCGACCATTATGTGCGAACGCCCGACAATATCATGGACTGGCGCGTCTCGCCCTTGCTGGCGCCTGATCTTGCCGGCGTCGCGCCAGCATTCGTGGCGCTTGCGGGCTGTGACATCCTGGCCGACGAAGGGGCAGCCTATGCGGCGCGCCTGCAGGCCGCGGGCGTGCCTATGATCCTGCGGCAATGGCCGGGCCAGATCCATGGCTTCGTCTCGATGGGACGCCATATTCCCGCCGCCCGGCAAGCGGTGGTCGAGGGGGTGACGGCCTGGCGCCACTTCGAGGGATCGACGTCGACCGGTTAGGCCGACTGACGCATCACCAGGTTGGCACCGAGCTTGACGGTGCGCGCCATGCCCTGCTTCGGCGGATCGGCCTCGTCCAGCAGGGCCAGCAGGATCTCGACGCTGCGGCCGGCCATGGCGGTGAAATCCTGCGCCATGGTGGTCAGCGCCGGACAGGTGTAGCGGCTCAGCGGATGGTCGTCGTGGGCGGCAACGCGCAGATCGCAATCGGGCCTGCGGCCGACCTTCAGGCCGCGCGAGTACGCGGCCGCCATTACGCCAAAGGCGAGACGATCGTTGGCGCACAGGATGGTGCGGCCGGGCAAGGTCCCGGCCTCCAGCATTTTTTCCGTCTGCTCGTAGCCGATGCGTTCGAAGTCCCAGGTGTAATCGCGCGCGGCCTCGATGACGGCCGGCTTGAAGCCGGCGGTCTCCATCGCGACGATGTAGCTCTCCTGGCGTTCGCCGGAGTTGTGGTTGACATGCGGAATGTCGAGATAGACCGGCGGTTCGCCCGAGCGACAGAGATAGTCGACGATGGTCGACACGCTCTGCCGGTTGTCGTTGCCGACGAACGGCGTATCGCCCTCGATATAGGTGTCGAAATAGACGATCGGAATGTCCTGCCCGAGCTTGTCGAAGACGCTGCGGTCGGAGGCAAGGCCGAGCGGGGCGATGATCGCGCCGGCCACCTTCAGCGACAGCAGCGTCCTGACCGACTCCGCCTCCAGCTTCGGCGAGCCATGCGAGGAAATGACGATCGGCCAGTAGCCTTCGTCGCGGCAACGAAATTCGATGCGGCTGACCATCTCGGCGTAGAAAGGATCGGTGATCGTCGGCACGACGATGCCGATGTTGCGGGTGCGCTTGCGGTTGAGATTGCGGGCGAAAAGGTTCGGCTGATAGTCCGAGGAACGCAGGGCGGCTTCGATGCGCGCCCGCGTCGCTGGCTTCACGCTCGCCGGATCGTCGAAATATTTGGACAGCGTCGGGCGCGACACGCCGCATGCCTGGGCGAAGTCGTCCATCGTGCGGTGCGTCTTCTCCGCCATCGATATATTCCTGATCCCCTGCCAACGATCGGCCCCGCCCACAGTCATGCGGCCGTTGACCGGATGCGACAATGCTTGACGGAACTTATTCAGTCAATTTTCACAGTTCCCAATAGAACGCAAAAATATTCCATGCGTCAAATTATTTGTTAACGCTTCAAAACTGATGGCGTCATGGACTTCATTGTCAGTTCGACGAAGGGCTGCAGAAGCTTGCCGCTCAGCCCTCAGCTACGGGCCTGCTTGCCAAATGTCGCCATGCCGCCCATACACGGCTTGGAAATCACCCCACCCCGTTCGCCCCCCCTGCCAGGGATACCGTCCAATGTCCGTGACGCCGTGGTCAAAGCCGTGACGGATCACTCCACGCCATCGCTCGCCAGCCTGGGCTGGACCGAATTTTTCGGCGACCAGCTCGAGCCCGGCGAAGCCAATCTTGTCCCGACGCGGATCGCCACCGTCCACCGCGATCGCCTGACCGGCCTGTCCCAGGCAGGGCCGGTCGATCTGACGCTGGCGGCGCAGGCAAACACCGGTGACTATGCCGTCGGAGACTGGGTGCTGGTCGATGGGCATGAACACCTTGTGAAGCGCCGCCTGACCCGCAAGACGGTGCTGGAACGCCGCACCCAGGGCGGCGGCAGGGTGCCGCAGCTTGCCGCGGCCAATGTCGATACGCTGTTCATCGTCACCTCGTGCAATGCCGACTTCAATCCCGCCCGGCTCGAGCGCTATCTGGCGCTGGCCAACGAGGCCGGAACGACGCCGGTGATCCTGCTGACCAAGGCCGATACCGCTGAAGACGCCGAGACCTACCAGAAGCAAGCTGCGGCGTTGCAGCGTGGATTGCCGGTGGTGATGCTGAACCCCCGCACATCGGATGCGGCAACCGTCCTGGCTGCCTGGTGCGGTGTCGGCCAGACGGTGGCGCTGATCGGCTCCTCCGGCGTCGGCAAATCGACGCTGGTCAACACGCTGGCCGGATCGGCGCAGCAATCGCCGCAACAGACCGGGGGCATCCGCGAGCACGATTCCAAGGGACGCCACACCACCACGTCGCGATCGCTGCATTCCATCGCCGGCGGTGGCTGGGTGATCGACACGCCGGGCATGCGGACGCTGCAGGTCAGCGATGTCGGCTACGGCATCGACACGCTGTTTGCCGAAATCACCGAGCTTGCACCGCTCTGCAAGTTCCGCGACTGCACGCATGTGCACGAGCCGGGTTGCGCGGTTCAGACTGCCTTGAAGGCGGGGACGCTCGACCCGGAGCGCCTTGCCCGCTGGCGAAAACTGTCCGACGAGAACCAGAACAACACGCCGGTCCAGAGCGGGCCTCGCGGAGCCAAGACTTCCGGCGGTCGCGGAAAGAGGCGCTGAACGGCGAGGACTGAGGACTTCAGAGCTGCGCCGTGCCGAAAACGCGATCCCAGAATGCCGAAGTCACACCGAAATTGGCCGTTTCGTCGATGTGGTGATGCACCGCATGACGGCGCTTGAGCGTATAGAGATAGCTCGGATGCGCCGGGTGCCAGTGATGGATCATGTGGTGGATGCTGATGTACCACAGATATCCCAGCATCAACCCGCAGCTCACCGCGCTCGCGGTGGCGAAATCTGAGACCACCCAAACGGGCACAAACGCGACCAGCGCATGCACGCCGAGACTGAGCCAGGTTGGCGTGCCCACAGAACTGCGTTCCTCGACATGGTGACGGTCGTGCAGGTCCTTGACGTAAGGAATATGGTGAAGAGCGAACCTGTGCAGCACATACTCGATCAGCGTCCAGAGGCCGAGACAGGCGAGGACAGTGCCGATCCAGCCTGGCGCACTCTCTTCGCCAGCCTCGAGCAGCCCGGCCACTGCCAGCACGGCGATCACCAGCGGATACACCACGAAGTCGCTATAGTAGCCAATAAGACCGAGTTGCATCGTCACCTAGCCTTCGAGCCGCCAAATAAGCGATGGTATCAGATTGCCGGACTCGCGACCGAGGTGCAATGCAGACGCGCCTGACATAGCGTCGCAATCCCCTAGTGCAAGGTTCGCATCAACGATTCAAGGACCATCAGCAGGCTGCCGGCTTCGCAAATGGACGTACAAAAATGGCAAAACGCAGTGCGGGATTGCTGATCTATCGCCGCAGCGATGGCGATCTCAGGGTGTTGCTGGTTCACCCGGGCGGGCCGTTCTGGGCGAAGAAGGACGATGGCGCCTGGTCGATGCCGAAGGGTCTCGTCGGCGAGGACGAGGATGAGTTGACGGCAGCGCAACGCGAGACCGAGGAAGAGCTCGGCGTCAAGGTTGATGGTCCCTTCGCGCGGCTCGGCGACTACAAACAACCCGGCGGCAAGATCGTCTCGGCCTGGTCTGTCGAGGCGACCATCGACATCGACGTGGCCGCCATCAAGAGCAACATTTTCACCATGGAATGGCCGCCAAGGTCGGGATCCCTGAAGGAGTTCCCGGAGGTCGACAGAGCGGGCTGGTTCACCTTGCCCGAGGCCGAGGTGAAAATCCTCAAGGGGCAGCGCCCGATGCTTTTGGATTTTGCCAGGCAGCAAGGCGCCGGATGATCCGCAGCCCTCAATAGGGCAGGCCGACATAGTTTTCCGCGAGCGCGGTCGATGCGGCACGCGACTGCACGAGATAGTCGAGCTCGGCCTCCTGGATGCGCTGGCCGAACTCGGCGGTGTCGGGAAAACAATGCAGCATCGTCGTCATCCACCAGGAAAAGCGAACCGCCTTCCAGACCCGCGCCAGCGCCTTTTGCGAATAGCAGTCGATGCCAGCCGCGGATTTGTCGCGATAGAAGTCGCACAAACCCGAGAAGAGATAGCGCACGTCGCTGGCAGCGAGGTTCAGACCCTTGGCGCCGGTCGGCGGCACGATGTGGGCGGCGTCGCCGACCAGGAACAGCCGGCCGAAGCGCATCGGCTCGGCAACGAAGGAGCGCAGCGGCGCGATCGATTTCTCGAAGGATGGGCCGGTGACGACGCTTGCCGCCGTCTGCTCGGGCAAGCGGCGGCGCAGCTCGTCCCAGAAGCGCTCGTCCGGCCAGGCTTCGACGCGATCGTCCTGCGGACACTGCACATAATAGCGGCTGCGGTGCGTCGAGCGCATCGAGCACAGGGCAAAACCCCTTTCATGATTGGCGTAGACCAGTTCGTGATCGGCCGGCGGCACTTCGGCCAGCACGCCGAGCCAGCCGAACGGATACTGCCGCTCGAAGATTTTCAGCGCACGCTCGGGCACCGATTTGCGGCTGACGCCGTGATAGCCGTCACAGCCGGCAATGAAGTCGCAATCGATGCGATGCGTGACCCCGTCCTTGTCATAGGTCGCGAAAGGTGCGGCGCCGTCGAAATCGTGCAACGCGACATTTGCCGCCTCGTAGATCGTGGTCAGTCCGTCCGCATCGCGCTTGTCCATCAAATCGTGCGTCACCTCGGTCTGGCCATAGACGGTGACATGCCTGCCGCCGGTCAGTGCCTCGAGGTCGATGCGGTGCAGGCGTCCGTCGAAGGCGAGCGAGATGCCGGAATGCGGCAGTCCTTCCGCGTGCAGCCTTGCCGCCGCGCCGGCCTGTTCCAGCAATTCGACGGTGCCCTGTTCGAGCACCCCTGCCCGCACTCGGCCAAGCACGTGCTCGCGGCTCGCGCGTTCCAGAATGACCGTCTCGACGCCGATGCCGGCCAGAAGCTGCCCAAGCAGCAGGCCGGACGGTCCGGACCCGACGATGACGATTTGCGTGCGCATCAGTGGCCGAGACTTTCGACCTGTGCGGCCAGCTCAGCGGCAAGGCGGAGCGACGCGGCCGTCGCGATGACCATTTGCGGCAGCAATAGCCATTCCAGCGTCCAGGCAGCGCCCGAGCGCTCCTGCTCATGCACGAGCGCGTGATGCATGCCCGCAAGCTGCGTGGCGTTGAAGCGGGCAAGCGCCACCAGCGCTTCGGCCTTCACCGGGTTCTGCTTGTGCGGCATGGCCGAAGAGCCGCCGCCGCCGGAAAGCTCGATCTCGGTTCCACCTTGCGCCATCAGCGCGATGTCCTGGCCGAATTTGCCGAGGCTGCCTGATAGCAGCGACATCAGGCCGGCGAAATCGGCGAGTGCGTCACGCTGGTTCTGCCAATGCGGGGCGTCGCCAAGGCCGAGCTTTGCGGCCAGTGCTGCGCGCACCGCCGGACCTTTGTCGCCTAGCTTTTCCAGCGTGCCGGCGGCACCGCCGAACTGCACCACCAGCAGACGCCTCGACTGTTCCGACAATCTTTCCTGATGCCGTTGCAGTGGCGCCCGCCACGTCCTGACGCGGTCGGCCGCTTTGATCGGAATGGCTGGCTGCATGCGCGTCATTCCCGTCAGCGCCCTGCCGCCAAACCGCTCTTCGAGCGAGACGAGCCGTATAATGGTCTCGGTCAGGAGCAGGCCGAGATGCTCGACGATGGACTTCAGCCGAAACACCAGGCCGGTATCGATGACATCGTGGCTGGTTGCGCCGAGATGCACTTTGTCGCCATGCGGTTCGCCGACCGCCGCCCTGATCTGGCGTACCAGTTCCGGCACAATGACGCCGTCTTTGGCGACGGCAGCCCGCAGCAAGGCGGTGTCGGGCCGGAATGTGGCAAGTGCGGCCACGATCGCGGCGGCATCATCCTTGGTGATAATCCCGTTTTCAGCTTCCGCTTGCGCCAGCGCCCGCTCGAAGGCAAGCATCGCCTCGATTTCCGCCTCGATGGAAAAATGCCGGTTCGCCTCCTCGTCGCCGAGAAGAGCGGAGAGCAGTGGATGGTCGAAGGGCGATACGGTCATATCCTGCTCCTCCTGACCATCAGCTGTCGAAGAAGACCGTTTCCTTCTCCCGCTGGAGATGGATGTCGAAAACATAAATATCGCCGTTGCGCTCGGCGATCAGCGTCGGCACGCGGACGCGGTGCTCGATGCGCGCCAGGATCGCATCCCCGGCATTGGCCTTTTCCTCATCGGAAAAATACAGCCGTGTGTGCAGGCCGAGATTGATGCCGCGCGCGACGATCCAGAGGGTGATGTGCGGGGCCATCAGGCTTCCGTCCCTGAACGGCACGCGGCCCGGCTTGATCGTCTCGAACGTGCACAGACCGGTGTCCATGTCGGTCGGGCAACGGCCCCAGCCGAAAAAGTTCGGATCGGCCGCGCCGCGCAGTTCAGCCGGCGAATTGTAGAGCCCATCCGCATCTGCCTGCCAGATCTCGATCAGCGCATCCTTGAGCGGCGTGCCGGTACCGTCGAGCACCCGGATGCGCAGGCCGATGCGCTCCCCCTTGGTCTTGTCGTTGACCATGGTCGCACCAAGGTCGGTCGCATAGACGCCGCCGATGCCGCAGAAATTGGGCGTCAGCCCGATATGAACATAAGGTCCGGCGGTCTGCGAGGGGCTTTCCCTGAGCCGGTCGAGCGACTGGGCCATCAATTGCCCTCCAGCCTGTTTTCGAACAGCGACGCGCGGCGCCCGCGCAGCACGATGTCGAACTTGTAGGCGCGCGCGTCGAAGGGGATCGTCGCCTGCATGTCGAGCGTGGCGATCAGCGTTTCGACGGCGGCCTTGTCGGGGATGCCGCGCACGATCGGGCAGTGCCAGATCAGCGGATCACCCTCGAAATACATCTGCGTGATCAGCCGCTGCGCAAAGCCGTGGCCGAAGACCGAGAAATGGATGTGCGAGGGCCGCCAGTCGTTCGGCCCGTTCGGCCAGGGATAGGGGCCGGGCTTGACAGTGCGAAAGGCGTAGCCGCCATCCTCGCCTGTTATGGCGCGCCCGCAGCCGCCAAAGTTCGGGTCGAGCGGCGCCAGATAGCCGTCCTTCTTGTGGCGGTAGCGGCCGCCGGCATTGGCCTGCCAGAATTCGAGCAGCGCGCCGGGTACGCCAACGCCGCGTTCATCGAGCACCCGGCCATGGACGATGATGCGCTCGCCGAGCGCGCTCTCGCCGGGCCTGGCGAAATTGTGGATCAGGTCGGCGTCGAGTTTGCCGAGCATGGCGTGACCGAAGACCGGGCCTGCAATCTCCGACAGCGTGTTGTCGAACGGCAGCGGCGCCTTCTGCGGCGAGCGCAGCACGGAGGTCTTGTAATTCGGTGTCAGAACAGGTGGATGCCAGGTCCGGTCGCGCTGGAAGAAGGCGCCGGTCTCGGGCCTTCGGTTCGAGCCGGACTCAGCGGTCATTCTGGCTTCCGTCCATTTCCGAAAACACGTCCTTGGCAATTCTGAAGGCACGGTTGGCGGCCGGCACGCCGGCATAGATGGCGACATGCAGGAACGCCTCGCAGATATCGTCGCGCGAGGCACCGGTGTTGACGGTGGCGCGCACATGCATAGCAACCTCCTCATCATGGCCGAGTGCGGCCAGCAGCGCCAGCGTGACGATCGAACGCTCACGCCTGGTCAAGCCCGGCCGCGCCCACACGGTTCCCCAGGCGGCCTCGGTGATCAACTCCTGGAAAGGCTGGTCGAAATCGGTGGCGGCGACCTCGGCGCGGTCGACATGGCGGTCACCAAGCACCGAGCGCCGCACCGCGAGGCCGGTGCGATATCTGGTTGCGTTGCCGGGGACTTCATCCATGGGTTTCTGCTCCAGGGGCAAGCGACGCGATAAAGCCGCGGATCAGGGCGGTGAGCGCTTCAGGCTGTTCGACGCAAGGAATGTGTCCAGCGTCGCGGATGATTTCGAAGCGCGCGCCGGGGATCAGCGCGGCCAGCGAGCGGACGAGATCGGGAGGTGTCGAGCCATCCTGGTCGCCGGCGACGCAGAGCGTCGGCACCGCGATGCGGCGTGCAGCATCGGTGAAATCGGCATCGCGAACGGCCGCGCAAGTCCCTACGTAACCTGCAAGCGCTTGCCTCGTCATCATGTTCCAGTAACCGTCGAGCTCGGCCTGACGCGCCGCGTGGAAGGCGGGGGTGAACCACACTTTGAGCACGCCATCGGCAATCGCCTGGATGCCCTTGCTTTCGACGGTCGCGATGCGTGTGTTCCAGCTGTCTGTCGTGCCGATCTTGTGTGCCGTATCGCAAAGGATCAGGCCTTCGACGATTTCAGGCCGCCTGGCATAGAGCCCCTGCGCGATCATGCCGCCGACCGACAGGCCGCACAGCACGACCTTGCTCAAGCCGAAATGATCGATGAGCGCCGAGAGGTCATCGACGTGATCGTCGATCGACCTGATGTCGCCGATGTCGGACAGTCCGTGGCCGCGCTTGTCATACACCAGCAGCGGCATTTCACCATCGAACGTCGAGACAATTTCGTCCCAGATCCGGAAGTCGGTGCCGAGCGAATTGATGAATATGATTGGGCGCGCATTGCCGGTCGCCTTGATGTGGCGATGGTGCAGCGTGATGCCGCCGATGGTGACGAATGGCACGGTTTCGATCCTCCGCCCTCACATTGCACAAGGCGTTTGGTTCGGTAAAATGATATTTTTTGGCGTTTCATTAACTCAGGGGTTATCGAATCCATGTCCGAGAGCCGCATTCGGTTCCGTCACCTGCAGGCATTCCTGGAAGTTGCGCGGCAGGGGAGCGTGGCGCGAGCGGCTGACTTGCTGCATGTCAGCCCGCCGGCCGTGACCAAGACATTGCGCGAACTGGAAGAGGCGCTGGGGGTTGCGGTGGTGGAGCGCGACGGCCGCGGCATCCGACTGACGCGCATCGGCGAGATCTTCCTTCGCCACGCCGCCATGGCGATCACGGCGCTCAAGCAAGGCGTCGATTCCGTCCGCCAGGACGGAGCGGTCAACCGGCACCCGATCCGCATCGGCGCGCTGCCGACGGTGTCGGCGCGGGTGATGCCGCTTGCCATGAGCCTGTTCCTCAAAGAGAGCACCGGTGCGGCGATCAAGATCGTCACCGGCGAGAACGCGGTGCTGCTCGAACAGTTGCGCACCGGCGCGCTCGATCTCGTCGTCGGACGGTTGGCGGCGCCGGAGAACATGACCGGCTTCTTCTTCGAGCATCTCTACTCCGAACAGGTGCTGTTCGTGGTGCGGGCGCGACATCCGCTGCTTGAGCCCGGACAGGACGTGTTCGCGCGGCTCGACGAGTTCCCGGCGCTGATGCCGACACGGGAATCGGTCATCCGCCCTTTCGTCGACCGCCTGTTCATCACCAGCGGCATGACGGCGCCGGCAACCGAGATCGAAACCGTCTCGGACTCCTTCGGCCGCGCCTTCCTGCGGCAGAGCGATGCGGTTTGGATCATTTCGGCCGGTGTCGTCGCCAATGAACTCGGCAGTGGCGCCTTCGTCGCCCTGCCGGTCAACACCGAGGAAACCAAGGGACCGGTCGGCCTGACGATGCGGACCGACACGGCGCCCTCGCCGGCCTTCTCCATCCTGTTGCAGACCATCCGCGAAGCGGCGAGGCAAAGCAGTTGATGCGGCTCAGACTGGCGATCAGATCTCCCGCGAAGGCGTGAAGCGAACGCTTGCGGACCGCATGTGCCCGGGCGCCAGTACGATACAGCCGGCCTCGATGCCCGTGTCAGCCCTGCGGTTGAAGGCATCGGTGATGTTGCTGACCGGTTCGGCGCAAAAGAACGGCTCGCCGGGCGGCGTGTAGAGGACAAGGAAATCGAGTGGCGCCTCGGCCTCGATGTCCAGTTGCCGTCCATGCTCCGGCCAGGAGATCCGGGCGCGGCGCGACCATCCGGTGAAGACCGTGTCGAAGTCCGTCTCCGACACGTCGAAGCCCGTGGTCGGGTTGGAGCCTGCAGGCGGCAGGACGTGCCGGGTGGGCAGGATTTCCGCGTCGGTCTCCCACATGCCGGACACCCGCGCCTGGACATGCGTCCACGGTGTCGATGGGAAATAGGGATGCAGGCCGAGCCCGGCCGGCATCGGCGCGTCCGACAGGTTGCGCAGCGAGATGGCGGTGATCAGGCTGCCATTGACCAGCGAGATCTCTTGCCTTGCCTCATAGCTCCACGGCCAGGAATCGGCGGCATGGCGATAGGATAGGACAGTGGCGCTGGCTTCGTGCCGCACGACGGTCCATGGCCGACGCCAGCCATGGCCATGCTCATGATGTGGATCGTCCGGGCTGGTCGGCAGTTCGACGGTGCGGCCTGCGAATGCGAAGCGGCCGTGCCTTATGCGATTGGAATAGGGAACCAGCGGGAAGCAGGCCATGGCGCCGGCATCGCGGCCGTCGATCGCCGCCTGATCCGCAGGGCGCAGCCAATCCACGACGGATCCGTTTTGCCGCCAGCGATACGACGCCAGCGCGCCGCCGGCGGCCGGCGCGATCTCCACGGTCGCAATGCCGTCGCTGATCGAGATCAGCCCTTGGTGCTGCTCGGCAACGGCAGCGGAATTCTTTGTCATCGGCACTCCCCCATCCCTTGACTCCAATCGCAATGCCGATAAGACATATCATATGAATAGTATGAAGAATAACAAATCTTTCAGTATGGCGCGTACGTCGAGAGTCGCGGTGGCGGTTTCCAGCGGCTCCACCGCTCTGCATGCGACCGTCGTCGAGCAAATCGGATTGCGCATCGTTCAAGGCGATTTCCTGCCCGGCGAGGCACTGCCCAATGCCGACGATTCAAGCGAGATGCTGGGGGTCAGCCGCACGGTGCTGCGCGAGGCGATCAAGGTGTTGGCGGGCAAGGGGCTGGTCGAATCGCGGCCGAAGACCGGCACAAGGGTGCGTCCTCGTGCCGACTGGAATTTCCTCGACCCGGACGTCCTGTCATGGCGCTATGCCAGCGGTGTCAGCGCCGACGATGTCCGGGCGCTGTTCGAATTGCGCAGGGCCATCGAGCCGATGTCGGCAGCGCTTGCGGCCCAGCGCGCCACGCCATCGCAGATCGCCGAGATCAATGCAGCTCTGGTCGAAATGGAGGCGGTGGTCGACGACGGCGACCGCTTCGCCAAGCCTGACCTTTTGTTCCACCAGACCATACTGCGCATGACCGGCAATGAGCTGATCGGCTCGCTGGCGGCACTGGTCGAAACCGCATTGGTGACGAGCTTTCGTCTTTCCAACGACAATCCGGAAGGGCAGCGCCCCTCATTGCCGCTGCACCGGGAAGTCGCCGAAAAGATCGCCGCCGGCGACGCGACCGGCGCACAAAAGGCGCTGCTGGTCCTCATCGACAATGCCGAGGAGGACGTGCGCCGCAGCGTCGAAAACCGCAACAAGCGCCGCCAGGAACGGGAACAGACATCGTGACCGACACCAAACGCAAACTGCGGTCCGAGGCCTGGTTCGGCGGTGAGGGCAAGAACGCCTTCATGCACCGCAGCTGGATGAAGAACCAGGGCATTCCCGCCGACGCTTTCGACGGCCGCCCGGTGATCGGCATCTGCAACACCTGGTCGGAATTGACCCCGTGCAATGCCCACCTGCGGGCGCTGGCGGACCACGTCAAGCGCGGCGTCTATGAAGCCGGCGGCCTGCCGCTCGAATTCCCGGTGATGTCGCTGGGCGAGAGCAACATGCGCCCCACCGCCATGCTGTTTCGCAATCTGGTCAGCATGGATGTCGAAGAGTCCATCCGCGGCAATCCGATCGATGGCGTCATCCTGCTGGTCGGTTGCGACAAGACCACACCGGCGCTGCTGATGGGGGCTGCGTCGTGCAACCTGCCGACCATCGCCGTTTCCGGCGGGCCGATGCTCAACGGCAAGTTCCGCGGACAGGATATCGGCTCGGGCACCCATGTCTGGAAATTCGCCGAGGAGGTTAAAGCCGGCCGCATGCCGGTTGCCGACTTTCTCGCCGCCGAGCAGGGCCAAAGCCGATCGGCGGGCAGCTGCATGACGATGGGCACAGCCTCGACCATGGCCAGCATGGTCGAAGCGCTCGGCATCGGCATGCCGGACAATGCCGCGATCCCGGCGGTGGATTCGCGCCGTGGCGTGCTCGCCCAGATGGCCGGACGCCAGATCGTCGATCTGGTGCGCAGGGACGTTAGGATCGCGGAGATCCTCACCAGGCAAGCGTTCGAGAACGCCATTCGCGTCAACGGCGCGATCGGTGGCTCGACCAATGCGGTGCTGCATCTGATCGCCATCGCCAACCGGATCGGTGTCGATCTCAGCCTCGAAGACTGGGACCGCCTAGGTCGTGACGTTCCAACTATTGTCGATTTGATGCCGTCGGGCCGGTTCCTGATGGAAGATTTCTACTACGCCGGGGGGCTAGCTGCGGTCATGGCGTCGCTTGATGAAGTGGGGCTTCTTCATCGCGACGCCATGACCGTCAGCGCCAAGACCATCGGTGAATTGATCGACGGCGCGCCGAACTACAACAGCGAGGTGATCCGGCCGCTGAGCCAGCCGCTGACCAAGGAAGGCGGCATTTCGATCCTGCGCGGCAATCTGGCGCCTGACGGCGCGGTCATCAAGCCGTCCGCGGCAACGCCCGAGCTGATGCAGCATCGCGGCAAGGCGGTGGTGTTCGAAAACATCGAGCATTACTACGCCCGCATCGACGATCCGGAGTTGGACATCGACGCCACCTCGGTGATGGTGCTGAAGAACTGCGGGCCGCGCGGTTATCCCGGAATGGCCGAGGTCGGCAACATGCCGCTGCCGGCCAAACTGCTCAAGCTAGGCATCTCCGACATGGTGCGCATTTCGGACGCGCGCATGAGCGGCACCGCCTACGGCACCGTGGTTCTGCATGTGGCGCCGGAAGCAGCCGCAGGCGGCGCGCTGGCGCTGGTGCGCGACGGCGACCTCATCGAGCTCGACGTCGCCGGCCGCCGGTTGGAACTTTTGGTGTCGGAAGAGGAGCTCGCCATCCGCCGGCGTGACTGGAAGCCGCCGGCGTCGCCGGAGGGCGGCTACCAGAGCCTTTATGTCGAGCGCGTGCTGCAGGCCGACAAGGGCTGCGATTTCGACTTTCTCGTCGGCCGGCGCGATGCCGGCATTCCTCGACATTCGCACTAGAGAGGCGCGCGATGACGGATGAAATCGGCTACGCGATCTATCCAAGCCTCAAGGGCCGCAGCGTCTTCATAACAGGCGGCGGCAGCGGCATCGGCGAAAGCCTGGTGCGCCATTTCTGCGCCCAGGGCAGCCGCGTCGCCTTCGTTGACATGGCCGAAGAACCATCCCAACGTCTGGTCGACGCGATTGCGGCCGACGGACATGCCGCGCCGCTGTTCATTCCATGCGACCTGCGCAACGTCGAAGAGTTGCAGGCGGCAACCGTGCAGGCAATGCAGCACAATGGCCCCATCCAAGCGCTGTGCAACAATGCCGGCAATGACGACCGCCACCAGACCAAGGATGTGACGGTTGCCTATTGGGACGACCGCATGGCGGTCAATCTGCGCCACCAGTTTTTCGCGGCGCAGGCAGTGCGTCCGCAGATGAGCGCGCAGGGCGGCGGCTCGATCATCAACTTCGGCTCCATCACCTGGATGGTCGGCGATCCGGATTGCCCAGCCTATGTCACCGCGAAAGCGGGTATTTACGGCATGACGCGGGCGCTGGCCCGCGAGCTTGGCCCTGAGCGCATCCGCGTCAACTGCATGGTGCCGGGCTGGGTGATGACAGAGCGCCAGATGCGCCTGTGGCTGGACCCGGCCGGCGAACGCCAGATCGCGGAAAGGCAGTGCCTGCCCGACCGGCTGCAACCCTCCGATATCGCGCGCATGGCGCTGTTCCTCGCCGCCGACGACAGCCGCATGTGCACGAGCCAGCAGTTCATCGTCGATGCGGGCTGGGTGTGATCCGTACGGTTTCAAAGGAAGAAGGTTAGTTCATGCGTCTTGTTCAGTTCAGAATGGCCGACGGCAGCAGACGGGTGGGCCGCGTCTGCGATGACGGCAATCATCTGCACCCGCTCGAAAAGACCAGCAGCGTGCTGGAACTGGCCGAAGCGGCAATTGCCCAGGGCACGTCGATCGCAGCGCTGGTCGAGAAGCGGACCGGCACGGCGAAAATCGACTACGACCAACTGTTGCGCGATGGGCAGGTGCTCGCTCCGGTCGACCATCCCGAACCGGCGCGCTTCCTGGTCACCGGCACCGGCCTCACCCACACCGGAAGTGCCGCCGCGCGCAACCAGATGCATGTTCTGACCCATGGCGAAGGTGCCGACGAATCCGATTCCTTGAAAATCTTCCGCATGGGGCTGGAGGGCGGCAAGCCTGGCTCCGGCAAGATCGGGATTCAGCCAGAGTGGTTCTTCAAGGGCGTCGGCACCTGCGTTGTCCCGCCCGGCGCACCGCTGCCGATGCCGGCATTCGCGAAAGCCGGTGCAGAGGAAGCCGAGATCGTCGGGCTTTATGTCAATGGACCCGATGGCCATCCCTATCGCATCGGCTATGCGCTCGGAAACGAATATTCCGACCACGTGACGGAGGGCGAGAACTACCTTTATCTCGCCCATTCCAAGCTGCGCTCCTGCTCGATTGGTCCGGAACTGCTGATCGGTGACCTGCCCGAAGAAGTGCGCGGCCATTCGCGCATCCTACGCAACGGCACTGTTATCTGGGAGCAGGAGTTCCTGTCGGGTGAAGCGCACATGTCGCACTCGATCGCCAATCTCGAACACTTCCATTTCCGCTACCCGATGCACCGCAGGGCGGGCGACCTGCACGCCTATTTCTTCGGCGCGGCGGTGATGAGCTACGCCTCCGGCGTCAAGACGGCTTCCGGCGACGAGTATGAAATCCAGGCACAGACGTTCGGCAAGCCACTGCGCAACCGGATGGTGTCGGTGCCGGACGAGGGACTGGTCGCTGTTACCCAGCTGTGACGGCGCAGGCCCGAAAATTACGGTCCACCAGAACGATAATGGGAGATTAAAAATGGGACTGAGGAAAGCGTTTTTAAGACTAGCGACAATCGGGCTCAGCATCGGCCTGATGACATCGGCGGCGCTCGCCGCGAACCTTCGGGTACTGGCCTGGGACGGCTACGCCGATGCCGACTGGGTCAAGGACTTCACCGCCGCGACCGGCATCGGCGTCGATGTCGTCTTCATCGGCAGCGACGACGAGATCTGGGCCAAGATCAAGGGCAGCGAGGGCCAGGACTTCGACGTCTTTGCTGTCAACACCGCCCAGTTGCAGCGCTACATCAAGGCTGACCTGGTGTCGCCGATCGACGTCACCAAGCTCGCCAACCAGAAAGACGTGCTGCCGCGCTTCCGCGACCTGACGGCGGTCAGCGGCGTGACCAAGGACGGCAAGGTCTACGGCATTCCGTTCTGCTTCGACTCCATCGGCCTGATCTACGACACCGACAAGATCAAGCCGGCGCCGACCTCGATGTCGGTTCTGTGGGACCCGGCCTACAAGGGCAAGGTGCTGGCGTATGATAATGGCGAGCACAATTTCTCGTTCACCGCACTGACGCTCGGCTACAAGGATCCGTTCAACCTCAATGAAGAGCAGATGGCTGCAGTCAAGGCCAAGCTGGTCGAACTCAAGCGCAACGTGCTCAGCTTCTACACCACCGCCGACGAGGCGCAGCAGATCTACCAAAACAATGATGTGGCCCTGATCTGGGCCAATTACGGCCAGCAGCAGGTCAAGGCGCTGCAGAAGATCGGCGCCCATGTCGCCTATGTCAATCCGAGCGAGGGCGCGCTTGCCTGGCTCGACAACTGGGTCATTTCCAAGGGTGTCCGTGATAATGCGGCAGCCGAGAAATGGATCGATTTCATGCTGAGCAAGAGGGTCGGCGGCGAGCTTTCCGAGCGCACCGGCTTCGGCAACACGGTGACGGAAACCGGCAGCGCCGGCGGCAACGACAAGCTGGTCTGGCTCAACAATGTCGAGGACCCGCTCAAGCGTTCGGACATGTGGAACGAGGTCAAGGCAACGCCCTGATCTTTGTGCCCTCTGCCTTCGAAGGACCCGGCGGTCCGGAGGTTCCGGACCGCCGAAGCGTATGCGAGAGTATTTCATGAACCAGAACACCGACCTCTTGACGCTGCGGTCCGTCTCGAAATCCTACGGCACGGTCCCCGTGCTGCACGACATCGACCTGTCGATCAAGGACGGTGAGTTCCTCACCGTTCTTGGACCATCCGGCTCCGGCAAGACCACGGTGCTGCGGCTGATCGGCGGGCTGGAACCCCTGACGTCGGGCGAGATACGCCTGGATGGGCAAGACATCAGCCGCATGCCGATCAACCGGCGGCCGTTCAACACCGTGTTTCAGGACTATGCGCTGTTCCCGCACCTGACCGTTTCCGGCAATGTCGGTTACGGGCTTTCGGTTCGCCATGTCCAGCGCAAGGAAATCGCGCGCCGAGTCGCGGAGGCGCTGGAACTGGTCCAGCTCGGGCGTTTCGCCGACCGCTTTCCGGCGCAGCTCTCCGGCGGTCAGCGCCAGCGCGTCGCACTCGCCCGTGCGCTGATCTGCCAGCCGCGCCTGATCCTGCTCGATGAGCCGCTCGCCGCACTCGACCTCGAACTGCGCCGGCAGATGCAGGTGTTCCTAAAGTCCATCCAGCGCGAAATCAGGACCACCTTCCTGTTCGTCACCCATGACCAGGAAGAAGCCATCGGCATGGCCGACCGGATCTGCGTCATGGAGGCCGGCCATATCCGCCAGCTCGGCACGCCGCACGACCTTTACTACAGACCGAATTGCGAATTCGTCGCGCGTTTCTTCGGCGAGAACAATCTGGTGGCCGGGAAACTCGGACCGGTCCAGGGCGAGCTGCGATCGATCGAGACGGCGCTCGGGCGCCTCATCTGTTCGATCAGCGACCAGCCGCATTTGAAAGCCGCAGCGGAAGGCGCCAGCGCTTACGCCGCGTTCCGTCCAGAAGCCTTGCACCTTGCGGATGCAAAGGACACCGACAACCGTTTTTCCGGCACGATCTCCGATCTGGCCTTTGCCGGCTCGTCGACCGTCGCCACCATCATGGCCGGCGCCGACAATGCCGCGCAGCGCTTGCGGCTGCGCGTGCCTAGCCGCGTCGACGGCAGCGCGCTCAAATCCGGCGAGGCTGTATCGCTTTCGTTTGCGCCGCATGAAGGCCATCTGGTGCTGGCATGAGCGAAGCCGGATCGACACTGCCTGCGGAAAGACGGCTGTCACTGCTGGTGACGGTGCTGGCGTTTGCCTTGCCGGTGGTCTTCGTCCTGGTGCCGCTGGCGATCTTCCTCGGCTACAGTTTCTTCAGCGTCGACCAGGGCACGATCGTCTACGGCTTGTCGCTGGGCAACTATGTCAGGTTCTTCACCGATCCGGTCTTTCTGCCGGTGTTCTGGAACACCATCGTGCTGTGCGTGTCGGTGGCCATCATCTGCATCCTGCTTGCCTATCCCGCCGCCTATTTCCTGACGACGCTGAAAGGCCGCTGGCGCTACGCCTTGCTGATGCTGCTGCTGGTGCCACTGCTGATGAGCTACGTCATCAAGATCTATGCGATCCGCAGCATCCTGGGCCTCAACGGCTTCCTCAACAAGGCGCTGGTGGCGCTTGGTATCCTGCAGGAACCGTCGACGCTTTTTGTGTTCAACATGAACGCCATCCTTTTGACGCTGACCCTGCTCCTGATCCCCTTCGCCATCCTGCCGATCTTCCTGTCGCTGGAGCGGATTCCGCAGGTGCTGCTGCGCGCATCCGACGATCTCGGCGCGAGCGGCTTGCAGACCTTCCTGCGCATCACCTTGCCGCTCAGCCTGCCCGGCGTCGCTTCGGCGGCGAGCTTCGTCTTCGTGCTGGCGATCGGCGATTTCCTGACGCCGCAAATGGTCGGCGGCATCAGCGGCTTCACCTTCGGCCGCATCCTCTACAGCCAGTTCGGCACGGCCTATAACTGGCCGTTCGGCGCGGCGCTGTCGGTGGCGCTGGCCGTCGTGGTGATCGCCGCAATCCTCGTCGGCGAACGCTTTGGCCGCAACCCGGGGACTTCGGTATGAGCGCCCTGCCCCGACTGTCCACGATCTTTCTGGCCGTGATCACGACACTGGTTGCGGTGCTGCTCTACAGCCCACTGTTCGTGCCGATCGTGTCGTCGTTCTTCACCATTTCGCATGGCTCCGTCGACTGGTCGTCGCCGACCCTGTCGACCTATGTGGCGCTGGCTGAAAACCACGACATATTGGTCGCTCTGCGCACGACGCTGATCGTCGGCGTCTGCACCGTCATCCTGTCGGTGGTCAGCGGAACGCTGCTGGCGCTCTATTATCATGGGCGCCGTTCCGGACGCTCGCTGCTGCAGTTCATCATCTTCCTGCCGTTCCTGATGCCGCCGATCATCAGCGGCCTGGCGCTGCTGATCTTCTTCCGCGAGATCGGCCTCGAACGCTCGCTGCTGACGGTCGTTATCGGCCATACGGTTTTCGTGTTGGCGATAGTCTACCGCACGGTACTGATGCGGCTGCAGTCGATGAGCCGCACGCTGGTTGAAGCGTCCTACGATCTCGGTGCCACGGGCTGGCAGACCTTCTGGCGCATCATCCTGCCGAACCTGTCGAGCGCCATGGTCGGCGGCGCCATCCTGGCCTTCGCCCTGTCATTCGACGAGACCATGATCACCATCCTGGTCACTGGCACGCAAAGCACGCTGCCGGTCAGGCTGTGGGCGATGATGCGGCTTGGCTTCTCACCCGATATCAATGCGCTGGTGGCGCTGATCCTGATGTTCACCGTGCTGCTCTGCGTGCTCGCCGCCCGCTTTCTCATCCCCAGGCAAGTTGCGACGGAACGGACGTGAGTGCCGGGCAAGAGCGCCGCAATGAGGCAACCATATTCTTGGCCCGGCATCGATGCTGACATAATCGATGCCGGACCAAACGGAATGATGCTTACTGAAGCTTGGCCTGCAAGGCGTTGACATCGTCGGTGGTCATTTCACCGTCCGTCGCTACCTTGCCGTCGACGATCTTCCACAGCCGGAACGGGCCTGTGATGTCGCCATATTTATCGAAGGCGACCGGGCCGATGACGCCTTCGTAGCGGATCGGCTTGCCGTCCTTGATCAGGCCGAGCGCCTTGGCGAACTCTTCCTTGCCAGCAAAGATCGGCGTGCCGGCCGGATCGACCGCCTTGTACATCGCGTCCTTGATCTTGGCCGGGTCCTCAGAGCCGGCAATGGCGATGGCGAGGCCAACAATCGCGCCGGCGTCATAGGAACGGTCGGCTGCCGGATTGGTCGGTTCGATGCCGGAGAATTCCTTATAGTTCTTGGTGAAATACTCCGTCGAGGCCGTCGGGCTGGTGCCGGACGACGTGCCGTAAGCTTCCTTCAGATAATCGGCGCCGACGGATTCGATGAAGTCCGGGCTGTTCATGCCGTCATTGAGCAGGAATTTCTGCACGCCGCCCTGCGAGATCCAGGTGCGGGCGACCGTGGCGCCGTCGACCGGTGTGCTGACGAGGTAGAGACCGTCCGGTTCACCGGCCATTGCCGCGGTGACTTCGGAGGCATAGCTCGACTGCTTTTCATTGTAAGGCGTGTCGGAGACGATGGTGCCGCCGAGCGCTTTGTAGGCACGCGAGAATTCGGCCACCATGTTGACGCCGAAATCGTTGTTGACGTGGATGATCGACAGCTTCTTGAAACCCTTGTCGATGGCATATTTGGCGGCGGCGACACCCTGTAGCGCATCGGAGGTGATGGTGCGGAAGAAGATGCCGTTGGTCTTGCCGTCGCGGCCGAGCGCGGTGAGCGTCGGCGAGGACGATGCCGGGGAGACCTGGACGATCTTGGCCGGTGCCGTGACCGATGTCAGGATTGGGATCGACACCGAAGAAATGATGCCGCCGATGATCACAGGCACTTTCTTGACCTGCACAAGCTGAGTGGCGGCGTCGACCGCGATGTTGCCCTGGCTCTGGCTGTCGCGCGTGTCGGTGACGAGATCGCAGCCGCGCACTCCGCCGGCTCCGTTGATGTCGCGGAAGGCCATCTCGACCGACTTGGCGCCGGCCTGGCCGTATTCACCGGCCGGGCCGGTCAGCTCCATGACGAGGCCGACGGTGATCTTGCAGTCGGCGGCCTGAGCAGCACCCGCCATCGTGACGAGGGCCAGCGCTGTGGTGAGTTGGAGTATCGTCTTTGTCATTGTTGTTCCCCTTTCGTTACTCGACTGTATTTGAACTCTGGAGCTTGTTCAGCGTTCCGGCACCTGCAGCCAGGTTTCATGCAGATGTCGCCATTCGACGCCGTTGGGCGCCGATGAACTGGTGGTGAAGACGGCGCTCGATTGACGGCGGCTGTGCTTGCCTGCGCGCAGCTGCGCTTCGACATAGAGGACGACGATAATATCCGCGTCCTGCCAGCCGGGCCGGATGTCCTCGATCGAAATGGCGAAACCATCGTCGCAGGAAGCACGGCTTGCGCGGACATGGTCGACGACCGCTTCGCGATCGAGGATCTGCCCGTCCGGCGCCACCATGCTGAGGTCCTTGCCCATGGCGCGTTCGAAGCGGCCGAAGTCCACCGTGTTGGCTCGCGCGGCGACGAACCAGTCGACGAAGAAGCGGTGCAGGTCGATGATTTCGGCGCTGGCGCGTGAAAACAGGGAGGGTTCGCCGCTCATTTCTTCCCCGCATTGAGGTTGTAATGCATGATCGAACCGTGGCGGCCGCGGCGGTCGCGCTCCAGCGTGTAGACGTCACCTTCGAGGCCGGTGCCTTGCGCGATGACGGCCGCAATCCGCTCCCGGTCCTCGGCGTCGAGCGCAACGTCCATGATTTTCGCATTGGCGATGGCGTGGGCCTGGTTGCGGGCGCCGACGATGACCGCCGCCACTTGCGGCTGCTCCAGCACCCAGGCGCTGGCGATGGTGGCGACGTCAACGCCGTGGCGGTCGCCAACGGCCTTCAGCGCCTGCAGCAGGTGCTGGAACAGCTCCCAGCCGCCAAAATCATCGATGATCAGCTTGTACTTGACCAGCGAGCGGTTTTCGAGCGGCGTGGCGGGCTCGGCCGCACCGAGCCATTTGTTGCTGAGGAAGCCGCCGGCAACTGAGCCATAGCAGAGGAAGCTGACGCCGTTCTGTTTTGCGAGCGCGGCCAGGCTGTTGCCCGGGCGCTGGTCGAGCACGGAATATTGCAGTTGCTGGCTGACCAGTGGGATGCCGGCAGCGAGTATCTCGGCGAGCCTTGGCGTGTCGAAATTGGTGGTGCCGAGATTGCGCACCTTGCCCTCCAACCGAAGCTCGTTGAGCCAGCCCATGGCATCGACATAGCGCGGCTGTTCATAGTCCCACCAATGGAACTGCACGAGATCGAGCCGCTCGGTCTTCAGCCGCCGCAATGACTGGTCGACGATGCGCCTGATGTAGTCGCGGCTGATACTGGCCAGCCGTTCGAGGTCGGGCACCAGCTTGGTGTGCACCTTCATCCGGGCCGCGACGTCGAGGCCGCGCTCGCTGGCCAGCTGCAGGCGCGCGGCACCGATCAGCTCCTCGACGCCGGTGTAGATGTCGGCGCAATCATAGGTCCAGATGCCGGCATCGAAAGTGGCGATCAGATCGGCCACCGCCTGGCTGCGATCAATGGCGCCGTGGCCGCCAGCCAGCTGCCAGCCGCCGCGAATGACGCGCGAGATGGTGTAGCCGGGGCCGAGTTCGAAGGTCTTGGCGGTCATCTAAGGTCATCCTCTTTCGGCAGCGGCACCGCCGTCGTCTCGGCGTGGCTGAACCGCCGCTTGGCGGCCCTGACGATCCGCAGCCGGCTGCCGCAATTGGGATCGGGACAAGCGATCTCGGCGTCCGAGGTCATCCAGTCGTTCGGGTGGGTTGGGCGCTGCTTGGCTGCCAGCAGCGGCAACACGGCGGCGATCGAATAGATCGAAAAACCCTGCCCTGCCGGCATCGACAGCATCTCGCCCTTGAGCTCGAAATAGTCGCCTTCCTTGGCGCCGCAATAGATAGGTTTGTCCTTGGGGATGATCGCCTCGACGCGAAGGTCGAACAGCTCGAAACCGTCGTCGGCCATGTCAGGCCTCCATCAGGCTGAAGGTGACATCGCAGGCGCCGTTGCGGCGGATGACACCGCACGCGGCGGCGAACCGGTCACGCTCTTCGACGCGCACCTGCGCCACCACACTGCCGGCCAGCCAGCCTATCGGGAACAAGAGCCGCGCGCCCTGCCCGTAGTAGAGGCCAATGTCGAAGATCGCATTGGGATTGCCGCCCCACATGCGTGGCGGCACGTAGGACAGTACGATGTCGCCCGGCTGCGGGTTCAGCGTCGCGTTCTCGGCCGGCAACGGTTTTGCATAGGCCTGGCCCTCGAGGTCGGCTGATGGAACCGGACAGGAAATCTCAGGCCCCGTCCACATCGCATGGATGCCCGGAACAACGCGTGGCGTGCCGAGGTAGGCCAAGAGGAAGGCAGCGTTTTCCGGCGCCTTCTCGGGCAGCAGCAATGCCGTTACGGAAAGCTGCGAGCGCGGCTCGGTGATCCTGATGGCGGTCATGTCTGGTCTTTCACGGCGGCGGCCTGCAGCTTGCTGCGCAGGAAGGTGAAGGGTCGGCTGATGTCGGCGACCAGCGACTCGCGCGCCGCCTGCGCATCCTGCGTGGACAGCGCCGTGACGATGCGGCGGTGATATTGGGCGGTGTCGACCTCGCCGGCTTCCGAGAAGGCGTAGATGGCGACACGAATGCAGGGACCCGATTGCAGCCACAGGCTCTCGATCATCGGGATCAGCACGGCCGAACCGCAGGAGCGGTAGATCTCGAAATGAAAGCTCTGGTTGAGCGTCACTTCGCGGTCGACGTCCTTCTTGTGTTTCAAAGCCCGCATCTCGTCCCATTCGGCGAGGATGGTTTCGATGGTGGCGATCTGGCGCGGACCCATGCGGGCGGCGGCCAGCGCGATCGCCTCGCCCTCGATCAGGATGCGAGCCCGCAGGAGATCGTCGAGGCGTTCCAGCGTGATCGGCGGCACGCGCACCGAACGGTTGGGCAGCGCCTCCAGCGCCTTTTCCGTGATCAGCCGGCCGAGCGCCTCGCGCACCGGCATGGTCGAGGTGACCAAGGCGTCAGCCAGGCCACGGATGGTCAGCACCTGGCTCGGTTCGAACAGGCCGCCAATCAGGGCGCGGCGCAGCTCGGAATACACGCGGTCCTGCACGGTCTCGCGGCCGACCGGCGCAAGCTGGGCCGCGATCACCTCGTTGTTCTTTTCGATGGCAGCCTTTTGCATGGAATTCCGTTCGTGGCCGGTTTTCGGCTTGCGGAGGAAATTAAAGCCGAATAGCGTGATCAACGCAAGTGTGATCACAAATCATAATCAGGAGGCGGCAGCGATCGTCTTCGGCCAGAGGGTTTGATGAGCGAGGCAACCAAACGGCAAGGGGAAATCCGCGCGCCGGTTCTGACGGCAAGGAATGTCGTCAGGCGGTTCGGCGGCCTTGTCGCGGTCAACGACGTCTCGTTTAACGTCAAAGCGGGCGAAATCCTCGGCCTCATCGGCCCCAACGGCGCCGGCAAGACGACGATGTTCGACCTGCTTGCCGGCAGCATATTGCCGACCAGCGGCGAAATCCTTCTCAACGGCACGAGCGTCTCGGGCGAAGCCGCACATCTGCGTATCGGCCGTGGCCTTGGCCGCACGTTTCAGATCCCGCGCCCGCTGCCCAACCTGACGCTGATCGAAAACATCATGCTGGCGGCGCAGGGTCAGGCCGGCGAAAAGCTGCTTGCCAATTTCGTCACGCCATGGCGCGTCGCCGCGCAGGAAAGGGCCGCCAGGACAAAGGCGCTTGAACTGCTGGAACTGGTCGCCCTCGCCCATCTCGCGCATGAGCCGGCGCGCGTGCTTTCCGGCGGTCAGCGCAAGCTGCTCGAACTCGCCCGCGTGATGATGGCCGATCCGGCGATCATCTTGCTCGACGAACCGGCGGCCGGCGTCAACGCGACGCTGCTCGAAGTCATCATCGACCGCATCCGCGACATCAATGCGCGCGGTATCACCTTCCTGCTGATCGAGCATAATATCGACATGGTGACGCGGCTCTGCCATCGCGTCCTCGTCATGGCGAGCGGCCAGTTGCTCAGCGAAGGCACGGCCGAAGAGGTCGCTCGCGACCCGCGCGCCATCGAGGCCTATCTCGGAGGCGCAGCATGAGCGAGATCGTTCTCGATGTCCGCGACCTCGAAGCCGGCTACGAGCCCGGCGTGCCGATCGTGCGCGGCGCCTCGATCACCGTCGCCAAGGGCGAGATCGTCGTGGTGCTCGGCCCCAACGGCGCCGGCAAGTCTAGCTTCATCAAGGCCATCGCCGGCCTCGTCCCGATCACCGGCGGCACAGTATTTCTGGACGGGAAGGACATCACTGCCGCGCCGGCCCACACCATGGTGCGCCTCGGGCTGGCCTTCGTGCCGCAGACCGAAAACATCTTCCCACTGATGTCGGTCGAGGACAATCTCAGAGTTGCTTGCGGCATCCTTGAGCGGCGCGAGATTCCTGCGCGCACCGAGGAGATGTATGCCGCCTTCCCCGATCTCGTCCGCCAGCGCCGCACCGCCGCCGGCAACCTCTCGGGCGGACAACGGCAGATGCTCGCCGTTGCGCGGGCGCTGATCGTCCACCCCAAGGTGCTGGTGCTAGACGAGCCGTCGGCCGGCCTGTCGCCGAAATTCGTCTCGATGGTGTTCGAGATGCTGGCAAACATCCGCAAGTCCGGCGTCACCATCCTGCTCGTCGAACAGAATGCCAAGGCAGCGCTCGCCATCGGCGACCGCGCCTATGTGCTGGTCGAAGGCAAAGACCGGCACGAGGGCATTGCCTCCGAGCTGTGGAACGATCCGGTGGTCGCCGAACTCTATCTCGGCCAGCGCCCCCGCAAGTCCGGCACAGGAGGTGGGGCATGAGCTTGCAATTTGTCGTCGACGGATTGCTGACGGGTTCGATGATCGGCCTGGGCGCCATCGGCGTGACGCTTACCTATTCGATCCTGCGCTTCTCGAACTTTGCCCATGGCGACTTCATGGCCTGGGGCACCTATGCGACGCTGGCCGTCGTCAGCGCCATCGGCGCGACAGTCGGCAAGGTGGCACCGATCGCACCGCTGTCCTTCGGCTGGCCGCTGATTGTCGCGCTGGTCGTCGGCATGGCGTTCACCGCTTTGCTGGCGCTGCTGCTCGACAAGGTGCTGTTTTCGCGGCTGCGCTCGCAAGGCCAGGCGATCATCGTGGTGATGGCGAGCTTCGGTGCCTCGATGGCGCTGAGAAGCCTGCTCGAATTCACCTTCACCTCGCGGCCGACCTATTTCAGCCGGGCGATCCAGATCGCCATGCCGGTCGGCTTCGGCATCCGCATCACATCAGACCAGATCGCGCTTTTGCTGCTGACCGCGGTGCTGGTGCTCGCCGTGCATCTGTTGATGACGCGCACGCAGACCGGCCGCTCGATGCAGGCCCTGAGCCAGAACTCGGCACTGGCCCGCATCGTCGGCATCGACGTCGCCAGCGTGGTGCGCGTCACCTGGGTCATCGGCGGGGCGCTGGCCTGCGTGGCCGGCGTGATGATCGGCATCCTGGTGCAGATCCGCCCGTTCATGGGCTTCGACATGCTATTGCCGATGTTTGCCGCCGCCATTCTCGGCGGCATCGGCAGCATCCCCGGCGCCGTGCTCGGCGGCCTGATCATCGGGCTCGCCGAGGCCGGTGCCGTGCAGCTGATCGGCGCCGAATGGCGCGCCGCCGTCTCCTTCATCATCCTGATGGCGGTGCTGTTCGTGCGGCCGATCGGCCTGTTTGGTGTGAGGGAACGCTGATGGATCTGATCGGCTACGGCGCCTTCTTCCTGACCACCGCGCTGATCTTTTCGCTGGTCACGCTGGGGCTCAATTTGCAGTGGGGCCTGACCGGCCTGTTCAATGTCGGCCTTGCCGGCTTCGTCGCCATCGGCGCCTACACCTCGGCATTGCTGACCACTCCCGACGACGCCGCGAGGCT